>MNIJ01000107.1 GCA_001919715.1 Acidobacteria bacterium 13_1_20CM_58_21
GCCCAGTGCATCCACCTCTTCGCGGCTGCCCAGTGCATCCACCTCTTCGCGGCTATGTGTCACATACAGAATAGGGATCCCCTTGGCTACATTCCACGCGCGCAAATCGTCCACAATGGATGCTTTCAGCTCCGCATCCAATCCCGTCAGTGGCTCGTCGAGCAACAACACGCGCGGCTCGGTAACCAGTGATCTGGCCAGCGCGATTCTCTGCTTCTCGCCTCCGGAAATCTTGTCCGGCCTTTGTTTCCGCAATTTCTCCACGCGAAAGGCTTTTAGAATTGCTTCTACTTGTTCCCGTCTTTCTTCCTCCCGCAGATCTGTCAGTCCGTATGCAACGTTGTCTTCCGCGCTCAGGTGCGGAAATAGCGCCAGGGTCTGAAAAACGTAGGCGGTTCGCCGCTTCGGCGTGGGAACATGGATCCCCCGCGCGGAATCGAACAGGACTTCGCCGCCAGCCACGATTTGTCCTTCGTCTGGCCGCGCTAGTCCCGCGACGCAGTCCAGCAGCGTGGATTTGCCGGCCCCGGAAGCTCCGAACAGAATCGTGATGCCGGGAGAGACTTCGATGGAAACGTCAAGGACAAAAGAAGAGGCGCCCGCGCTGCGCCTTTCTTTGCGGATTCGCGCGGCCAGCATTGTGGCCTTTACTTCGCCGCCCACGGCGTCCACACGCGGCGATTGACCGCATATACCACCGACAACACGACGAAAGAAACTGCCAGCAGCACCAGCGCCATGCGGTTTGCCTCGCCGTATTCCAGGGATTGCACGTGATCGTAAATGTCGATCGAAACCGTTCGTGTGACTCCCGCCAAATTCCCGCCCACCATTAAGACCACGCCAAATTCTCCCAGCGTGTGCGCAAAACTCAGCACCGCGGCCGTCACCGCTCCGGGCAGCGACAACGGCAGGATCACGCGGCAGAATGTCCGCAAGCCTCCCGCACCCAGCACGGCCGACGCGTCCAGCAGTTTTCGATCGACTCCCTCAAACGAAGCGATCAGCGGCTGCACAGCAAATGGAAGGCTGTACAGCACAGACGAAAGAATTAGTCCGCCGAATGTGAAGGCCAGTCCGTGCCCGAAGAGCGCGATCCACAGTTTTCCCAACGGCCCGCGCGGCCCCATCGCTACCAGGGCGTAAAATCCAAGCACCGTTGGCGGCAGCACCAGCGGCAGCGCGACAATCGATTCGAGCAGGAATTTTCCGCGCCAGTTCGAAAAAGCCAGCCCATAGGCCATCGGCGTTCCGATCGCAAGCAATATCACCGCCACGCAGGCGGCCAATTTCATGGACAACCACAATGCTTCCATTCGCTACCTTTCTCGCACTCTTCTCCGAGTTACCCGTGCGCTCTGGAGCGCCTCGGCGTTATCTTTTTTCCTCTTTCCTGGTCCCTTTCCGGAAACGCGAAACCGTACTTCGCGAGTATGGCGCGACCTGCGGCACTCTTCACAAACTCCAGAAACGCTCGCGCCGAATCCTTATTCTTTGCGTCCTTCAAAACGATCGCTACTTCTTCAATTGCCGGGTGCATCTCCGCTGGAATCTCCCATCGTTTTCCATCCCGCATCGCCGGCGAGACGGCTAGGGACAAGGCCACAATCCCGGCCTGCGCATTTCCCGACTGTACAAATTGCGCCGCTTGCGAAATATTCTCTCCGTACACCAGCTTGTCCTTGACGGATTCGTAGATTCCCGCCTTTTGCAACGCAGCCACTGCCGCCCGTCCGTAGGGCGCATGCTCTGGATTCGCGATCGCAATCTTGTCGATGCTGGCATCCAAGAGGGTTTGCCATCCCATTTTGCTGACATCCAGCTTGGCATCCGCAGGCGTCCAAAGCACGATCCGCCCCACGGCGTATTCGGATAGGGTCCCGGTCTCAACGAGTCCGGCGGCCTCCAGCTTTTGCGGATATTCAGTGTCCGCGGAAAAGAACAGATCGAAAGGAGCCCCATTTTGCATTTGAGAGAAAAAGTTCCCGCTCGATCCGTAAGTCACATTCACTTTGGTTCCGGACTGCATCTCAAACTCTTCCGCTAACTCTCCCATCGCAAACTTCAAATCCGCTGCCGCCGCTATTCTGACTTCTTGCCCCGGTGCAAGAACGACGGCTGAGAGCAGCACCGCGATGCTGCCAAGAGCCATTAAGGGGGCGCAATCCTTCATGAGAATCCCTCTTAGGACGCGAGAGCGAACGGCGATTTCGCAATTGAGATCAACCGCGCCTTACCGGCCAACCCTCATACCCGAAGGATCATTACTTCCGTCGACTTAATCAGCGCCGCCGCTCGTTCCCCGGGCTTCAACCGCAGCTCCTTGGCGGCATCCGCCGTGATGATCGAGGTGATGTGCTGCTCACCAATCGCCATGGTCACCTGCGCCAGCAGGCCGCTGAATTTGATGGCCACTACGCGGCCAATCAGCTGGTTTCTCCCGCTGATCTTCCGGAAATTTCCTCTCCGCGCTTCGATGTCCCCGCGGTCCAACTTCTTCGGAAACAGGCGGTCTATTTCGCTTTCCGGCACGCGGTGGTGCCCGCCCGGGGTCTTCACCGATTTTATCTTTCCGCGGTAAATCCACTGCTTCAAAGTGGGATAACTGACGCCCAAGATGTTCGCGGCTTCCCGCGGAGCCAAGAGCTTCTGCACCATCCACGCCTCCGAATTCGCAGAATACCGCACAAAGGATCGTTATAGCAATACGTTTATATACGATTAGTACTTCGCCTTGGGCGTTAGAGGCAGAAAAAAATGGCCATAAGGCCGAGCACGAATCGAGACAGCACGTTGTCGGGGTCCGCGAGGGTTCATCTTGGAAAAGCTGACGAGGGAGGATGTATGCAAAGCGGTTTAGCTTTTCTACATAACCTTTCTTGCTAGTTTCAGGCCACTGGCCGTGATGTCGGCGGCAAGCGGGTCGGAGAAAAGTTCGATCTTGGACGCTCCACTCACTTCGTTCAAAGAGAACCCCAGGCACGGTGCACATCCTTCACGAAGACTTTTCTGTCCGGTCACGTCGGAGCGTACCGTTGATTCGCTGGGTGCTGGTGAGACCGTCTTCCTAGTTGCGGAGCGGCTTGCCGGTTTTCAGGGTGTGAGCAATGCGTTCCTGGGTTTTCTTTTCTCCACAGAGAGACACGAAGGCTTCGCGCTCGAGATCCAAGACATATTGTTCGCTCACCAATTGCGGCGACGTCAGGGCGCCGCCCGCCAGAATGTTCGCGAGCTTGCGGCCGACATGCGCGTCGTACTCGGAGGCATAGCCGCCGCGGAACATCATGTGGATCGCGAGCTTCGCGCCGGCAAGAAATTGTTCGCCGAGTACTTTGATCTGAGTGCTGCGCGCACCATCTTGCCAGCTGGCCGCCAGCGGCTTGTAGCCGCCCCGCACCAGCGACAGCGCGGCTGCCTTGGCGTCGGCGACCAAGCGATCGCGGTTCATGGAAAGGCCGTCTTCGCGGCGCAAATACCCTAACTCGCGGCATTCCTCTGCGCTTGTGCCGACCTTGGCCATGGCGATGGTTTCAAAGATGGCCTTCAGGGCATGGAAAAGATCGAGGTCGTCTTCCGGAGAAGAGGAAAGGCTGAGGGCTGTCCCACCGGTGCGCTCATTTGCGCGGATCAGCATTTCCTTCGTGCCGCCGCCGCCCGGAATCAGTCCCACCCCCGTTTCCACCAAGCCGATGTAGGCTTCCGCTGCCGCCTGAATCCTGGACGCGTGCAGGCTCACTTCGCAACCGCCGCCCAGCGCCATTCCCTGGGGCGCCGCCACCACCGGTTTTGGTGAGTATTTGATCGCCAGGTTGATGTTCTGGAATTGCTTGACCGCCGCGTGCAATTCGTCCCACTCCTGCTCCTGGGCTCCCACCAGAACCAGCATCAAGTTTGCGCCGACGGAAAAATTCACAGCCTGGTTCGCGATGACCAGGGCATCAAAATCCGTTTCCAGCCGCTTCAAGCCCTTGTGGAGCATGGCGATCAAGTCTGCGCCGATGGCGTTCATCTTGGCGTGAAATTCGCAGCACCCCACGCCGTCGCCGAGATCGATCAGGCTCGCGCCGGAATTGCGCTCCACTTCGCGGCCCGCATCCTTCAACGATTTCAGAATGATGACGCCCACTGGCTCTTCGACTTTTTTTGTCCCACCGCTGCCAATGTCGAAAACCGTGGTCGTGCCTTTCTCCGATTCGTAAAATCCTTTCCGCCCGCTCGCCAACACTTTCTCGATGACCGCCGACAGCGTGCGCCCTTCTCTTTGCACCTGCCCCGCGAATGCCTTCACGCCAACTGCATCCATGATTTCAAACGGTCCGAGTTCCCAGCCAAAGCCCCAACGCAGAGCGCGGTCAACGTCCACAATGTTGTCGGAAATCTCCGGGACACGCCGCGCCGCATACAAACACGTTTCGGAAAGCCCGCGCCACAAGAATTGTTGCGCTTTGTCACCGTTCTGCCCTTCCAGCACAGGGCCGACAAGCGCGCGCAGCCGCTCGCGGGTGTCCTCGATCGCCTTACCCATTTCGAGCGAAGCGAATTTCGCCTTCTGCCGCGAGCGATACTCCATGGTGTTCACATCGAGCGTCAGGATCTCCTGCTTGCCCTCGCCCTTAACCTTTTTGTAAAAACCCTGCCCCGTCTTGTCGCCGAGCCAGCCACGCTTGGCCATTTCTTCCACCAGCGCCGGCACTTTATACATTTCCCGCGACTCGTCGTTGGGCGCCGTCTCGTAAATGTTCTTCACGACGTGTACAAGCACATCGAGGCCCACGATATCTGCCGTTCGAAACGTTGCCGACTTCGGCCAGCCCACCGCCGGTCCCGTGCACGCGTCCACCTCTTCCACCGTCATTCCGAGCGTGCCCATCAGGCGCAGCGCATTGAGCATCGAAAATGTTCCGATGCGATTGGCAATGAAGTTCGGCGTGTCTTTTACCACCACCACGCCCTTGCCCAGTCGCCGGTCGCAAAACTCGCTCAACGACTCGACCACCTCCTTCGAAGTCTTAGGCCCGGGTATTACTTCCACCAATTTCAGATACCGCGGCGGATTGAAGAAATGCGTCCCCGCCCAGTGCTGCTGAAATTCCTCGCTCATCCCCTCGGCGATCAGATGCACCGGCAGGCCGGAGGTGTTCGTGGTTACGATCGCCCCGGGTTTGCGAAACTGGGCAACACGCGTCAGCAATTTTCGTTTGATTTCCAGATTCTCGGCAACCACCTCGATGATCCAGTCTGCTTCCGCACAACGCCCTAAATCATCCTCGAAATTTCCAATCTCGATCTTGTCTGCGAGCGCGGCGGTAAAAAACGCCGCTGGCTTCGACTTCTTCGCCGCGTCCAGCCCCGCGCGTACAATTTTATTGCGTTCGCTCGAGGGCGCATCCGCAGACAAATTCGGTGGCACAATATCCAGCAGAATGCATGGCAACCCGGCGTTTGCGAAATGCGCCGCAATCCGCGAGCCCATCGTCCCCGCTCCCAGCACTACGGTCTTTTCGATGCGACGTTTCATGGCACACCTTTTGGCGGATTTGTACGGCCAGTTTGGTTAGCAGGGACAGGTTACAAAACCGGCATGCGCGGGTCAAACGACGGGCCGATCCGCGGCGATAGGGCTAAACTAGAGGAATGACGGAAGAGAACAAAACCGCCGGATCGCCCGGCTGGTTTCGGAGCGCAAAGGACAAACTTCGCTCCTTCGCATACGGCGAGCAAGGCGAACCCAGGGAGCGCCCACGAGTGGGCTTGGCTCTTGCCGGCGGCTTCGCGCGCGGTATTGCCCACCTCGGTGTCCTCCGCGTCTTGCGCGAAGCTGGAATTCCCATCGATTGCGTAGCCGGCACGAGCGTCGGCGCCCTGATCGCTGTGGGCTACTGTGCCGGAGCATCGCTGGACGAAATGGCCAAGGTGGGAGCCTCCACGAGCTTCACGGATTTCGGCCGCTGGACGCCATCCTGGCTCGGACTGGCTACCAACCAACGCATGGAAAAATATCTCGCGCGTTTTACTCCTGTAAAGACGTTCGAGGAACTGCTGACGCCGCTGGCCATAGCCACCACGGACATCTCCGCAGGTGTTTCCGTCTACTATTCCCACGGGCCCGTCGCGCCGCCGCTGCGCGCTTCCTGCGCTTATCCTGGCCTTTTTGTGCCTATTCAATTTGAGGGGCGGACGCTGGTCGACGGATTCCTCACTGCACCGGTGCCAGTCGAGGGCGTCTTGCTTCTGGGCGCGGACGTGGTCATCGCCGTTTACCTTGAGGCGGGCAACATCGAACAACCCCGCACGTTCACCGACGTCCTCAGCCGGTCCTTCAACATCATCCAGCGGCATGGCGATCTCGCGTGGCGCACGCAGGCGGATATCATTATCGAACCCGACGTGAAGGCCTTTGGGTGGGACGATTTCAGCAAGACCCCGGAGATGATTGCAGCCGGTGAAGCGGCGGCGCTGGCGGCGTTGCCGGAAATTCGCGCCGCGCTGCATGGCGAAAAACGGGATTCCGCAGCCTAGAACCGTTCCTCCCGGTAAGCAGTCCTCTCCGGGAGAAGATTCCAGAGTCTATTCACGAGTGACCTGTACTACTACGGGCTGGCCATCGCCTTTGCCGCGCTGTGTGAGCCAGGCGGCGAGGCCCTCGGCGAAGCGTTCGGGAGTGAGGTGGAAACCGGCTTCGACCTTGCCATCAGCGACAGGAAGCGTGTCGTCGAAGTCGGCGGAGTTGGTGAAGTTGCGCATGCAGAATTGATCGAGCCAATCGAGCGGGCAGGCTCGGGTTTCGCCGTGGATGACAACCTTGACGGTGAATTTTTGTGCGTACACGGTTGAAAGCAGGCGGGGCAGCCCGCCCCTAGTTTAGGACAAAGCGGGCCCGGTGGCACGCTAGGCGGGCTACGAAGCGCGAGGACGCTTGACCGAGTGGGCCAGCCCGACAGCTTCGAGCATCCAGATGAAATACCAGCCGATGTCGGTCTGATACCAGCGAAGGCCAAGGCGCGCGGAGCCAGCATGCGTGTGATGGTTCTGGTGCCAGTTCTCGCCCCAGGCGGTCAATTGGAAGGGGCCTAGCCACCAGACATTCATGCTGGAGTCGCCTTCTTCGACGCGTTTGAGATGCGTGAGGCTGTTCACCAGGCACTGCATGTGCAGCGAATAGACCAGGCGGATAGCGCCCATCCAGAAGAAGCCGATCCAGCCGAAGCCGAGAATCAGGCCGACGCAGATCGAGAAGACAATGACCGGCGTTTCGGCCCAGCCCCAGATCTTGTAGACACCGCCGGTGAGTTCGGGTGCCCAGCGCTTCTTGTCTGCGGGCTGAGTTTGATAGAGCCAGCGAAGATGCGCCCACCAGAAGCCGCCCTGCTTGGGACTTGAGATGTCCTCGGGTGTGTCGGTCACGGAGTGGTGGAGGCGATGATATGCGACCCAACTCGCTGGATGGCCAGAGCCGTTGAAGACAGCCCAGAAAATCAAGAATTGCTCGATGAACCGGTTGGTCTTGAGGGTCTTGTGTGCCAGCATGCGATGATAGCAGACGGTAGTTCCGAGACCGCCAAAGGCAATACTGAGCAAGGTCATGCCGACAACCTTAAAGCTTGGCACGGGGAATAGGATCAAACCGATAGCCGCAAGAACGTGAATGAGGACGAGATAAGTGAAGACGCCTTCTTTCCCGTGGACGGGCTTCCAGAAGGGCCGGTCCCAGGGGCGTTCTTGTTGCGTTACGGTTAATTCCATGTGCTCTCCGGTGATCTGCTTTGTTGAATGCGCCAATGCCCGGTGTGCAGAACGTGATAGGCAATCATAACAATACCATTTTCCGGCGGAGGGCGCTGCACGACTGTACAAAAACGAACACAATGAGTGAATAGCCCGTCCTTTCCCCGGCCAACCCTTCAGAGACTGCCTCATTTGCCCTTTTGCGAATGCGAATTGACTCCCAGTACGCCTCCCGTTGGATTTTCTGGATACCCTGACCAGGGAGAAACCTCGACTGGCAACGAGTCGAGAAATTTCCCCCCGATGAATACATCGGCCGCCTATCACTCACCCGGGCAGTTTTCGCAACTACCTTCTTGAGCGCTTGATTCATATAACTGGAATCGTGCCGTTTCTTGTTCCCCCTAAACGGCCCCAAACGGCCTTGACACCTCAAACTCGCAGGCCTAGAGTCGCTCCGGCCGGTTTCGCTTGGTCCCCAAAAAGCTGCCGCTGAGCTTCCTTCGGAGGTTTCCATGGTCATTCTCATCGCAGGTTCCACAGGCTTCGTCGGCGGCAATGTGGCTCTCAAACTCAAGGAGAGCGATCACAAGGTTCTCGCCCTGGCGCGCGGCGGCCGCCGCAATCCCAAGGCTCAGCGCCTCCTTGAGGCTGGAGTAGAAGTTCTCGATGGGGACTTGACTCGCTCCGACTCTCTGTTCGCGTCTTGCTCCGGCGTCGAAGCGGTTGTTACCACCGCCACTTCTATGCCGAGCGGTCCCGATGACGGCCTTCGCCGCGTGGATCACGAGGGCACCCTCGGCCTGATTGACGCCGCGGCGCGCCAGGGTGTTCGCCGGTTTGTCTACACCTCCTACTCTGTAAATATCCAGGAAGACTGCGCCCTAACCGCTGCAAAACGGGATTGCGAAGCCCGCTTGCTCTCCGGCCCCATGGAAGCCGTCATTTTGCGGCCTTCATATTTCATGGAAGCTTGGCTTAGTCCTGTCCTGGGCTTCGATCCTGTCGGTGGCGCCGCTCGCATCTGCGGTTCTGGGGAAGCTAAAGTAAGCTACATTTCTGCCTGCGATGTCGCCGACTTTGCAGTAGCCGCGACTACGAAGGTGTATTCGCAAGAAAATGTAATTCTTGAACTGGGCGGCCCGGAACCTCTGTCCCAGCTCGACGCTGTGTCCCTGTTCGAGCAAGCCCTCGGCAAGGAGATCAAGGTGGACCATGTTCCGGTCGAAGCACTTCGCGCGCAGCATCAGTCCTCGGATCCTCTGCAAAGAACTTTTGCCGCGCTCATGCTCGGTTATGCGAACGGAGACCTGGTGAAGGATGCCGCCAGCGCTGCCGAGGCCCACGGCATCCGCTTAGGGTCGGTTGCTGATTATGCTGCTGGTTTTCGCGCGCGTTCCGCCGCAGCCGGTCCTTGAGATTCCATCTACTGCCCGACCAACCTAGGGCAGAACGGCTTCCAGCACCCCATTCTCACCTGGGGCAATGGCACCGATTCCCTCTCCGGCAATTACACGTTTTTCCTGAAACACATGGCCTCCTGGGGATTCGTAATCATCGCCGCACAGGACAAGAACTCCGGTGTGGGGCAAACCATCCTGGACGGCGCGAATTTCCTGACCGCCGCCAACGGCAACTCCCCCAGCATCTTCTTTCACAAGCTGAACGTTAGCCAGGTGGGCTCGTTCGGACATTCGCAAGGCGCCACCGGGGCGGTCAACGCGCTAATCAAATCCGCAGGGATGATCAAAACCGTCTTGGCTATCGAGCTGCCCGGCCAACAATTCTGCGCTAACCCGCTGAATTGTACCGATACCTCGCACCTCACGCAGGGCTCTATCTTTTTGGTGGACGGCTCGCTCCGACATTCCGATTTCGCCGCCTATGCAGCCGGCATCAGCCACCCGACTGCAATCTATCGCCGCGTACTACAGCGCCGTGCCCGTGGGCGTCATCAAAGTGAAAGGTACGCTGATCGGCCCAACGCATTGTGACGTCCAGGGCGCGCCCACTTGCACGCCGACCACGGTGCCTTGTTTCCTCGGCGTGTATGGTTATTTGGGTTACCCGAAGGCGTGGATGATGTTTCAACTGCAGAATGAAAACTTGGCGGGCGGCGCATTCGTGAACGGCACCGGAGAGATTTTTGTGGAGACCACGAATTGGCAACTGGTTGCCAGCAATGTTCCTTAGCCACACCTTCTCGAATTCACTTCGCCCAAGCCAAGCCTCTGGGCCTTATTATCAAGTTAACTAACAGTCGCTCGTGGAGCCGCGGTTCAGCTTTCCGCAGCCGGAGCTTTGGCGGAGCCGAGTTTCCAGAAGATTTGGCGGAGGATGCCGAGGGTGAGTTCGGCATCGGTGGCGGAGAGGTGGAGGCGGCGAACGAGGCGGCGGATCTTTTCCTCGGTGGGGGCGGCGGAGCAACGTTTCTGGGAACTGCTGGAATTCGCTTTCACATAGCCGCTGGAGCGGAGGGCGTCGAGTAAAAGCGCGGTGAGGCGCTCGAGATCGGCGGCGGCGGCGAGGATCGGTTTGGTCGGATGCGGAGCCGCTTGGGGATTGCGTGCGAGTTCGTAGAGGCACACGGCTACAGCCTGGCCGAGGTTCATGGAGCGATGTTCCTCGCGCGTGGGGATGCGCAGGAGCCAATGGCAGTGGCTGAGGTCTTCATTCGAAAGACCCCGCTTCTCTGAACCGAACAGAAGGGCGACCGGGCTGGTCGCCAGGCGTTTGCGGATGGAGGGCGCGGCTTGCTCCAGGCGCCGCACGGGGTGCTGCAATTGACGGAGGCCGACGGAGGTGGTCCCCACGACGAGCGTGCAGTCTGCGACAGCCTCGGCGACAGTCTTGAACTCTTCGGCACGGGCGAGCAGCGGAGCGGCGCCGACTGCCGAGCGCGCCTCGCGAAAAGCCAGCTCATAGGGGTTCAGCACGCGGAGATGGAGGTATCCGAAGTTGCTCATGGCACGGGCTGCGGCGCCGATGTTGAGAGGATTGCGCGGACTGACGAGTACGACGCGCAAGCGGTCGAGTGCGGAGTGCGGAGACAAGGGAGATGAGTTTACCGCAGGAGAGAAGTCAATGAAGGAGAGAGATAAGGAAGAGCCAAGCAAGAGCAAGAGCCCGCCTGAAGGCCACGCCACCAGGGAGGCGGCTTGCGTGGGCGGCGAGGGGTAACATAGACTGTGGGCAGGTAGAGATAAAAAGCGTGCCAGCCTGGACGAAAGCGCCACCTTTGTATGGGGCTGCTGGCACGGCCGAGTCCATTCGCTCCAGGACCCACCCGGTCGGAGTCCTCCGTTCCGAGTGTTGTCGGCGGGGCCAGCGACCGGGGCGGTGCGGTTTGGTCAATGTGCCGGCAGAATGCTCGACCGGCAGGGAGATCCGTTTGGCAACTCCACTGGAAACCTGGGTTGATGAAGCGGCGAAGCTGACGAAGCCTGAGCGCGTGGTGTACTGCGACGGTTCAGAAGCGGAGTACCAGCGGATGATCGCGGAGATGCTGAGCGGGGGGGACACCCACAGGCTGAACGAGAAGACCTACCCCAATTGCTACCTGCACAGAAGCAGTCCAAATGACGTCGCGCGGACTGAACATCTCACCTACATCTGTTCGGCTGAAAGAGAGGACGCCGGACCGACCAACAACTGGATGGACCCGGATGCGGCGAAACATAAGGTGGGTGCGCTGCTGGACGGAGCGATGCGCGGCCGGACCATGTATGTCGTTCCGTATGTGATGGGGCCGATGAGCTCGCCGATCAGCAAAGTGGGCGTGGAAGTGACGGACAGTCCGTACGTGGTGGCGAGCATGCGGATTATGTCGCGGATGGGCAAGGTGGCGAGGGAACGACTGGGGGCATCAAGCGAGTTTGTTCCCGGGTTGCACTCGCTGGGCGACTTGGACCCTTTGCGGCGGTACATCGTGCACTTCCCGCAGGAGAAGTTGATCTGGAGCGTGGGGTCGGGCTACGGAGGAAACGCGCTGCTGGGGAAAAAATGTTTTGCGCTGCGGATTGCGAGCGTGATGGCGCGCGAGCAGGGTTGGATGGCCGAGCACATGCTGATCCTGGGGCTGGAGTCGCCTGGTGGCAAGGTGACGTATACGGCGGCGGCGTTTCCAAGCGCGTGCGGTAAAACGAACCTGGCAATGATGGTCTCCGCGCTGGAAACCCAGGGCTACCGCGTTTGGACGGTGGGCGACGACATTTCCTGGATGAAGATCGGGGATGACGGCTATTTACACGCCATCAATCCGGAAGCGGGATTTTTTGGTGTGGCCCCGGGCACGGGAATGAAAACAAATCAGAACGTAATGGCGGCGCTACACCAGAACACGCTGTTTACGAACGTGGCGATGACTTCGGAGCGGGAACCATGGTGGGAAGGAATTGGCAGCGAGGCGCCAGCGGGTTTGACCAACTGGAAGGGCGAGGCGTGGGACCCGTCCAGAGGAGCGGCGGCGCATCCCAACGCAAGATACACTGTGCCGGCGCGGCAGTCACCAAGCATTTCGCCGAAGTGGGAAGCGCCTGAAGGCGTCCCGATTTCGGCGTTCATTTTTGGCGGGAGAAGAGCACGTGTGGCGCCCCTTGTGTACGAATCGTTTGACTGGCAGCACGGGGTCTTTGTGGCCGCGACGATGGCAAGCGAGACTACTGCGGCGGCGACAGGCAACGTGGGAATCACGCGGCGGGACCCGATGGCCATGCTGCCGTTCTGCGGCTATAACATGGCGGATTATTTTGGGCACTGGCTGGAGATGGGGGAGAAAATACCGAAACCGCCGAAGATTTTTCACGTGAACTGGTTCCGGAAGGGCGCGGATGGAAAATTCCTGTGGCCCGGTTACGGCGAAAACGTGCGCGTGCTGAAGTGGATACTGGAGCGCGTGGAGGGGCGCGGCGCGGCGCAGGAGACGCCGATCGGCTATGTGCCTGCCAAGAGCGGGCTGACGCTGGATGGATTGAAAATTTCTGATGAAGAGGTGAACGAATTGCTGCGCGTGGACACCGAAGATTGGGAGATGGAGCTGGAAGATTCTAAACAGTTTTTCGGCAAATTCGGCGAGCGCCTGCCGCGACAAATTCGCGAAGAGCATAAAAACCTGGCGAGGCGGTTCCAGCGCGTGGTCACGGCATAAAAAATCGGGGCAAGCTTCAATGATGTCCGCCTGCGCGGCGCGGCGAGTTGATGGGCGGCATATCCTCGGTTTCAAGGGCAGCAGGTCCGCGCTCGAAATGAAAGTCTGGCCGGCTTTCCAGCAGTCGGACGCAACGATTCCAACGGAGAATGCTGTCGTCGTTGCCGACCGGCCGAATCTTTTCCGCCTCGGCAAAGCAGCGCATGGCCTCTTCAACGAGCGGCAGGAGAATGTGCGGAGCGTAGCCGACCAGGAGTTGGGTCTTGGCATGGCGTTCATGCAATAAACCGGTGTAGTAGAGCTGCTCGTAGGGATCGCGAAGACCCTGAAAGATGGACTGCACCTCGGTATATCGATCGCTGGCGGCACCGATAAACTGGTCAGTGATGGCGAGACCGAGCATGCGGCGAGCGAGCTGATGCCCGGGATCAACGGCCAGGATATCCCGGCAGATGGATTCGGCCTCTTCGGGCTCGTTGAGATAACGGTAGAGCTCGACTTTGGCAATCGCTTCGGGGATGCCGGCCTTGGAGATGGACTTGAGTTGGTGTGCCATGGTACCTCCCGTTTCGTGACCAGTTGCCCAAACCTTACAATCAAAGAATTTTGCCGGCAAGCTCACCGTGCTTAGGTAGCACAGCGTACAGGCCGTGCTACTGGCCGCGAACCTTCCGGAACAGCATGGTCAACGGATCGTAAAACTCGTCCACCACGCGCTCTTTGAGCGGGATGATGGCATTGTCGGTAATTCGAATCTCCTCGGGGCAGACCTCGGTGCAACACTTGGTGATGTTGCAAAGACCCAAGCCGAGCTGATCCTTGAGAAGGGCTGCGCGATGGCGGCCGTCGAGAGGATGCATTTCGAGGCCGGCGATTCGAACGAAGAAGCGCGGGCCGGCGAATTGCTCTTGCTTGTCGTGTTCGCGGAGGACGTGACAGACGTCCTGGCAGAGAAAGCATTCGATGCACTTTCGAAACTCTTGGACGCGGTCTACATCGAGCTGGGAGATTTTCCATTCCACTCCCTTGCGGGGTTCGAAAGGAGGGATCTTACGGTTGACACGATAGTTCCAGGAAACGTCGGTGACAAGATCTTTGATTCGGGGAAAGGATTTCATGGGCAGGACGGTGATGGGCTGGTCTTGCGGGAGATCGTCCATGCGAGTTTTGCAGGTCAGGCGGGGGCGTCCGTTCACTTCCGCTGAACAGGAGCCGCACTTCCCTGCTTTGCAGTTCCAACGGACGGCGAGGTCCGGAGCGAGGTGACCCTGAATGTGGTGGAGCGCGTCGAGGACCACCATGCCCGGGGCGACCGGGACGCGATAGTCAATCGTTTGCCCGCCATTCGAATCGCCGCGAAAAACGCGCAGGGTGGCTTCCTTCATGACGGTTCCCCTTTCTTCGAGCGCTGCATGGCTTCTTCCCAACCAAGAGGTAGCACCGAGCACAAGACGTTCCACTTGGTGAACTTCGTCGGACCCAGGTGGGGCATCATAGCTTTCCTAGCTTGCCCGTGCGGAATTCCCGCGACGAAATCCATCAGAGTTTTTTCGCCGTCCCAGGCAGAGAGAGTCCAAATTGCGGCTCAGCAGCTTGGCGCGCAGGGAGTATCCGGTGATTCCGGGAGTGCTGCGCGACTGCTTTTGGATCTGCGACGCAAAGCGAAGGAAACCGGGGATGGCCGGGTACTTGTTCAACGGCCGGTAGTAGAGCAGAGCGAAATACTCGCGGCTCCTTGCAGTTCATGACCTGTCCTCGGCAAGAATCTGCTGGAGATCCTCGGGCATGGCCTCCAGGGGGGATTCGTGGCGTTTCATAGCGCCGGATTCCCGGACAATGATGTTGTGTTTCTTCTCCCAGACCGGATCCACATTCGGATAGTCGATGCGGCTGTGCGCGCCGCGGCTTTCCGTGCGGGCCAATGCGCTGAGTGTCACGGCTTCGGAGACGATGAGCATGGCTTTCAGGTCGTACGAGAGATGCCAGCCGGGGTTGAAGAGACGTGAACCTTCGACACTGGCTTTGGCAGTGCGGACTTTTAGTTTTCCTAGCTCGACGAGCGCTTTTTCCAAATCTTCTTTTGTACGATAAATCCCGACGAGATTCTGCATGACTTCCTGTAAGTCACGCTGCACGGCGTAAGGACTTTCCGTGCCGGAGTTGGAAAAGGGAGCAAGCAATTCTTTTTCGGCTTGATCGATTTGCGAGTTGTCGAAGGAAGAAGCAGAAGCGCGCTTGGCGTACTCGGCGGCGGCAAGTCCGGCGCGACGGCCGAAGACCAGCAGATCGGATAGCGAATTTCCGCCCAGGCGATTCGAACCGTGAAGACCTGCGGCGGCTTCGCCTGCCGCAAACAGACCGGAAATCGTGGACTGCGCCGTTTCGGCCTCCACGCGGATGCCCCCCATCATGTAGTGACAGGTGGGGCCAACCTCCATCGGCCCGTTGGTAATATCCACGTCGGCCAGTTCCTTGAACTGGTGATACATGCTGGGAAGTTTCTTCTTCACGTATTCGGCGGCCTTGTGAGAAATGTCAAGATACGCGCCGCCATGCTCGGTGCCGCGACCTTCCTTCACTTCGGTGTAGATGGAGCGGGCAACGACGTCACGCGTGGAAAGCTCCATGCGCTTGGGGTCGTACTTCTCCATGAAACGCTCGCCCGCTTTGTTGCGCAGGATGCCGCCTTCGCCGCGGACTGCTTCGGTGACAAGAATGCCCTGGACGCCGGGCGGCCAAACCATTCCGGTAGGATGGAACTGGACGAATTCCATGTCCATGAGCTCGGCGCCGGCTTCATACGCGAGCGCCATGCCGTCGCCCGTGTATTCCCAGGAATTCGAAGTGATGCGCCAGGCTTTACCGATGCCGCCCGTGGCGATGACGATGGCCCTGGCTTTGAAGACGATGAAGCGGCCGGTCTCGCGCCAATAGGCAAAGGCACCCGTCACGCGACCACCATCGGTGAGAAGGCGGGTAACGGTGCACTCCATGTAGGCATCGATGCCCTGTTGAACGCCGCGATCCTGGAGCGTGCGAATCATTTCGAGGCCGGTGCGGTCGCCGACGTGACAGAGGCGTTTGAAGGTATGGCCGCCGAAAGCGCGCTGTAGAATGTCGCCTTTCTCGGTGCGGTCGAAGAGTGCGCCCCACTGCTCGAGTTCGCGGACACGCTCGGGAGATTCCTGTGCGTGAAGCTGAGCCATGCGCCAGTTGTTGAGCAATTTTCCGCCACGCATAGTGTCGCGAAAATGAGTTTTCCAATTGTCGGCGGAGTCCACGTGGGCCATGGCCGCGGCGATGCCGCCTTCGGCCATAACGGTGTGGGCTTTGCCAAGAAGCGACTTGCAGACCACACCGACAGAGGCGCCCTGGGCGAGCGCTTCGAGCGAGGCCCGCAATCCTGCACCGCCCGCGCCGATGACGAGAACGTCGTGCTCGCGGGTCTCATAGTTCGTGGTCACAGGAGCCTCAGGTCCCGGAAGGTTCCACAGGCCACCATGCGCACGTAGAAGTCGGCGAACCCGACCGAAACCAGACTGCACCAGGCGAAGAGCATGTGGCGCTCGTTCAGAAACGTGGAGACGCGCCAGGCAGCGAAGCGGGGACGGCCGAAGGTCGTGCAAGAGAAGCAATCAAGCTTGCCGCCGGCAAGGTGACGGAGCGAGTGGCAGGAAAACGTGTAGAGCGAAAGGAGAGAGACATTGAGAGTGAGGACGAGTGTGCCGACGCCAACGCCGAAGCGGCCCTCGAAGAAAAAAGAACGGAAGGCGTCGCGCCAGAGAAACGCTATGAAGAGAACGGCAAGGTAGAAGAAGTAGCGATGCACGTTTTGCAGGATGAAGGGAAAAACTGTTTCGCCGCGATAATTGCGGCGAGCAGATTCACCGACGGCGCAGGCGGGGGGGTCGAAGAAAAACGCGCGGTAATAGGCTTTGCGGTAATAGTAGCAGGTGGCCCGAAAGCCCAAAGGGCCAACGAGAATCAGCAAGGCGGGGGAGAAAGGCCACCAGTGATGCTGGGGATCGATGAGCGGCGAATAAAAGGGCGAGAGATACGGACCCCAGAAATAGTGGGCATTTTCGAAGGCGCGGAGCGTGGCGTACACTCCAAAACCGCCGAGCACAATGACAACCGGGAGGATTTCCATCCACCAGGCGTCACGCCGCAGTGTGCTACCAAGCCGGGATTCCGGCAGAGGAGTTGGAACACCAGCCATTCGATGACCTCCGGCGTGGGTGTAGGGTAGTCAAAAATGGGATTTTTTCAAACGAAATTTTGAGCGACCGGAAGAGCGGGGACGCCTTTAAGCGAAAACGCGGTCCGGAACAGATAAGTCCGCGTCCATGAAACCTTAGCAATCCTGTTCATGGGGAGTCGGGATGCTACCCGAATTATATTGACGGTGGCAATACGCTAGAAGGTTCAGGAAGACCTCTCGTTCAGAGGATGGATTCGATTTCGGCGTCGAGAGAGACGTGGGTTGCAGGGATTCCGTTGATCGAGAATTTCTCGCCGGCTGCTTCAGCGAATTGGAGGAAGCGGCTGATGTGATAGTCTTCGTCGTAACGGGAGAAGAGGCGTCCCGTTTCTGCGTTTGTCAAACCGAAGGCAGAGAGCGCAACTGGCCGACCAAAATTGCCGGCGTGAGAGAGGTATAAACGGACAAGGTCGCGCAGGGGCATGATGGGAGCGCGGCTAGCGGCTTCGGCGCTCATAGGGTTCTCCTGAGCAGAGTGTACTGCCGAGGGCAAGAAGAAGGAACGAAATTAACGGCAGAGGACGGGAGGAGAGCCGGATACAGGGCGGCAACAGGATGGAGGGCAACAATACTGGCGGAAACTGGAACTTGGTGTGGGGCGCAAGGATTGGATAAGATGCTGAATGCGAGTTGAAAGGCATAGGAGGAAATCGTATGAGTATCGCGGTGGGACAGACGGCCCCGGATTTTGCGCTTTTGAATCAGGAAAAAAAGGAAGTGAAGCTATCAGATTTCGCGGAGAAAAAGAATGTCGTACTCGTGTGGTACCCGCTGGACTGGAGCCCGACGTGCACGAACGAGCATGTGTGCTTCGTGAACGATATGAAGGCGTTCGAAACGCTGGCCGCGGAAGTGCTTGGCGTGAGCGTGGACAGCGTATGGTCGCACAAGGCGTTCGCCGAGAAGATGGGAATCAAGTATTCATTGCTGGCCGATTTTCATCCGCGGGGAGCGATGAGCGAGAAATACGGGGTGTATCTGGCGGACAAAGGAATAACGGGCCGGGCAATCGCCATCGTGAACAAAGCGGGAAAAGTGGCGTGGTTCAAGAACTATGATATTCCGGTGGTGCCGGACTTGAAAGAAGTTGCGGCCGCGCTGGGCCAAGTGAAGGCGGCTACAGCATGAAGAAACGATCGCCACAGAGACGCCGAGACACAAAATGAAGAGCCCTCCTTATATTACCGAGTATGGTTGTATGCGCTAGGAGACTGCTTCCAGTGCCGCGCGCAACGGGGCGGCAAGTAGCCAGAGTAGAAGAATCAGCATACCTGCGGCGATTAGCGGGGCACGCAGGAAGTTGGGACGCAGAAGCGAGTAGACGAAAGCAAAACCGGGAATTAACACCAGGAACCACATCGCGGCAAATTCAATCCAGCCACCGGTGGGATGCGCAACCACCGCGGGGATAGAACCACAGCCCAGACCGTGTGGAATCCCGGGAAGCTGGCAGGCATAGCTCACTGTGACGCAGAGTAGAAGGAGAATCGCGAAGAGATCACGATTCTTGCTCGTGAGCGCAGCCGCCGGCGGGCTGGTCCTTGTCCGGCGGAGCGAATCTTCCGCCTTGCCAAATGGCGGGGGCTCTTCGGGAAGAACACGAGCCCAGCCGAGGGCCAAGGGAGCTGCCGCGCCGAGATTCAGCACGGCGAGGAAGAGGAATGCGAGACGATGATCTAAGACGAGTGCGGCCAACATTTAGAGTGGATCGGGGAGCGAAGCAGCGGCAAGCGCTCCGCTCCATTCCCGCTTGCCTATCTTGCCGCGAGATCGTTGCGGGCAACCATACCCCTTTCATCACGAACTTAACGAATTCAAGGACATGCACGTCGGAAGCCGGGTCACCGCTCACAGCGATCAGATCGGCATGCTGACCGGTTTCTAACGCACCGATCTTGTCGGCCCAGCCAAGCAGATCCGCGGCGTTGACCGTCGCGGCCTGAATGGCCTCGAGAGGCTTCATGCCCCATTCCACCATTTTACCAAACTGTTTGGCGTTGTCGCCGTGAGGATAGACGCCGGAATCGGTGCCATAGGTCAGTTTCGCGCCGGACCGATACACATGACGGAAATTTTCACGCTGGAGACGACCGATCTTCTTTTCCTTTTCGATGGATTCGGGAAGCATTCCGGCCTTCGCGCCTTGCTGCAGAATATCGTCGTCATTGTAGATGTCGAAAACGAGATAAGTTCCGTGCTGTTTGGCGAGGGCGATGCCTTCGTCGTCAATCAGGCTGGAGTGCTCGTTGGAATCGATGCCGGCGCCGATAGCGTCTTTGATGGATTGCTTACCATGAGCAAGGGCGGCGACTTTACGGCCAAGTTTGTGGGCTTCCTCCGCGATTGCCTGCATCTCTTCGAGAGTGTACTGAGTGTGCCGGGCTGATCGCCTTGCTAAGGACTCCGCCAGAGGCGCAGATCTTGATGAGATCAGCGCCGTACTTGACGGTTTCGCGGACCTTGTCGCGCGCGGCCCAGGGGCCGTCGGCTACGCCTTCCGCTTTGTGGTGAAATTCAGAAGGAAGCAGATTGTTATCGCAGTGTCCGCCAGTAATGCCAAGCGCCGGTCCGGAAACAGCATGCGAGGACCGTCGACGTCGCCCGCGTCAATGCCATCGCGTAGAGCGACATCGGTGTAACCGCTAGCGCCGACGTTGCGGACGGTGGTGAAACCAGCCCGAAGAGTTAGGCGAGCGTTCTTGGCACCAGTGGCGGTTTCGCGCGGAACCGAGATGCCAAGGCCCGGGTAGCCGTTATTCGTGGGCTCGGCGGTGAGATGAGTGTGGACATCGATCAGGCCGGGGAGACACGTGGCACTCGAAAGATCAATCGCGGTGACCCCATCCGGGAGCTTCGTACAAGAAGAGGAGCCGACCGAGGTGATCGTCCCAGAAGCATCGAAGACCACGGTCTGGTCGACAAGCATCTGACCGGAGCGAACCTCGAGTAATTTGCCGCATCGGATTGCGCCTGGCGCAGAGAAGGCCAGCGGCGACAGCATACCGAGGAAGAGAAGAACGGGCAAAAGCTTGGGCATGAGTCTCCTTAAAAGGGTGAATGGAACGAAATGAGAATATATCCGCGGCCTGGGTTTGGGAAGAGAGCTAGACGAGGAAAGATCAGTCTTTTAGGGACGCGGTTGTGTTTTTGCCAGTGTTAGGCTTCTTCTCCTGGATTGGCGACGCAGATGGAGCGGAGAAGGAGCGGACGAGAAGAACCAGCCCCCAGCGCTGATCTTCGGTCAACCGTTTCTTGAAAGAAGGCATGGGCTTTCTGCCTTCGCTGATTTGATAGAAGATTTCGCCGTCAGTGACCGTGTTCATGTGCCTGGCGTCAGTGATATCGGACGGAGGAGGATCGTGCATCATGGCCTCGGGGCCATCGCCTTTGCCGTGTTCGCCGTGGCACTGGGCGCACTCATCCGTGTAAATCCTCCTGGCAGCCTGTAGCGTGGATTCCGACGGGGCGATAGGATTCTTCAGTTTCTTGACCTCCTCGGGAACGACCCACGGCTTGTCTCTCTGGAAAGCGATGTAAACCAGCGCGATGCAAATAAGGGCAAGGAGCGAAGCAAAAAGGGTTTTGCGGGTCTTGAGATTGTGGTGCGCATCGGTAGACATGGCGAGCAGGAAAATTCTCGCACATTCAGTATGGCAGCGAAAGGCGAAGAGAGTGCGGAGAAAAGATCATCCAGCAGAAAGACACTAGCTCGGATTGCTCGGCGCGTTTTCTTAGGGCCCATGCCTTTGTCATTCTGTCTTTGTCCGCATTCTTTGCATCCCGGTGATTTGTACCGGGGCGCTCCATCCTTGTCAAAAGGACGAAGGATGACACTACTCACTTAAAACTTATGCGGAACGGAAGATGAGCCAGAGGAATTCGGCGTTAAAAAAGAGGATGGCGGCGGCAACGAAGCAGGCGACCACGGTCGTCAGGCGAGAATTTGCGAATTCGCCCATCTTGGAGCGGCTGTTGGTGAACTGAATGAGGGGAATCACGGCGAAAGGCAACTGAAAACTGAGAATCACCTGACTGAGAATAAGCAGCGAGGTGACCTTGTTCTCACCAGCAAAACCAATCACCAAGGCGGCAGGAATGATGGCGATAGAGCGGGTGATGAGCCGGCGCAGCCAGGGCTTGAGCCGAATGTCAAGAAAGCCTTCCATCACGATCTGTCCAGCCAGTGTGCCGGTGAGCGTGGAGTTCTGGCCAGAGGCGAGCAGCGCACAGGCAAAGAGCGTGCTGGCGAGGCTTGCTCCGAGGACGGGGCTGAGAAGTTTGTAGGCGTCGGCGATTTCGGCGACGTCGTGAAGGCCGCGGGTGTGGAAGGCAGCGGCGCCAAGAACGAGAATCGCGGCATTGATAAAAAGCGCAAAGCCGAGGGCGAGTGTGGAATCGAATATCGCGTAACGCACGGCTTCACGCCGGTCGCGTGTGGAGGAACCGAATGCTCGCGTTTGCACGATACTGGAGTGTAGATAGAGATTGTGCGGCATTACGGTGGCACCAAGGATCCCGATGGCGATGTAGAGCATTTCACGGTTGCGGAGGATTTCGGCTCGAGGGATGAAGCCGATGGCGGCCTCACGCCAGAGAGGGTGAGCGAAAAAAATTTCGTAACCGAAGCAAGCGGCGATCGAGGCGATGAGCGTGACGACAAATGCTTCGACAAGTCGAAAGCCGCGCCCCTGAAGGGCCAAAACGATGAGAACGTCGAATGCGGTGATCAGAACACCCGCCAGCAGCGGCAGGCCGAAGAGAAGCTTCAGCGCGACGGCCGAGCCCAGGACCTCGGCAAGGTCACAGGCGGCGATAGCGATCTCGCAAACCACCCAGAGAAACAGACCGGCACGGCGAGAATAGTGTTCGCGGCACGCCTGGGCCAGGTCACGTCCGGTGGCAATCCCCAGCTTTGCAGAGAGGGCTTGCAGAAACATGGCCATCAGGTTGCTGATGAGGACGACACTGAGAAGCGTGTATCCGAACTTTGAGCCGCCGCCAATGTCCGTGGCCCAGTTTCCCGGGTCCATATAGCCGACAGCCACGAGATAGCCCGGGCCAGCAAAGGCCAGGACCTTACGGAACCACGAAGCACCGGAAGAAAAAGGGATGGTGCGATGAGATTCCGGCAAGGAAGGCAGAACAACTCGGTTACGCGTCGCCGATGCGGAGCAGAGACCGTCGGAAGTCTCCCCGGTGACCGGTGGATCGGTTTCGAGTTGCGGCGGAACCGTGCGTGCCATGTCTGACATTAACTATGCTAAATAACAATACTAAACTACACTTAATGTGTTCCCTTGTCAACGGACTCCTGATAACTCTGATCCTACTTTCCAACGGAGAAGGCGGCGCCTGCGACGAGGGATGCCGATCATGCGAACCGTGGGTGCTTGTGGTAAGTTCGAAAGGCGTTCTGGGAGAGAAACGAAATGGATCAACAGCAGCCGGTGCAGGGTCAGGTGCAGATCAAAGCGGACGAGAAAGAATTGCAGGGGCAATACAGCAACCTGGTGATGATTCACCACAATTTGGAAGAGTTCACAATGAACTTTGTCTATATTTTTCCGAATGGCACGCAAGGAAAACTGCTGAATAGCATGATCGTCAGCCCGGGGCACGCGAAACGCATCTGGCGGGCGCTGGGAGAAAACTTGGCGCGGTATGAAACACAATTCGGCACCATTAAGGAATCACCGGAAGGGAGCACCCCGGCACCGAACGTGGGCTTTGTTCAGTAGAGTTTGAGTTTTTCGGGTGAAGCATCAGGCGGAGAAGTTGGAGTTGTGCCTAGTTTCGTTGGCCTGTGAGAATTTTAAGGCACTTCTCCGAGGTGGGGACCTGTAGTCAAATGTCTGCTGCTGATTTGTTCGATGGTTAAAGCAGCTGAATTCATTGAACGCGCTTCGTTGCTGCTTCTCGTCTAGTTCTCTTCAGCATCGCAAGCGCGCCTAGCCATCGGTGTCCGGATTGTTCAGCCGAAGGTCAATCGTCTATATGCGGCCTGAGGGAAGCCCTCGTCTCGGTCACTCCTCGTCATCGTGATCGTCCTGCTCGTCGTCGATCGAGCGTAGGAAGTGGCCGAAGACCCACTGCACACTGCACGTCCACCACCCGTGAAGGGCTGAGGATTTGATGGGGAGCTCCCCTCATTCGCGCGCAGCGCGATAATACCGGCCGCGGCCTGCGTACCGGCGGCGACACCAGGATCGCCCTCCGAAAGACTTTGCGCGGCCAGATAGTTGTCATACGTGGTGTCGAGGAAAGAATGGAGACGTCGCTAAGTTCTAAGCGCCCCGTCGCTCGCCACGAATAAAGAAACGGGCGTACGATTCATGATTTTTGCGTAAATTAGACCGTCGTGACTTCAACCTGCCACTGGCGACGCGCCGGCTGCGGATGCCAGCTCTCCTGACTTTGCTTTGCCGGAGCGAGCACGATCAGGGCCACACCGATGACCCGAGACTGACATTCCGGACCGGGATCGTCTCTGCAGGAGGAGCTTGCTCGAGCATCTACTATTTCTTGCGGACGGCGCGTTAAAGGCTGGAGATTGCTGCACTCAACTCCCAGTCGTCGCGGTTGCGGCGCAGGCGGTTGCTTTCGCGACGGCGGGCATAAAGTTGGAACCAAGAAGGCGCAGTGGCAGCGCAATCGACTCAGAAATGGGTAGGTTCTATTCTATTAGGGTTGTAGGCGCTTTTCCGACTTGCATCGGCGAAGGAGGGAGAGTATGTTATCTTGGAAAACCAGCCAGGATCGTCCAAAGTGGCGCCGTCACAGAGGGGCAAGGACGACTTGGTGGGCTCGCGACACCTTATTCTTCCTGGAAATTGCGCATATTGCTACGTCGCTAGAAAGCAGTTCATTCTCAGGGACGGCCTGAGGCTGAGAGGCTTGGAGTGAAACGTCTGCGTGGTAGTGCGTGGATCGCGGGTCCGTGACAGTTTGGATGTGCGAATGGCGAGTCCAAGAAACAGTGTAGAGCAGGACAACTCTAAATCGTCCAGAGGCCGAGCTGCTGACGCGCTCCGACTCACGTTCAATACCAAAACCCGAACTTTATTGTGCGCGATTAGCCTGCCGCATCCACAATACGCTGCCAATGTTCGCGATGGGCTCTGCGCAAATGATAACAGCGAACGCGTCGGGATTGCTTCGCAGAATTGAGCCTCTCAAAGGAACCGGGCGTTAATGGCGAGCGTAGCTAGGCGGTTATCGGGACCGATTGTTTCCAATGAAGATTCGCGTAAGGTCTTCATCTCCGAGATTCGCGAAATGGCCGACAGCCACTTCACGGCACTCTCCGACTCGGACCTTATCGAACACCTCAAGGGTGGCTCGCGCCAGGCACTGGGGATTCTTTTTCTTCGATACCGGCGTCTTGTCTTGACAGTTAGCCTGCGAATCTTGCGGAACAACGGCGAAGCGGAAGACGTTGTTCAAGATGTCTTCCTGGAAATTTGCAAGAAGGCGGCAGCTTTTGATTCCGGTCGCGGTAGCGTGAAGATGTGGATTTTGCAGTATGCTTACTCGCGAAGCCTGGATCGCAGAAGGTATCTTGCGCTTCGGCATGCTGACGGGCACGGGGCGAATGGCGGCGGGTACTGTACCAAGCATTCTTACGCTTACAATCCGCATGGGCCGGATGGGTTGACAGTGGAGGAGCGCGCCACTGCAATACGCAAGGCACTAACGAATCTGCCGACCAAGCAGAGAAAGGTACTTGAATTAGCGTATTTTCAGGGCCTGTTGATGACGGAAATCGCCGAATGTATGAGCGATAGCCTTGGGAATGTTCGAAATCAGTACTACAGGGGTCTCAAGAAGCTGCAGGATGCCTTAGGTGATTTTTCGGCGTGAATGGGATTTGACTATGGAGAACCCCGGCACAGTTCACGAACGCTTTGGCGAGCTTTCCGCACTGGCGATCATTGGTCAGGCGTCGGCCGAGGAGTACCGTGATCTGAAAGCGCATTTGGAATTGTGCGCTGCCTGTCGCAAGGAGCATGATGCCCTTGCCCGAATCCTGCTGGCAGAACTCCCGCTGGCTCACGAGGAGAAAGATTCTAACCTTGAGCCCTGGGCCGCGGCGCGACAGACTGAGGCGAGCCGGCTGAATTCCATGAGTGGCAAAGTTTCTCTGCTCGACCACTCACTCAAACATGGAGACCGGATCTTGAACCGCTGGCCGAGATTACGCGGAATGCAGTCGCCGTCTGTTTATGCATACGCGGCCATTTTTCTTTTGTTTGTCACGGCGGGGGCACTGACAATTCGCGTTGCGAACGAGTCGAAGCTCGACAGTGTACGCTCTGCGGAAGTTGCAAGCCTAGACGAAGAGATTGTTGGACTCCGAAAGCAGATTCACGATCTGGATGAACGTACGAGCAATTCTCTTCCTGCTAGCCCAAGCATTCCAGCGATAACCAAAAGTGGCGAAACTACCAGCTCAGAGCCTAAACATTCTAGGCTGTTAACGCGCAATCTGGAACTCGAAACACAACTAAGAATCGCAACTGAAGAAATAGCAATCCTCAAGCAAGAGGCGCGTTCAGGAGTGGACCGCGAGCGCCAGCTCTCGGCAAGATTGTCCGAGACTCAGGACACGCTAGACAAGCTAACTACCGAGTCGAGAACTGTCCGTGAATCTCATTCGGAGGACACCTCTATCATCGCAAAACAACAGAGCCAGTTGCTCGACATGGAAGAAAGGCTTGCCTCAGCCGCAAGTTCGATGGACCGCGACAGAACGCTTCTTGTTGCCGATCGCGATATTCGCGATCTGATGGGAGCACGCAACCTCAGAATCATCGATATCTTTGATGTGGACAGCAAAGGAAGAACCCGCAAGCCTTTTGGCCGTGTCTTCTTCACGGAAGGGAAATCACTGATCTTCTACGCTTTCGATTTGGCGAATGAGCAAGCCGGTTTGCAATCTGCGGCGTACCAGGCGTGGGGTTCTGAAGGTTCATTTGAGCATGGCGTCCGCAGCTTGGGAATTTTCTATCGCGACGATCAAAAGGCAAATCGCTGGGTACTCAAATTCGACGACCCCGATGTTTTGGCGGAAATCGATTCGGTATTCGTTACCACTGAACCGGCTGGCGGCAGCAAGAAACCGACGGGTGGCAGACTCCTCGCAGCCTTCGTCAAGGCTAACCTCAATCATCCATAATTCTCTTCCGGGGGTGCGTTCTTTCGGTTGGCGATCACTCTCACCCCTCGGGACAACTCTCTCGGCACTGCGAAGGCAGCCATAGAACTGACTCTAGATTGTTGAACATAAATAACCTATCTTTTCTTTACGATGGTACTAAATTCTTGCAGTTTGCCCAGGTAACTTCGTTTGGCCGGGGCGGAAACCCATCTGCAACAAATTTTTCATCTCGCTGATACAAAACGCGGCAGCCGTACGGAAACTGTATCAGATTGGGGCTCATATCAAACCAAGCGAGGTTCAGCCAATGAAACGGGTGGGGATTGGTGTCCTTAGTTGTCTCGCCGTGCTGCTTTTCCTGTACGCTAGCACC
Source organism: Acidobacteria bacterium 13_1_20CM_58_21 (assembly GCA_001919715.1). Taxonomy (GTDB): domain Bacteria; phylum Acidobacteriota; class Terriglobia; order Acidiferrales; family UBA7541; genus Acidiferrum. The sequence goes on from MNIJ01000107.1 coordinate 26,663, forward strand.
GCACGGCCAGATGAACTGGCAACCGTGACAGGCTACGTCACTGACCCGGGCGGTCTCCGAATTGCCGGCGCGAAGGTCCAGGCGACGAACGTCGAAACTAATGTCTCCTTCTTTGGCGAATCAAACGGTGAAGGACTCTTCCGAATTGGAGGGCTTCCTGTCGGATCTTACCGTATCGTCATACAAAAGACAGGATTCAAAACAACCGTTAAGCAGGGACTGGAACTGCACGTTCAGGATATTGTGGCCCTCAATTTCCAGTTGGAAATCGGCTCTGTCGCAGAAAGCGTAACAGTTGCTGCGGAAGTGTCTCTGGTGAACACGGAGTCTGCCGCGGTGAGCACAGTAGTGGACCACGAGTTCGTCGAAAATCTTCCCATTAACGGCAGAGGTTTTCAGACTCTCATTGCACTGTCACCGGGAGTTGTGTTGACACCCGCAAATCAAACGGACTCCGGACAATTTAGCGTTAACGGTCAGCGCTCGAGCACGAATTACTTCACGGTAGACGGCGTGAGTGCGAACGTCGGTGTACAGCCTACGCCCTATCTCTCTCAGACGGCAGGTGGTTCGACGCCCGGCTTCAGCGTTACGGGGGGCACAAACAACCTTGTTTCCGAGGACGCCCTGCAAGAGTTTCGGATTCAGACTTCTACGTTTGCGCCCGAGTTCGGGAGGACTCCGGGCGCGCAGGTTTCCATCGTGACCCGCTCCGGCACCAATCAGTTCCATGGCGCAGTGTTCGAATTCTTGCGGAACGACAAACTGGATGCGAATGACTGGTTTGCAGACCGAGAAAAGCTGGCGAAAGCTGAAGAGAGAATCAATGACTTCGGAGGGGTGTTCGGCGGCCCGATCGTAGGAAACCGAACATTTTTCTTCTTCTCCTACGAAGGACAACGACTGCGCTTGCCACAGACAGTGCTGTCCACTGTGCCTTCCATCCGATTGCGCAATGATCCGAATACGTCTGCCGGGGTTTTGCCCTTTCTCAACTTGTATCCGCTCCCTCTTTCCGCTACTCCCGAAAATACGGATTCGAGCGGAAATCAAACGGGGCAAACGCCTTTCAGCGCCAGTTTTTCCAATCAATACACCTTGAATGCAACGAGCTTTCGGCTCGACCACAGACTGAACGACCGACTGATCCTTTTCGGCCGCTACAACTACGCGCCGACGGAAGCACACGAGCGAGGCCTAGGCGCACTGAGCAATTTGCAGAATACTCGCGTTGATGCGGAAACACTGACCATGGGCCTGACATGGACTCCGACGGTAGTTACCAGCAACGAGTTTCGATTCAATTACAGCCGGGTTAAGGCCAATAATTCCAGCAGGATGGATAATTTCGGGGGCGCGGTTCCCCCGCAAGACTCCATTTTGTTTCCATCGCCTTTTAGCAGCACAGACTCGACGACTGGATTTGCCATTTTTGACATGCAGAATGGAGGCTGGAGCACTGGCAAGGGCGCAAACAACCTTCAGAGACAGTTCAACATTGTTGATAGTTTTTCTTTCCAGAAAGGATCGCATGCGCTCAAATTTGGAGGTGATTACCGACGGCTGACCCCAAAGTATGATCCGTTTTCCTATGAGCTGGTGCCCGTGTTCCTAGGTTTAAATGATCTTGTTTCGGAAAACCCCTTCGAGGTTATCTTGGAAGCAAACACCGGAGCCACAGTTCTATTTCGCAATTTGGGACTGTTTGCGCAAGACACTTGGAAAGTCATGCCGCGGCTCACTCTGACTTACGGACTGCGCTGGGACGCGGACTTCGCGCCAAAGGCGCTGAATGGGCCTCCACTCGCCGCAGTAACCGGATTCAATGATCTAAGCACCATGTCTTTGGCACCCGCGGGCACACCGATTTTTGCCACTACTTACGGTAACGTCGCCCCACGAATCGGCGCGGCATTCCAGCTGCGACAAAGCCAGAATTGGGAGACGGTCCTTCGCGCAGGTTTTGGCTTTTTTTATGATCTCGCCACGGCGCAGGCTGGGGATCTCCTGCAGTTTGGCAATTATCCCTATGGGGCGAACGAAACCCTATGCAGCTTTTGTCCGTCTCCAGCTCCCAGTTTTCCCTTCAACTTCTCGGACCCTGCTCTGCGACCACCACCGATCAACGTTGCATCCCTTCAGAATGGAGCCCTTGGGGCCTTTGATCCAAATCTGAAGTTACCGCGAATTTATCAATGGAATTTGAGCGTCGGGCAGTCCCTCGGCGCCAAGCAGGCGTTAACGGCATCGTATATCGGCGCGGTTGGGCGGCGTCTTATCCAGGAAGAACTCGATTTTGCGAACGGGAATCCTATTCTTGGATTCGTTCAGTTGGCGCGCAACGCGGCTACGTCGGACTACCATTCCCTGCAGCTTCAATTTCAGCGTCAAATGTCGAAGGGAGTCCAGGTTCTAGCCTCGTATACTTTTTCTCATTCCATTGACACGGCCTCCAGCGGGTCCACTGGTGGGAATACCAATCTCTTTGTCAGAGGCGACGATCCAAACATCAACCGGGGTGCTTCGGACTTCGATATCCGACACAGTTTTTCCGGCGCTCTGGCTTACTCCATTCCTGTGCCACGAAATAAGGGGTTAATGCGTGCGGCTCTCGGCCACTGGTCAATAGATAATATTGTGCAAGCACGGTCGGCGCCGCCAGTCTTTGTCCTGGATACTAATGTTTTTAGAACTGACGGAAATTCCGCCGTTCTCCGTCCCAATCTTGTTCCGGGACAGCCACTGTATCTCTACGGGCCCCAATATCCAGGCGGAAAGTCGTTCAACCGCGCGGCGTTGACCGATCCGGGAACCGACGCGAGTGGAAACCAGCTCCAGGGGACACTGGGACGAAACGTGTTCAGGGGATTCGGGGCTTGGCAGTGGGACTTTGCCGTCCGCCGGGAATTCCACATCCATGGGAAAGAATCTACTCGGCTGCAATTCCGGTCCGAATTCTTCAATATTCTGAACCATCCCAATTTTTCCGCGCCTGTGGGTGACCTAGCGAGTCCCAACTTCGGAGTGTCCACGCAGGTATTGTCCAGAGGCCTGGGGGGAAGCTCCGCAGGGGCTGGCGGATTCAATTCGGTGTTCCAATTGGGTGGACCCCGTTCGATTCAATTTGCTTTGAAGCTGCTTTTTTAGTTGGCTTCAATTGCAGAATGTTCCTCTCGGCTCCACGGGGAGAAGTTTTCAAGAATGCAAGGCGGAGGAATCCGATGGGCGTTCTACAGAACTTGCTTGTGCGTCATGCCTCGGCTACCTGCGCTGCTGTGCTGCTATTTGTGCTCTTCCCGTTTCTTGCACGCGCGCAGAGTCAGCATCTTGTAACGCTGGATGATTTGACTTCACAGATGAAATTCGTCGGCCAATATTTGGAGCTTTCACCCGACGATGAGACTCTGGCCTACAGCATTGAGAACGACGACAGTCTCTGGCTACTGAACGTCAAGGCACGAACTTCCCGTACTTTAGGCCAGGGATTCCTGCCACGCTGGTCTCCGGATGGCACCAAGCTTGCATTTTATTCGACGCGCAGCGGGACACTCCAATTGTGGATTCTAGACCTGAAGACAGACACATCGACCCAACTGACTAATCTTGAAGGTGGCATTGATCCCAATCCCGTGGCCGGATTGAGCGGCTCGGATGAAGATCCGCTTCGATATTGTTGGTCGCCTGATGGCACAAGAATGGTTTTTGCGTCTCGAATGCATGCGCGTGGAAATGAGAGCACCCGAATTTCACCGTCCAACGGGGACGGCAAAACAAGTCCAGCCACAGATCTTCAGCATCAGCCGGAGGGCACTCCTATCGTACTGACTAAGACAACGCCTCCGGAATGGACGGACAGCGGCCTTTTTCGCTATGGGGAATATCAGACTGCCTTATCTGCTAGAGGACCTGGATCAGGTACCGAGGCGGACTCATCGGGAAAGTTTCTGGCAAGGCAGGCCACCCAACTCTTTACAGTGAATATCGTGGACAAGCGCATGCAACAGCTGACCAACGATGATCGCGGGTATTTCACGCCTGACTGGGCACCTGACGGGACTAAAATCGTGTTTATGTCGAGCGAGGGGAGGCCGATTACGGGTTACGGACCCGATACCACGAATCTTTACGTCATGCAACTTGCGGACCGCAAGGAGACGCTCCTGACGTCGGGTGTGGGCCAGAAAAGGCTGCCCTCTTATTCTCCGGATGGAAAATGGATTTCCTATTTGGGCTGCCAACAGTTCGAGCAGGCCGCTGCTTATGTGGTATCAAGCACTGGCGGCACGCCTATAAGTGTTACCGAGCAATTGGACCGAAACGTTCGCGTTGGCCCTTATTGGTCGCCGGACAGCCATGCCCTTTTCGTTTCGTATCAAGACGGGGTTTCTATTTTGATCGGGCGAGTTTCCACTGCTGATGGAAAACTGCAACGTTTGTTCGACGACCACGCGTTCCGTGCTCCGTTTACTGTCTCTCGCGCGGGGAGCCTGATATGGGTGCAAGCGGATGGAACAAGTAGCGAGGTGATTTACAGGGCAGACTCGGAAGGCCGTAATACGGGTGAGTTGCTGGATTTGAACCCGAAAATCCGGGAATGGGCGCTTGGGAAGCAAGAAGTAGTGACTTGGAAGAACGGTCGCGGAGACGAACTTGAAGGAATTCTGATCAAGCCCGTGGGCTATCAGCAAGGAAAGTCCTATCCGCTGATTGTGGATCCCTATCCGGGCTTGGCGAACGGCTTCATGGGCGGTGCGATGAGCGGCAACCAAGCTTTCGCGTCGCGCGGGTACGCGGTTTTCTTCGCTCGCGAGCGGACCGCGCACACTTGGGAAAACCCGACTCACGGAGACGCGTTTAATAAGGCCACGCGCGGGCCGCAAGGCGCGGACATCATGATGGATGATTTGATGAGCGGCATTGACGCGGTCGTAAAAATGGGCGTGGCCGATCCGAACAGGATGTGCCTCTATGGCTTCAGCAATGGAGGCGGCGCGACGAATTTGATCGTGACGAGGACTTCGAGGTTCAAGTGCGCGGTTTCGGCTTCAGGCGTAATGCCGGATTGGACGACTGCTTTCTTTCTTATTGACCCAGGCACTTTTGTGAAGCTCATCGGCGGCGTAGCGCCATGGGAAGACCCGGGAGCGTACATCAAATTGTCGCCCGTCTATCATTTGGACAAGGTAACGACGCCCATGCTTCTGGCCGCCGGAGACAAAGAGACTTCGGGGGCTTTCATGGCCCTGGAAATGTACACAGGCCTGCGCTACTTGGGCCGCGAGGTCACCTTCCTGCGGTACCCTAATCAGGGGCATGGCTTTGAAGGAGCGGCGCTAAAGGACTACTGGAAGCGCGCGAATACATTCTTTGACTTCTACCTCCATCCGGAGCCGCCCTCAATAGAGAGAACACCCGTGGCAACACTGAAGCGATAAAAAAAATGGCGCTTCCGGGTCTCTTAACTTTTCGCTTGACAGGGCGAATCGACGCTCGTAAAGTAGCGTCAACGCGCCTTCGATTTGCATTGCTATTTGCTTAGTCGTCGAGTTCGCAATCCGCAACCAGGGCTTTTCCGAGGGGTACACCGGGATCGTGAAGACTGTGTTTCGATCCTTCGATGACTTTCGTGGCTTCACCGAGGATTGCGAGTTCAGGTTTTTGGTAGCGCATGACTTGGGTTTCACCTTTCTCTGAATTAACCCGCCCCGGCGTGCCGGTAGCACGCCGGGAGCAGGTTGTCTTGCTCACTGCCTAGCTGTCGAGTTCAGAGTCGGTGGAGACAAGCAGGTTCTTGATGAACGATGGTTGTCCCGGCTCCTGCGCTTGCTGCTTGTGTCCCAGAATGACGCTGGTGGCGTCGCCCAGAACGGCAACTTCAGGTTTCACGTAGCTCATGATTTTCACCTCCTTTCGTTTCCAGCGGCCCGTCAATTCGCGCGCGAAATGATCGGGTCGGCAGGAACTCAATTAAATCCATCACCTTCGCCGAAGGTATTTTTTGCTTACGTGATGCCCTTCGGAGAGAGTTAAGCTGGAGAGTGAGCCAAATTCATTTTTGGCTCCGTGGCTTCCAGGGGCGGGGAAGTAACCAATTCGCTGCGAGCCATGTCTCGCAGCCAAAACTCCAGAGTCATGGCGCGCATGAAATCGACGAAGTCAATGGACATGTTGCCCGACTTCATTTCTTCTAAGGCCTTGCGATACTTAGCAGGATTGACGTAACCGCGTCTGCCGATCATTGGAGAGGCGAAGACGTTCTGCAGCATGTTCCAATTTTTTTCAATGAGAACAATGTGGCAGCGTGCCGCGCCTGCCTTTGTTTTTCTCAGGCGGACCTCACTTGGAAGGATGTTCGCCAGAGCACGGCGCATCAGGGAGCGGCGTTCGCCCGGTCTAAGAAACTGATCTTGTGGAACGGAAGTCAGGAAGTCGACCAAATCCCGGTCAAGGTACGGGTAGGTCATTTCCAAAATGGAAGGACGGTGTTCTCCCATCTGGCGCGCCAAAGTCGCGAGAGTGATATCCCAGTCTTGCATGCTGGGAAGTCTGAACCAGCGCTTTTGGATTCCCCCCAGCTTGCGTTCAGCCATGCGGTACTGACGGACAAATTTCGGGTCGAACCAAGGCTCTGGCCGCGCATGTTTGGTCATCTTTGACTGCAGAGAGATCGGAAAAAAGAGTCTGCAAGTTTGCAGGAATAAGTGAATCCAAGGCCTCTTCATGTACAGGCTCCATGCCTTCAATTGCTTTGCAAATTCTCCGAGTCGAAACTGTGCGATAAGATCGCCCATCATGACGCGCGGATCTGAAGCCATGCCGTTGATCTCATCTCCGCCGGTACCAGAGAGCCCAACGCGGTATCCACCTTCGCGAAACATTTGTTCTTGGGCCGTCTTCATATCGTCGGGCCGGTCAGGAAGTGGAATGGGAGCAAAACGTGGATATTCGAGACAGTAGGGCGCGTCGAATTTGCTTGTGTCAAGATGTAGCCCTTTTCTGCCGCGCTTCTCTTCGATCTTCGTGAGGTAAAAGAAATCGTCGCCGGCGGGTTCGTTGATGTCGTAATAAGAGAAAGTGTCTAGTCGGGGAGTCCGCAGCCCTTCCTTTTGAAGAATGCCATCGGCCACGCACACGATTGATGAGGAGTCCAATCCGCCGCTCAGTTCGGCCAATATTGGACAGTCCGACCGCAGTCGCCGGCGAATCGCCTGCTGAAAGAGGTAGAGATAGTGATGTTCGTAGTCTGCATCGCTCTTATACTTGATAAGTTTTTGGGGTTCGAATTTCCAATAAGGATGGGCCGTCACGCGGCCTTGATGAATTTTAACGTAGCTTCCTGGAGGAACGGCACGAACTTCCCGGTAGGGTGTGAGGTCCGCGTCCGGATGAGCGATGAGAAAGCCAGCGATGTATTCGTCGTCCACGGTAAATTGGATGCCCGAAAGCAGGACGATCGCAGAGAGCTCAGTACACCACATCACGCTCTCGCGAGTGCCGTAGTAGTAGAGATTTCGAACCGCCGAATAGTCCCGGGCCAGGAAAACAGACTTCTCGGCTGGATCCCAGACGGTCAGCGCCCAGTCTCCTATCAATTTCTTGAAACTCCGTGTTCCCCACTTCTCGAAGGCTGCGGCGACAATTTCCAAGTCCGTTCGATCCGCTCGCATTAGCAGGCCAAGTTCAGAGATTAGCTGGCCGCGATTGTCCAGACGGCCATCCCACATCATCAGTTTTCCGTGTCCGAAAGTGTGTGGCTGACTTTCGAGCCGCGACTCCGGAGTGGTGTGAAATGGCCGGTAAAGGAAACCGATGGAACCGTGGACCTCCCTCTGGTTTCCGTCCGGTCCACGCTCCGCAAGAATGGCGCTCATCCGATCCAGAAACTCCGTATCGACGGGGCGACCGTCTAAGCACCACACTCCGGCTTGCACGCTCATCGTGATCGCTCCTTCAGCATTTTTCCCAGACGCCATACTTCAACTGCACGTCACTATTTGTTTCGTTGACCGGTCGTCCGTCTACTTCTACCCACGCATGTGCTCTGAATGGGTACTTCTGAGCACCCAAAATCATTCGTGCGGGCACGCCCTGATTTCTAAGCAGGCAAGTGGTCACAGCCGCGCGCTGTAGACACATGACGCGTTTCGGATACCACATCAGGGCATGGTTGACAGCATTGCACACGCGCTGAACGGTTTCCGCTCCCACTTCGCTGCGCCGCACAGGCCAGTCGCGGACAATCCTATGTACTCCCGAAAATTTCTGGCGAGGTAAAAACACGTCGTACGCAAGCAGGCCAAGGAATGATTTCCAGAACATTATGGTCATCGTAGTTCCCTAAATAGTTAATCCTAGCTCGTGACAAATAAAAGAGAGCCTGTCGGTCAGGGCGGCGGCGCGCAGATCCAATGACTGGCCCGGCCAGTGGCCCCAATCCTGTTTGTAATCGAGGAGAATGGGACGCCCGGAAGTAGTCGCTGCCTGGAGCCGCGCAGTCATCTTTCTGACATGCATCGGATTACAACGATGATCGGCGTCTCCCGAAATCAACATCACCGCGGGATAAGCGGTCCCGTCTTGCACGCGGTGGTAAGGAGAGTAAGCCTTCAAAGCTTTGAAGTCGTCCTCCTTATCTGAAGAGCCGTATTCCTCCACAAACCATGCGGCAAGATCGAACTTGTGATACCGCAACATGTCCAGCAAAGGGCCGAGGCAAAGAACCGCACGAAATAGGTCCGGTCGCTGCGTCAGAGCTGCGGCAACGAGCAGACCGGCGTTCGAGCCTCCACCAATAGCCAGTTTCGCCGGTGCGGTATAACCTTTTGTCACAAGCCATTCAGCTGCGGCGACAAAATCGTCGATGGCATTTTGTCGTTTGTGCCTTTTGCCGGCTAAGTGCCACTTCGCTCCTAATTCCGATCCACCGCGCAGGTTCGCTACAGCAAACAGAAAACCATTCTCGATGAGAAATGCCGCGTAAACGGCAAACCGTGGCACGATGGACGCTCCAAATCCTCCGTAACCGGTTAGAAAAGTCGGTCTCGGTGACGAAGCACGATATCCCCTACGACCCACCAAGGAGATCGGAATCTCGGTGCCATCTTTCGAAGGATAGGTGGCTTGTGTTACCTCGATCGCCGATGAATCAAAAGGAATGTTGCCTCGAGCCCAAATTGTCGATTTTCGCGTGGAAGCGTTGTAAGCGTGAGTTTCAGGCGGCTTTGCATAGGACGTTAGTTGGTAGAAAAGCGTGTCGTCCGAAGGCCACCAAGATAGCAAATCCACGGTACTTTCATCTGGACAAGCAAGGCAACCCTGTCTTCGACCCGCTAGGTTAAAGATATCAATTCGGGTTCTGCAATTCTCGATGTAGCTGATAAAAAGGAGTTCGCCCGCGATCGCCAAATCGTAGATGCGATGTTCAGACTCGGGGACTATTTCTCGCCAGCCCTCTCGAGTTGGCTTTTCCAAAGAGATTTCCAACACCCGAAAGTTGGGTGCTTTCCAATCGGTCAGCGCGAAAAGCCGATGCCCAACACAATAGAGGTTAAAATGTCCTTCGAGTTGCATCGCAATCGGGCGTGGCGGCTTGCTATCGGGCAGATCATGGACGTAAATGTCAGTGAGGCGGGGGCCTTGCAAAGAGCTCACAAGGTAGACCAGTGCGCGCTCCCCCGCCCGAAACATTGTCAAACGCCGATTCTCGCCATCTTCGATAACGAAAAGTTCTGCGTCCTGGTCCAGCGCGGTTCCTAACAAGTGCCGGCAAACGGATTGCCTTGACGAACGAGCCTTCTCAATACTTGAGTGCGAATAGTAAAATCCTGTTCGGTCCGGACAGAAAATAAGTCCGAAACACAATCCATGCGGCAATCGATCAGACAAAACCGTTCCTGTTTCCACATCCATGAATTCCACCGCATAAGCATCTTCGCCGCCATGGCGGACGCTGTAGGCCATTAATTTCGCGTCATCAGAAATGGCAAGTAGGTTGACGCTCGTCGTGGTGCCCGCTTGTCTCTCGGCGGGATCTACTAAGCAAATGTCTTCGCTTGAGACAGAATCGTCCCGTCGCATCATGATGACCGGTTGCTGCTGATGCGCTGCCCTTTTCAGAAAGAAGTAGCAACCACCAACTTTCCACGGTTCGGAGATGAATTCGACATCTAACAGTTCTTTGATTCGTTGCCCGATCCGGTTCCGGCTTGGAATGGCATCGAGGATTTCACGAGCGTATGAGGTTTGTTCCTTGAGCCAGGTCCGCGTTCGCGGCGAATTCTGGTCTTCCAGCCACCGATAGGGATCTGTGATGCCGACACCATGCAACACTTCAGTGACGGGTTCAACAGGGGTCTCTGGTGGTGGAGTTACTGTTAGCGTCACGCGTTTATACCTTGCACCAAATAACTTTTCGTTGATCAAATAAGTGGCGGTGGCCTACCCTTCGGATCAATTTCTTCGTGGCGACCGCGGAATCGGCGAACCGACCTTTGCACTTTGTTGCGTAACAGCTTCTCAAAGCATCGCAACTTTCACGTCGCAGCTTGCGTAGGGCCGCGGAAAAGGCTAGGCGATGAGGCTGGGAACAACTTTGAGGGCTCGCGCAGGATGCACCACGTGGGAGGCTCGGATCAAGGGAAATCAGTTAGCCTATCCGGCCAAAGAGTTAGTCTATCCGGCCATAAATAGGGGGGCTTAAGGCCCAAGTTTTGATATTTGGTTCGGAAAATCGTTTGCGCGTCATTTTGATATCACACAATATAACAGTATACACTATATTATAGCTTGATGGTTACTCAGTGATCTTTGGGCGAGAGTCTCGACTTCATTGCACAACTGCTCGTTGCGTGAAGCGGCGCGCGCCACTTGAATATTCCGATACGGTATGGCCGTTGCCAAAGAGTTTGTACTTATACGTGGTAAGACTCGATAACAAGGCCGACTGGTCCGCGGGCATGGAGCTTGCTGGTGCGGATCAGTGCCGTCCCAATGCGGTTTCTTCGTCTTGCGGCCTTAGGGCGATGGTGGTCTGGGACTCTGTGTTCGTTACTGCTTTGATGGCTGTCAGCCCCTTCTACTACTCGGACGGACGGAAAATCTTCTGGACAAACCGGAAGCGGGTGCATAAAATGTTTTTCGGCCGTTGGCTTTTGGAAGTTACAGGAGGCAGGGTTTCGCTCCAGAACGCGGCGAAAAAGAGTATCTGATAAGCCTTTCTCGAGAAACCACCTGCCCAATCCTCGCGACCCAGTCTCCCAGACACCTCAATCACCAGGTGGCAGAGCTATTGAGGAACAGGGATGATCGTGTCGAAAAATACTTCTAGGGTACAGCTATTCGCCAGTCTTTCTCCGGTGAAAAGCTGTTTTCGTGGGCACGTGCTAGAATCGCGTTCCAATTCCTACCTGCGGCGGGGCTCCGACTCGATCCCCGATGGCTGCTTTCCTTTCCGACCTGTTACTTTGCGTCCATCTCCGATTTCAAAATTGGCTCCGCCGTCAAAGCTGGAGTGCCACCGAGGCCGACTGATCTGTGATTCGCAAGCGATGCT
>MNIJ01000020.1 GCA_001919715.1 Acidobacteria bacterium 13_1_20CM_58_21
CATCGTCCGCGCAAGTGACGCGCACAGCTGGGTAGAAGTCTATTTTCCCGGCATGGACTGGCAAACATTCGATCCCACGCCGGCTGGTCCTGAAAATGAGACCGGCTTCCTGACGCGCCTAGGGCAGTACGCCGACTGGATGGAGATCACCTGGAGCGAATGGGTAATCGGCTACGACTTCGCACACCAACTGGCTCTGGCACAGAACCTGCAGCGGGGCTCGCGAAATTGGAGCGACTCCGCGCGCGGCTGGTTCGAACGGAAGCAAAGCGCCGGTAAGAAATGGATAAAATCGTGGCAGCTTCAGCGGGGCGTGCTGGGCTATTTGCTGCCGATCGCGCTGGTGCTTTTTCTGGTGGCCTTGCGTTTCAATCTTCTCGCTGAACTGAGCCGCCGCGTGAGTTTGTTTTTTCAATTGCGCCGATCCAAAATAGTTCGCACCGATCCCCAATTTGCATCGCGGCTCTATGCGGAACTGCTGCGAATACTGGCGCGCCGCGGATTGATGCGCGATGTGTCGCAAACACCGTTCGAATTCGCTGCCGCGGTGGATTCACCAAGTCTGGCACCCGTCGTCCGGGAATTCACGCAGCTCTACGTCCACGCGCGCTTCGGCGGCGGGCCTTGCGATACGACGCGCCTGCGTCAACTGCTCGACGGGGTCCGCGCGGCATTGCGTGGGCTTTAGAGACAGATTTCGCCGTGCCAAGAGTAGTCGCCCGCCGCAGCCCTACATACACCAGCACGAACAGCTCATGTTACAATTCAGAGTTGCGCAAAGCGGCAAATTTACAGTTTATGACCAAGGTCGGATTCGTCAGCCTGGGATGCCCCAAAAACCTCGTCGACAGCGAGGTGATGATGGGTATTCTTGAGCGCGAAGGCTATGAACTTACGCCGCGCGCCGACGAAGCTGAAGTACTGGTAGTCAACACATGTAGCTTTATCGAGTCGGCGCAAAAGGAGTCCGTGGATGCCATTCTTGAAATGGCGGAGCACAAAAAATTCGGAGCGGCAAAAAAACTGATTGTGGCGGGCTGTCTGGTCGAACGGTTTCGCGCGCAGATTCTAGAACAAGTTCCGGAAGTGGATGCGGTGGTGGGCACAGGCGAAATTGAACGAATAAAGGAAGCGGTGAAAGGCGACCTTCGCGTGCTCCCCGCGCAGCCGCCCGCGTTTCTTTATCACCACCTGACGCCGCGCATCGTCACCACGCCGAAACACGCGGCCTACATCAAGATCGCTGAAGGCTGCGACCATCCCTGCACGTTTTGCGTTATTCCGCAGCTTCGTGGCGCGTTTCGCAGCCGCCGATTCGAATCGGTGGTGCGCGAGGCGGAGAATCTGGCGAAGGCCGGCGCGCGGGAAATCACCCTTATCGGCCAGGACACGACTTCTTACGGCGAAGACCTGGGCCTGCGGGACGGCCTCGCGCAATTGCTGGAGAAACTTGCGCTGACCGACGACTTGCTGTGGGTGCGATTTCTGTACGCCTATCCAAATCGCGTCACGCAGAAATTGCTCGACGCGATTGCCGCGCACCCGCGGCTCGCCAAGTACATGGACATGCCGTTGCAGCACGCCAGCCGCAGCGTGCTGGCGCGGATGAAGCGCGGTTCGAACGGCGATGCCTTCTTGAAATTGCTGGAGCGCATTCGGACGACAATTCCCGGTGTTTCACTTCGCACATCGTTCATCGTGGGCTTCCCGGGCGAAACCGAAAACGATTTTGAGGAGTTGTGCGACTTCCTAAGAACCGCAAACCTCGATTGGATGGGCGTCTTCGAGTATTCCGACGTGGACAACGCGGGTAGCTACGCGCTAGAGGAAAAAGTGGATGCGGAAACGATCAGCGATCGCCGCCATCGCTTGATGGCCATTCAGAAGAAGATCTCACGAGAGAACCTGCGAGCAAGATATTTAAGGACAACCTCGCGCGCTTCGAAGAAACGCACTTTCATGGCGCTGATCGAAGGGCCTTCCAAGGACAATCCTCTCGTCTGGGAAGCGCGACTGGAAGGCATGGCTCCGGAGATCGACGGGAAGCTGTACCTCACCGACATTGAATTGCCCGGCGGAAAAGTCGCGGAAGCCGGCGACGTCGCCCGTGTTGAAATTACCAAGACAGACGCTTACGACCTGATCGGCCGGGTCACCGAAATTCTGCCCCGACCGGCCGGCGCTGCGCCCATGCCGCCAGTTCCGTCCGCCGAAAAGCTTCATCGCATCGCCACCGGCGCACCCCTCCGCGTCGTTGGCTAATCAGCATTTCTTACCACCAAAGCGAGGGCTCTCGCGGCTTGTCGCGCCACCGCGGTCACCCTGAGCGCGGCGAGATCGGCGAACTTCGCCGGTTCTTCCGAGGACCCCTCCGGGCTGAATCCACCCTCCGTATTGTGGTGTGAACTTGGGGGTGAGTTATACTCTTCTTTCAAAGACAGCGTTTGCCTGGCCTCTGTGTTTTCTTTGCGCTTTGTGCTGAAAGACGTTACACCGGGGCCACCCGACAAGGTCGTGGCAGTAGCCGAACAACAGCGTTCGCAGAGAAGAAGAGAACCACACAATGAAGCACAAATGCCCCATCTGCAAAACAGCGACTGACAGTGCGGTGCAGTCGGAATTCCCTTTTTGCAGCGAGCGCTGCCGGGAACGGGACCTGGGTAACTGGGCCAGCGAGAAATACGTGGTCTCCGAACCAGTTTTCAATGAAGATGACATTGCTCGAGGCCAGGGGAACACCATTGTCCCTAATTTGGACAATGACTTGGACAACCCGAATGACGCCGAACACTGATGCCCCAGCAGCGCCCCAAACACCGCGCCAGAAGCCGCGGCTCGCGCTGGCGATCGCCACCGCCTTCGGCGTGGGATACATCCCCAAGGCTCCCGGAACATTCGGTTCAATGGTCGGAATTGCCGTCGCGATTCTTACGCACCCCGTTAGTCTGATCGTAATCATTGGGCTCATCTTCCTTCACGGCAGCGGCCTAGGCATCGATATGCCCATGTTCCGAGGGCATACGGCGCCGGCGCTTCTTCTGATTCCATCTTTGGTAGCCCTCGTAACTGTGGGCTTCCTGGGAGTGTGGAGTAGCTCCAGCACCGCCACCTATGCGGGGCTCAAAGATCCGCAACATGTCGTTGTTGACGAAGTCTCCGGCATGCACTTAACTCTGGTGCTGGCGATCATGCCGGTGGGGTTGCCAACGGGCCTCCCGCCAGCAGACGAGGCCACCGTTTTCGGTCTCTACTCCGCGTTCAGTCTGCTCAATTGGAAATATCTCTTGCTGGGTTTTATACTTTTTCGAGTGTTCGACATTTGGAAGCCATGGCCGATCCGCCGGCTGGAAAAACTGCCCGGGGGCTGGGGAATCATGGCCGATGACTGGATGGCGGGCGTCTACGCTGCAATTCTGCTGCGTGTCGCGTTACACTTTGGTTTGCTTACGTTTCACATTGGCCTGGTATGAAATTCGGGTTCGGCTCGTCGGCAGAGAAAAACGGCATTCCGCACATTGAGAGAGTTGCGCCCACAGCGGCCATTCCAGGCGGAGAGATCACGATTCATGGGCGCGGTTTCGTCTCGAGCGCGCAGCCGTGTCCGGTGGTGCGCTTCGGGGAAGCAGAAGCCAGCATCGCGCTCGCCAGCGAAAATCGTCTGGTGGCGCGCGTTCCGGAAGGTGCGAACGGCGGAGTGGTGCGCGTCGCCACTGCCGGCCACGAAAGCCAGCCGCATCCCGTACACATCGGCCTGCAAATCGCGGACAACCTTCATCCCGTCGCGAACCCCGCGGTCGATCTGGACGGCAACATTTACGTCACGTTTTCCGGCCCGCGAGGGCAGCGTGTCCCCGTTTCGCTTTACAAGATCACGGCGAATTACAGCGTGAAGCCGTTCATCACTTCTTTGCTGAATCCCAGCGGCCTGGCGCTCGATCGCATGGGCAATCTCTTCGTTTCCTGCCGTAACGACGGTACCATCCATCGCATCACGCCCGATGGTCGCGCAGAACAGTGGATCGAAGGCATGGGCGTGGCCACGGGAATTGCGTTTGATCACAACGGCAATTTGTACGTTGGCGACCGCAGTGGCACGGTTTTCAAGATCAGCCGGAGCCGCGAGATTTTTGTTTTTGCCACGCTTGAGCCTTCCATCGCCGCGTATCACCTGGCATTTCATCCCAACGGCGACCTGTACGTTTCGGGGCCGACCACCTCCAGCTTTGACCGCATCCACCGAATCACGCAAGGCGGTGATGTCAGCGTTTTCTTCCGTGGCCTCGGCCGACCGCAGGGCCTCGCTTTGGATCGCGACGGAAATCTTTATGTGGCGGCTTCTTATGCCGGCCGCCGCGGCATCGTGCGGATTACCCCACAGGCTCAGGCCGAGGTGGTCCTCAGCGGCTCCGGCATTGTGGGCATGGCGCTGCAGCCATCCGGCCGCGCGATTCTGGCCACCACAGAGGCCCTGTTTACGCTCGATTGGGACGTCCGCGGTTTACCATTGATCGGATGACTAAACAGATGAAAGCGGAAATCATCGCGGTTGGTTCGGAATTGCTGACTCCCGACAGAATGGACACGAACTCGCTCTTCCTGACGGAAGAGCTGAACAAGCTCGGCATCGAGGTGGTCCGCAAATCGATCGTCGGGGACAATCGGGATTATTTGAGCGCCGCGTTCAAGGAAGCGCTGGAGCGCGTGGAGCTGGTCATCGCATCGGGCGGACTGGGCCCCACGGAAGACGACGTGACGCGCGAAACCGTCGCAGACCTTCTGAGCCGCAAGCTGCACCTTCACCAGGAAATCCTCCGTTACATCGAAGGGCGCTTTCGCCAGCTCGGCCGGGAGATGCCGGCGGTAAACGTGCGCCAGGCGATGGTCCCGGAAGGCGCGGAGATTCTAGAGAATCCGCGCGGTTCGGCACCCGGGCTATGGCTCGAAGACGCGGGGCGTTTCATCGCGCTGCTACCCGGCCCGCCGCGCGAATTGAAGCCCATGTATCAGGAGCAGATTTTGCCGCGATTGCAACGGCGCGGCTCGAGCATTCGAATGTTTCACCGGGAATTGCGCGTCGCGGGCATGGGTGAATCTAGCGTCGAGCAGCGCATCAAAGCCATTTACACGCGCTATGCCGAAGTGAATACCACGATTCTGGCCGCGCCGGGAGAGATTCAGATTCATTTGCGGGTTTGGACCGACGACGCGGCGCACGCGCAAAAAACGCTGGACGAAATCGTACAGGGATTCGAGATCGCGCTGGCCGAGCGCATCTTCTCGCGAGACGGCTCTTCCATGGAGGAAGTCGTGGCGGGTCTGCTGACGAGGAATAACTCTACCATCTCCGCCGCGGAAAGCTGCACGGGCGGGCTGCTGGCTCAGCGGCTCACCAGCATCGCGGGCAGCTCATCGTATTCCAGCGGAACTCATTCAGACGAAAGGGGCCGTTAGCAGTGAAGTAGCGATGGCGCTGGCGGAGGGCATTCGACGCCAGGTGGGAAGCACGCTGGGCATGGGCATCACCGGCATTGCCGGCCCGGGCGGCGGCAGCGAGGAAAAACCGGTCGGCACGGTGCACATCGCGCTGTCGCATGCCGGTGGCGTGAAAGAGCGCGGCGTGGTCTTTCCGGGCGATCGCGAAGCCATTCGCTGGCATGCCTCGCAACTGGCGCTCGATCTGGTGCGCATCCATTTCCTCTACAACGGAGGGGAGCCGCCGGCACGTATTGCCAAAAGGTCTTGACCTCCCATGCGCTTGTTTATCGCGCTGGAGATTCCGGTCGCGGTGCGAGAAAATCTAGCGGCCTTGCTCAAGTCCTTGCAGGCGATCTCGCCCGAAACTCGCTGGGTGCGTCCGGAGAATCTTCACTTGACGCTTAAATTCATCGGTGAAGTCTGCGAAACAAAACTCGCAGCCATTCGAAGCGTTCTCGCCACAGTGCGCTCCGATGGACCTCTAACACTCCGTTTTCGCGGTCTCGGCTTTTTCCCCGACGAAAAACATCCTCGCGTTTTCTGGGCGGGCATCGAGGCTTCGCCGAATTTGAAGACCTTGTCGGCGGATATCGACAAGGCCACGGAAAGACTTGGCATCCCGCGGGAACAGCGGCCTTTTTCGCCGCATCTGACGCTCGCGCGATTCGGGTCTCCCGGGCTGCCTGAGAAACTTCGCGCCGCGATTCAGGAGAACGCGGCGCGCGAGCTTGGTTCGCTCCGCACTAGTCAGTTTCATCTGATCGAAAGCAAGCTACAACCCTCCGGCGCGGAGTACACTACGCTCGAAAGTCTTCCGTTCGTGGCGGAGGCTTGAGGGAGCATGCCGAAAATCTCGCCGATGGCATTTCTGATCCCTTTCGCCGCTTATCTTCTTGGCTCGATTCCCTTCGGGCTGCTCCTCGCGAAATTATTCGCCGGCACGGACGTGCGCAAAGTTGGCAGCGGCAACATCGGCGCAACCAACGTCGCGCGCGTCGTGGGCCCGTTAGCTGGGATTCTCACGCTGGTCTTCGACACAGCAAAGGGCGCAGCAGCCGTTTGGCTTGCCGGTCGTTTCACCAACCAGAGCGCTACCTGGATGATGATGGCCGCTTTCGCGGTACTGCTGGGACACTGCTTCCCGATATGGATCAGATTCAGAGGCGGCAAGGGCGTGGCCACAGCGCTCGGCGTGTTTCTTGCCCTATGCCCGCTTGCCGCCGTCGTCGCCCTGTTGCTCTTCCTTCTTTGCGTAGCCTATTGGCGTTTTGTCTCGCTGGGTTCCATCGCGGCGGCCGCGGCCATGCCGCTGCTCATTTATTTTCTGTGGGCGCCGCGTCATGCGCCGCCGATCATCATCGACGGAGGAACCCTGGGCATCGCTCTGCTGGTGATTTACAAACATGACGGCAATCTTCAGCGGCTCGTCGAAGGCACCGAGCCGCGGTTTTCCTTTGGAACGAAGAAGGACGGCGAATGACGCGCATTGCCATTTTGGGTGGCGGAGGCTGGGGTACCGCGCTGGCGATTGTGCTTTCACGCAGCCGCATGCCCCACGAAATCTCGCTTTGGGTGCATAACGCCGGACTGGCCGAGTCGATCGGCCGCGATCGTGAAAACAAGACCTATCTTCCCGGCTCGAAATTGCCTGAGAGCGTTCGGGTTCATCCTAAATTGGAAACCGCACTCTCTGGCGCGCAGGTCATCGTCGGCGCTACGCCCTCGGCCGATGCTCGCGCGGTTTACGCTTCCGCACTTCCCTTTGTCGTTTCCGGCGCAAGTTTCGTCAGCGCCAGCAAGGGCCTTGAGCCATCAACGCACCTGCGAATGAGCGAAGTGATCGCGCAGGTCGTCTCGCCGAAGTTTGCGCCGCGCATCGCGGTGATTTCCGGACCATCCTTCGCCGCGGAGGCCGCTCGCGGCGAGCCTACGGCCGTCGTTCTGGCCTCGCGGGATGCCGCGCTCGCCGCCGCGCTGCAGGAAGAGTTTGCCGGCCCCGCCTTCCGTCTCTATACGAACGACGACGTTCTGGGCGTGGAGCTCGCTGGCGCAATGAAAAATGTGATGGCGATTGCCGCCGGGGCTTGTCAGGGGCTCGGCCTCGGTTCGAACGCGCTAGCGGCGCTGATCACGCGCGGCCTGGCGGAAATGGCCCGTTTGGCGGTGGCCCTGGGGGCTCGGCCGGAGACGCTCAGCGGTCTAGCAGGGTTGGGCGATTTGGTTCTCACTTGCACCGGCTCGCTCAGCCGCAATCGCTTCGTGGGAATCGAACTTGGCAAAGGACGACTTCTCCTTGAGATCCTCGCGAACATGAGAATGGTTGCCGAGGGCGTGAATACGGCTGCGCCGTTGTTGGCGCTGGCTCGTGAACATCGGATCGAAATGCCGATCACGGCTCAGGTTGACGCAATTCTGCACGCGGGCAAGTCACCGCAGGACGCGATTCGGGACATCATGGAGCGGCCTTTGAGGCGGGAGTAGCCGTGGCATGCGGTTTTCAGCATTCAGTTCTTGGCTGTTGTTTTTTGGGCAGGCCGAGGGAGGAATTGACCGTGCCTGTTGAACGGTGCCCGTGAACCGGTGTCTGCCACCGAACACGCCGTGATGGTGCACTTTTTCGGCCTCTATTTGATCTGTGCATAAATAATGCAATACGAGTATGATAGGTGTTCAGGAGGCAGAACACCTATGCCCAGACCGAAAGGGAGTGCCGATCTGTTGGAAGACCGGCGCAAGCGAGCTTTGGCCTTGCTGGATGCGGGTCATTCTCTCAACGAAGTGGGACGGCGCATCGGATGCAATGCGAGTTCGGTGATGCGCTGGCGTGATGCCTGGCGGCGTGGCGGAGCGAAAGCCTTGCGGGTGCGTTTCTCTCCAGGCCGCCCTTGGAAGCTGAACGCGGCGCAACGAAAACGCTTGGTGCGGCTCCTCCTTCGAGGACCGCTCGCGCAGGGCTACCGGACGAATCTCTGGACCACGGTCCGCATTGCTGAGGTCGTCCGGCGGAGGTTCGGAATCCGCTATCACCGCGCCCACGTCGGTCGCTTGATGCACAGCTTGAAATGGACCCCCCAGAAACCCGAGCGACGCGCGTTGGAGCGGGATGAAGAAAAAATCAAACGCTGGAAACAAAGGAACTGGCCCCGGGTAAAAAAAACGCTGCGCGGCTGGGTGCCCACATCGTATTTGCCGACGAATCCGGCTTCCTCTTGATCCCCTCGGTGGTCCGAACCTGGGCGCCAGAAGGGCAAACTCCCATTCATCGTCATCGCCAGGGGCGACGGGACAAGATCTCTGTCATTTCCGGAATTTCGCTGAGCCCCCAGCGGCAGCAACTGGGCCTTTACTATCTACTCTTCTTTGACAACATCGGACAGGAGGAGGTCTGCGTTTTTCTGCGGGAGCTGCTGCGACACCTGCGCGGCCCCATCATTGTTTTGCTGGATAACTCCTCCACTCATAAGGGAGAACCGCTCCACAAGCTCCTGCATCAACACCCGCGTCTATCGATCGAATATTTTCCCTCCTACGCCCCGCAACTCAACCCCGATGAAGGAGTTTGGTCTCTGGCCAAAAGAGACCTTGCCAACAGCTGCCCTAAAAATGTCGATGAGTTGATGGAAGACATCCTCCGTTCGATCGAACGGATCAAAGTCTCGCCCAATAAACTACGCGGCTGCATCCGGCAGTCTGAGCTGCCTTCTTTTTTGTGCTAATTCATTGCATTATTTATGCACCGATCAATAGTACTAAAGTCCCAGTTGCACATGCGCGACGCGGACCGCTACCGGACCGCCTAAGGCCCGCCGGTTCTCTTAAAATGAATAGTCGAGATGTCGCTGGAAGCTAAATCTCGTTGGGAACGTGTGCGCGCCGGACGAGTGCGCATCCTTTGGCTCGTTCTGGGAGCGCTTTTGCTGGTCAGCGCACTTCCCATTGGTCTCTACCACCGCCAAGTATTGCAGCTGAGCCAGGACAAGCTGGTGGATACCGAGCGCGTCCAGCAGACCGACCTTACCAGGTCGCTGGCGCAGGAAATCCAGCTGTTCGAATCCAATCTGACGCAACAGCTCCTAAGCGAACGCCAGATTCTCGCGCTTACGGGCCTCAGCGACAACGTCGAGGATGCCGCGGTGGAACCCAAGGTCACCCGCCTGCTGGAGGAATTCGTCTATAGCAATCGCAGTACGTTCATCTACCTGACGGCCGTCGGCAAATCCGGCAAGGGCTCGACCGCATCACAGGGAAATTTCCGGGCTGAGGAGGATCCTTTCGTTAAGAGAGCGCTGCAGCGCGCTTTCGTAACTTGCATGCAATCTCAGCAGCTGCAGGTGGTCAAGTTTCGAAGTGATCCTCTGGCGCTGGCGCCGGAAAACCGGCCGGCCTTCGTCGTGGCCGTTCCCTTGAAAGACGTGAACGACAATTTTACAGGCATGCTGGCTGCGGTCGTTTCCCTGGATTCCATCGTTCACCGTTTGCAGGAAGCCAGCGTGCGGGAACGCACTGTTTTCCTGGTGGATCACAACGGCCGCCTGGTAGCGCACTGGGACACAAAAAACTTCGTTCCTGGTGCGGACGTCAGCAGCAATTCCCTTGTGGCCCAGGTGAAAGCGCTACCGCAGGAGCTCCGCAACACGGAAACGGTGCGATTTACCGAAACGGACAAGAAACATCCGATCGAGATGATCGGAACCTACAGCACTCTTCCTGAAGTGAATTGGGCAGTCATCGCTCAGCGGAGCCTCGATCAGGCGCAGACCGACACCGGGGTCACCGAGCTGAACCAGCAGGCCTTGGCGTTCGTCGTCGTGGTCATTCTTTCCGCCATTCTCGTCGGCTATTTCTTTGCCGTGGGCATCAGCGAGCCCATCCGCGGGTTGGCAGCCTCCACCCGCGCGATCAGCCGTGGCGAATTCCACCAACGCTCGCCCGTCCGCGGGGCTTCCGAGATTAGCGAGCTCGCCGAAAATTTCAACAAGATGGCAGGCGACATCGAGGAATACATCGAGCGTCTGAAGGAAGCCGCCGAAGAGAATCGCGAGCTGTTTATCGGATCGATCCGCATGCTCGCCGCGGCCATCGACGAAAAGGATCCGTACACGCGCGGTCACTCCGGTCGTGTGGCCAAGTATTCGACGCTGATCGGCCAGGAGCTGGGGCTCAGCACGGAAGAGCTGGACAAGCTGCGCATTGCGGCGTTGTTGCACGACGTAGGAAAAATCGGTGTCGAAGACCGCGTGCTGAAAAAGCCCGGCTCGCTCACGCCGGAGGAATTTGGGTTGATGAAGCAGCATACCGTGAAGGGCGCGAACATCATGCGCCCGGTTTCACAGTTGAAGGAGATGCTCCCGGGCATTGAGCTGCACCACGAGCACATGGACGGCCGCGGTTATCCCTACGGCCTGCAGGGCGCGCAGATTCCGTTGATGGCGCGCATCATCGGCGTCGCTGACACTCTCGATGCCATGACCACCAACCGCCCCTATCAGACGGCGATGGAACTGGACTACGCGATGGACCGCATCCGAGCCTTGACCGGCTCAAAATTCGATGCCGTGGTCGTGACCGCTCTCGAATCCACCGTGAACACGGGCAAGCTCCGCCTCAGCGCCGTCGAAGTCCACGTCTAGCGGTAATCCCCTGGCTCGCCTCACCCGCTCTTGGTGCGTTTGATACAGTCTGGTGAGCTTCCCCGTGTGCCTGGTAACGGTCCAAGACGCGGCATCTGCTACAATTTTAAGTCGCCGTCAGTGTCACGCGCGCATCTTATGATTTCACTTTTTGGCAAGAATGAACTCGAACCAACACTTCTCGATCGGCTGAAGAAGTCCGTCAGCAAGACCAAGGCGGCACTCTCAGAAACCGTTGACACAATATTTTTGGGCGAGCGCACGATCGACCCTTCGATCCTTAAGGATCTGGAGACGGCGCTTCTTTCCGCCGACTTGGGCGTGAAGCCCACGCGAGAAATTCTGAATGTGGTGCGCGAGAAAATGGACCGCCACGCGCTCTCGGACGCCGCGCAACTCAAGCGCGAGATCAAGTCGCACATCATTCGTATTCTGAACGCGCCTGTTCGGCCGGATGTGGCAGCTGGGAGCGGTATTTCTACCTCGCAGAACGGCAGCGGCCCGCGCGTGATTTTCATCGTTGGCGTTAATGGCGCAGGGAAGACCACCAGCATTGGGAAGCTCGCCAACCGACTTCGCCAGGAAGGCCGCAGTGTGGTGCTTTGTGCCGCAGACACGTTTCGCGCGGCCGCCGTCGAGCAGCTCGAAATCTGGGCGCAGCGCAACGGCATCGAGGTGATCAAGCAGAAATCGGGTGCCGACCCCGCGGCGGTCGTTTACGACGCGGTCGCCGCCGCCAAGGCGCGCTCGGCCGATGTCGTTATTGTGGATACCGCAGGACGCCTGCACACCAAATCGAACCTCATGGCCGAACTGGAAAAGATGAAGCGCACCGCCGCGAAAGTGATTCCCGGCGCGCCGCACGATGTTTTGTTGGTTCTGGACGCCACTACCGGACAGAACGGGCTTACTCAGGCCCGTGAATTCACTTCCACTATGGGTGTTACGGGCATCATCCTCACCAAACTCGATGGCACCGCCAAGGGCGGCATCGTTGTTGCGATTTCGCGCGAATTGGGCCTGCCCATTCGTTTCGTCGGCACCGGCGAGCAGATCAACGACATGGTTCCCTTTGACGCGGAAACGTACGTCAACTCTCTTTTCGATTGAACCGTGGACGCACACGCCATTCGCTTCATGGAACATGCGCTGCTGCTGGCCCGCAAAGGGACCAGCCTCGCCAGCCCCAATCCCATGGTGGGTTGCGTCATGGTGCGCGAAGGCCAGATCGTCGGCGAAGGTTTTCATCAATATCAATGGCGTGACCACGCCGAAATCGTCGCGCTGAAGTCGGCCGGCGATAAGGCTCGCGGCGCAACCCTTTACGTCACGCTGGAGCCCTGCCATCACACTGGTCGCACTGGTCCTTGCACGGACGCAATCATCGCTGCGGGTGTTCAGCGCGTCGTCGCGGCGATGGATGATCCGAATCCCGTAAATTCCGGCCACGGCTTTGAGCGTCTCCGCGCGGCGGGTATCGAAGTTTTCACGGGAGTCTGCGAAGAAGAAGCGCGCCGCCTCAATGAGCCGTTCGCGTGCTGGATTCGAACGAAGAAGCCATTCATCACTCTGAAGTCGGCCATGACGCTTGATGGTCAACTGGCCCTTTTCGGCAAGCACACGAAGTTCCGGCGGAAATCCCGCCGGCCAAACGATTCGACGTGGATTACCTCCGAAGAATCGCGCGCCGAAGTTCACCGCATGCGGCACACTTCGGATGCGCTTTTGACGGGAATCGGCACGATCCAGGTCGACGACCCGTTTCTTTCCGATCGCAGTGGCCTCCCTCGCCGGCGGCGTTTATTGCGTGTCATTCTCGACTGCCAACTGTCCCTCTCGCGGTACTCGCGTATCGTAAAAACCGCCGAGGACGACCTCCTGGTTTTCACGAGTGTGGCTCTCGATTCGCAGCGTGCGCGCCTGATGCTGAGGAAGGGCGTCGAAGTCCTCCACGCGAGATCGCTGGACGGTCGGATCAATTGGGACGATGTGCTCACGGAACTCGGCCGCCGCGATCTCCTGAGCGTGCTCCTGGAGGCAGGCCCGACAATGAACGGCGCGGCGCTGGCCGCGGGCGTGGTCCACAAGCTTTTTCTCTTTTACGCCCCGAGGATTTCTGGCGCAAGTCGCGTCCCCTTTGCGCTCGCGCCGAAACTGAGCCTTCCGCCGCTGCGCAATGTTCGCACTCAGCAGTTCGGCCGCGATATCGCCGTTGAAGCTTATCTACAAGACGTATACAAGAAATAGGCCGGCTACTCGCCGATGCGAAGGACTGCCGCGCCGGAGATGGCATCGTTCTTTAGCACATTGAGCGCACGATTGGCTTCCGAAAGAGAAAAGACCTGTACCTGTGTTCGAATCGGAATTTCGACGGCGATGCGCAAGAAGTCTATGCCGTCTTGACGAGTATTGTTCGTCACACTGCGGATCACACGCTCCTGATACAACAGGTCGTAACTGAACGAGGGAATGGGACTCATATGGATTCCTCCCAGAATGAGCGCGCCGCCTTTCTTGAGCGCCTTCAGCGCCGTCGGAACGATTTCTCCGGCCGGCACGAAGATGATCGCGGCGTCCAGCTTCTTCGGAGGTTCATCATACGTCCCTCCGGCCCACATGGCGCCCAACTCCAGTGCCAGTTCTTGATGGCGAACATCACGAGTGGAAGCAAACACATCCACATTCCAGTGCCGGGCCACCTGAATCGCAACGTGCGCCGCTGCTCCGAAACCATAAAGGCCGAGGCGTCCACCCGCTTTGATCCCGGAGAGCCGCAGCGACCGGAACCCGATGATCCCCGCGCAGAGCAGCGGTGCGGTCTGTTCATCGGGAAATTCTGCTGGAATGGTGTAGATGAAATCCTCCGGTGCAACGATGTATTCTGCATAACCGCCATCCGCGCTGTAGCCCGTGAACACCGGGTTGTCGCAAAGATTTTCCGCGTTTGTCTTGCAATACTCGCAGGTTCCATCCGTCCGATGAAGCCAGGCGATGCCGACGCGGTCGCCGATCGCGAAGCGCCGTGTGTTCTCCCCCTGTCCCTCGACAATACCCACAACCTGGTGGCCTGGAATCACGGGCGATTTGCGCGGCGGCAATTCTCCTTCGATCACATGCAAATCGGTTCTGCACACGCCGCATGCGCGCACACGCACAAGCACTTCACCGCTCTTCGGCTGCGGCGTCACGACCTCCCCAAATTCCAGCGGATTCGTTTCAATTGCACTCGTGGTGCGCAACAAGCATGCTTTCATCGTCAGACCTCGGCGTAATCTCCGCCCATCCGGTGCGACAAGTGTAGTGCTTTCTACTTTATGCGCGAAATACTGTACACTCGAATTCGCGAGCCATTGGAATCACAATGTTCACCGGAATCATTGAGCACACCGGCAAGATCCAGGCGCTCGACCTCAGCGAGGACGGCGGGCGCGTCACGATCCATGCGCCAACTATCTCGCCATCACTCGCTGTTTCGAACAGTATCGCGGTGAATGGTTGCTGCCTGACCGTAGTCGACCTTCACAACTCGAGGGTCTCCGCGGACCTATCCGGTGAAACGATTCGCAAGACCTCTTTCGGCGCAAGGGGCGGCGGGCTGAAAATGGGTACGCGCGTAAATCTTGAACAGCCGCTCACCGCCGGCAAGGAATTAGGAGGGCACCTGGTCCTCGGCCACGTGGACACCGTCGGCTGCGTAACGCATCTCACCCCGGAAGGAGAAAACTGGTGGTTTGGCATACAGGTCCCCGTGGAATTTGCTCGTTACGTGGTACCAAAAGGCTCGATCACGATCGACGGCATCAGCCTTACAGTGGCCCGCTGGCAGAATAACATCGCTGAAGTCGCCATTATCCCCTATAGCTACGAACACACCAACATCCGCGACCGCAAAACGGGCGATGCGGTCAACCTGGAAGGCGATGTGCTTGGAAAATACGTAGAGCGATATCTCGAACACCGCAACCTCGCGGCACCGATCGAATCGCAACTTACCGTTCGACGCCTGCTCGACGAAGGCTTCTGAAACGCTCCTCGGCGTCAGGATTTCTTCTTGGCTGGCACGTGGCACATGGCGCGTCCCTTTTCAAGCCGTTTCATCGAATCAATGCGCAGCGACCGGGCCGGTTCGTCCAAGTCACCCTTGATTTCCACGTAGTCGCCCAACCGCTCTCTCGCAGCATCCTGGTTCGCAATCGTAAGCAGCCGCTTGTGGTCAGGATCGACCAGAACGATCTTCTGGCCTTCCTGGACGCACTTTTTAGCGCCGTCCGGATTTGTACCGGTGTACGTCCCGGAGGACGCACGTCCGCCCGCACAACCTTCGTCCGAAAGCCATCCGCGTACGACGGACTCGCCTCCAGCCATAGTCTGGCCCGGGGCCAACACGATTCCCGCAATGACTAACAGGGAAGAGACGACCAAGAACGACGCGCATGGCACCTCCGTGTTCAGACAAAGTTTAGCATTCGCAGGTGCGGAAGAAAAAACTTCATCGCCAAGCCACGGAAAGACTCAGGCCATTTCGCGGGCCTTGGAGCGAGCGCCGCGCCAATACAACGTCAATCCCAGCACAATTGCGGCCGCGGTTCCGCCAACCAGCTTCATTTCGAATCCAAACTTGTCAGACGAGTCTCCTGGCGGCACCAGCGAAACCAGAATGCCAAGCAGCACGATCGTCAAACCCGTTCCGGCGACGATCCATACGCCTGCTTTGCCCCCCGGGATGAGCACGGCATCTTTGTTGGCGCGCCGGTCCGGCCGGGGATACAGCTTGATCGCCGCCGCAAACATGTAGATGAAGGGAATGAAGTACAGAATGATGGTGGCATCAACGAGAAACTGATACGCGCCGCGCGTTGTCTCGTTGATTTGACTGATCAGCAGAATCGCGCACGATAGGGTCGCTTGCACCAGAATCGAAACGTACGGCGTCTTCCAGCGCGGATGAATTTTCCCTAACGCAGCCGGCAAGTAGCGGTCAATGCCAACCACGAAAGGCACGCGCGCGATCCCGGCCACCGTGCTGCCGACGCCGCCCGCGTTGCCGACGGTCACTACGACTGCCGCAAGAACTCCCAGCGCGCCGATTTTCAGCGCGATTGATCCCACGGTAATTGCATGAAACACTCCGCTGGTAGCGGATACCTCCGCCGCGGGAACCAATCCCAGCACGGCAACCGTCGCCACGATGTACATGCCTGCAATTAGCACTCCCGACGCATACACCGCACGCGGCAGCGTTCTCTGCGGGTCGCGAACCTCCTGGCTCATCGCCGAAACGAGCTCCAGCCCGCTGAACGCAAACGCAATTTGCGACCAGAAATTCACGGTGTCCCAATTCCAGACCGGCAACATATTGGCACGTGTGAAATGGGTGACCGATCCCTGCTTTATCCACAGAATCGCCGCGATGCCCAGTAGCACCAGCAGCGGCAAGTAGGTAGACACGCCGCCTGCATTCTGTAGCCATTTGCCGATGTTCAATCCGATGATATTCAGTGCCACCGCCGCCAAGAGCATACCGACTGACACCGAAAGCAAAAAGGTCCGGTTTTGTGAAAGCGTCGCCCCATTCTCTCCGATGATGTACGCGCTCATCGCCGCGCTGGCCAACAGCAACCCAGGAAAATAAAACACGGTATAGACCCAATAATTCCAGCCAGCCACGAAGCCGTGAAAATCTCCGAACGCTTCCTTGGCCCAGACGTACAACCCGCCTTCTTCCGGAAATCGTGATGACAATTCATTGATGACCAGCGCCGAGGGCACGAAAAACAGCAGCGCGGCAAGAATCCACAAACTGATCGACGAAGTTCCATTGTGCGCTGCTGCCGCCACCCAGCGCGGACCCAGCACCGTTGCGATGTTGAAGAGAAGGACGTCCCAGAACCCCATCTCCTTCGGCAACTGTTTGATTGGATCGGAAGAGCCGTTGGCCAGTTGGCTCACAGAGTCACATCCAGCGCGGGAATCAGTTTGTCCTGCAGACGGAAATTTTTCAGGAAGGGATCTGTTGAGTTTTCGAAATCAACCCAGGGCCCGAAGAATGTTACGCGGCCCTCCTGGAGAAAGACAACCACGTCGGCCAGCTTTTTTGCCAGGTGCGTGTCGTGAGTCACGACGATGGATGTCTTTTGAAACGCCTTCTTAAGCCGCAGGATCATATCGCCCATGTGGCCGGCCATGATCGGGTCCACCATGGTCGTCGGCTCGTCGAACAGGATCGCCTCGGGATTCTGCGCGAGAGCGCGCCCGATGGCTACCGCGCGCTTCATTCCGGTGGAAAGCTCGCTGGGCAATTTCTCGTAGACGCTCTCTAGTTCCAGCATCTGCGCGATCTTCATCACGTACTCGTCAACGTCCGCAGCGGTCAGGCCCGGCTGCCCTTCCAGCGGGAATGCCATGTTCTCGCCAACCGTGAGCGAATCGAAGAGCGCGCCGGACTGAAAGACCATGGTCACCTTGCGCCGCACTTCTTCGAAGTCCGACTCCTTAAAATCGGTGACGTTCTGCCCATCGATGAAAATCTGCCCCGAGTCCGGCTGCAGAAACCCCAGGATGTGTTTCAGGGAAACCGACTTGCCCACGCCGCTGCGCCCCATGATCACGCACGTCTCACCGCGCTTTACCGCAAAGCTGACGCGATCGAGCACCATGCGCTCGTCGAAGCCCTTGCACACGTCGCGAAACTCGAAGTAGTTGACGGACTTGTCTTCGCTCACTTGCGCTCCGCTTCCAGAATCCGTCGCGCTTCCTCATAATCCACGGCCGTATTCATATTCCAAAACAGCCGCCCTGCACTATCAAATCGTTTCCAGTCCGCCTGGTCAAGAACTTCCACACGGAGCAGTGCGATTCCTTCGGTTACTTTGCGCACGCCGCGTTCGAACCCGCAGCTAAGCTTCGTCGCGGCGCCCGTTTGCCAGCAAGCACAGAGCGGTTCAGGCCCCGCTGCCGAGTGCGAAAAGACAACTTGCGCATTGCTCTTGACACCGCGATTGGCAAGGAATTGAAGCCAATCCTTCTTCAAAAACGGCATGTCGCAGCTCACGATCAGATTCCATTCGGGCCGCGTCGCGCTCCGATCTGCATCTTCGAGCGCAGTGATGATTCCGCCGAGCGGCCCCTCTCCCGGCCAACGGTCTTCGACAATTTCCGCACCGAATGCAGCGTACTTGCCCGGCACGCCAACGATTTTCACTGGTCTTGTGACGCTTTGTAACAGTTCGATCATCCGCACCAGCATTGGCCTTCCGCCGACTTCCGCGAGCGCCTTGTCCCGTCCAAATCGTCTGCTCCCACCTCCCGCCAAAATGTATCCAGCGACTCCCACCTCACTTCTTCCGCCTGTCATTCACTGACTCTCCGCTTCATTCTATTCTTTCCGCCCCCGCGGTGTTCGGCGTTTACCATGACCGGGGCGGGGGCCCGGCGTCAATTCTTATTCTTCTTCCAGCGGCTCCCGGCCCGGCCGCCGGATTCCTAGCTCGCGCAGCTTTTCCTGCAGGCTCTGCCGGTGCAGTCCGATGGTCGCCGCGGTTCGCGAAACGTTCCAACGATGCTCCGCCAGCTGTCTGGTCAAGTAAGCCACTTCGAATTTTCGTTTAGCCTCACGAAAATCCCGTTCGCCGATTCCATGGTCCTGCTCCTCCCCGCAATGCTTGTGAGAAATCGACTCGCCGTGCACGACTTCACTTGGCAAGTCCTCCGCGCCGATCTCGTCCCCGCGGGAGAGCACCATGCTTCGCTCCAAGGCGTTCTTTAACTCGCGCACATTGCCCGGCCAATCGTATTTCTCAATCGTCGTCACGGCGTCTCTCTTAAGCCGCGCGGCGCGTCCCAAGCGCGCTCCATGCAATTGCAAAAAGGCTTCCGTCAGTAGTGCAATATCTTCTTTGTGAGCTCTCAGCGGAGGCAGGTCAATTGTCACCACGCGCAGCCGATAAAACAAATCCTCGCGAAACTTCCCGGCGCGAATCTCCGCCGGCAGATTGCGGTGCGTCGCGCTGATCACCCGGACATCCACCGGAATCGTTTGCGTCCCGCCGAGTCGCTCGATCGTGCGGTTTCCCAGCACACGCAGCACCTTGGCCTGCGTCACTGGATTCATATCGCCAATTTCATCCAGGAAAATGGTGCCGCCCGAAGCCAGCTCGAACTTTCCTTTTTTCTGTTGCGCCGCGCCCGTAAACGCCCCGCGCTCGTAACCGAACAATTCCGATTCGATCAACGTCTCCGGCAGCGCCGCGCAATTCACCGCAACGTACGCTTTCCCTGCCCGAGGCGAGCGCGCGTGAATCTCCTGCGCCAGCAAATCTTTGCCCGTGCCGCTCTCTCCCAAAATCAGCACCGTAGAATCCGTCCGCGCCACGCGGTCCGCTATTTCAAATGCTCGGCGCATCTCGGCTGACCTGCCAATCATCTGCCCAAACTGACCTTCCGTGGCCATGCGCCGCCGCAACGCGTCGTTTTCTTTTTCGAGGGTCGAGAACTTCAGCAAATTGGCAACGCGCTGGCGCAACTCTTCCAGCTCAAATCCTTTCACCACATAGTCCGCTGCGCCAAGCTGCAATGCTTCTACCGCCGTTTTCGCCGTG
>MNIJ01000081.1 GCA_001919715.1 Acidobacteria bacterium 13_1_20CM_58_21
CTGTTTCGAGATATTTTCTAATCGCTTCTTTGACGGAGAATCCGGCGTGATCGGAACCAATGGCGATGCGCGGCTTGGCGTCGGTTTCGCTCGTGAGCAGGAACGCGCGGGATTCTAACGGAGGCTGAAGAGAAGCGAATCCGAGACAGCCGGTCTTACATGGCCGGCCGAGTCGTGATATCTTTCCTCCGTGCGAATCTCAGAAAATCACATCGTGCGATTGGCCGCATGGCCGGCCTTGGCGACGATCACTTTCGCAACGAACAGCGATATACCTCCCCCGTCGTCTTGTTTGACGGGCGCGACCTCAAGAATTTCGACATCTTTCTGACGAACCGCGGACTGAACAATGATCCGGAGTAGGTTTTTCGTGTCGAAAACGGGGTCATTCCTATCTCCGGCAAGGAGTTCGGCTACATCATCACCAGGCAGGAATTCAGAAACTACTACCTGCGCGCGGAGTTCAAATGGGGCGAGGGGACCTACGCGCCCCGCGAGGGCCAGGCACGCGACAACGGACTTCTCTACCACGTGCAAGGGCCGCAGAAAGTTTGGCCCACCTCCATCGAATTCCAGATCATCGAGGGTGGGACGGGAGATTTCTGGATGACCGACGGCGGCGCGTTGACGGGGATCAATGGTGTGCAGGTGACGGGTCCTGCGGAAAGCGCCCTTAAGGATCGACCGCATCGGCAAGGGTCCATGGAACGATGTGGCCGGATACCGCGATCCGGTCGGCGAGATGGAAAAACGGCACGGCGAGTCGAACTTGCTGGAACTGGTGGCACGAGGAGATCACCTCAGGCAGTTCGCCAACGGGAAGCTGGCAGACGAGGGCTCCGAAGCGTTCCCATCCAGTGGAAGGATCCTGTTCCAATCCGAGGGAGCAGAAGTATTCTTTCGCGACATTGAATTGTTTCCGTTGAAGCACTGATTCCAGCCCATCGTGTCATCGTGACGTTTCGCTATTGGTTGTTTGCGAACGAGTGTTATAGTTTTTGCAATTCGCTATCTGTTGCGATGGAGCCGCCACGTTTATGCGCAGTGCCAAGAACGTGCGTTTGCCGGACCCGCTCAAGCAGCCACGGCCATGGGCGGCCGCTTTTTTCACCTGCACCCTGCTGGTCATGATTGGAGTGTTCGCGGCATCTCTCCAGGCCCAGAACAAGAATCCCCTTGCGGGCGATCCGCGAGCGGCAAAACTCGGCGAATTTGAATTTCGCGCAAACTGTGCCTTTTGCCACGGATTGGGCGCGCGGGGCGGAGGCCGGGGACCCGATTTGACGCGCGCGAAGAAACGCCATGGAAGCACGGATCCCGATTTGTTTCGAACCATTAACGAGGGAGTTCCGGGCACGGCCATGCCGCCGAACGGAGCGACACAACAAGGCGTGGGCATGACGGAAGAAGAGATATGGCAGGTGATCAGCTACATTCGGAGCGTGGAGAAAAAGGGTGAGGCTGCGGCCATTGGGAATGTGGTGCACGGGAAGGAGCTTTTCAACGGGGCGGCGGGCTGCAGCACGTGCCATATGATTCAGGGAAAGGGAGGCCGCATCGGGCCCGACCTGAGTACGACGGGCTCGACTCGTTCTACCGACTACATTGTAGAGTCGCTGAGGAGCCCCAGTCGGCGGCTGGCGCAGGGCATTTCCGAGGCCATGAAAGAATTCTCGCAGGAATACGAAACCGTCACGGTGGTCACGGCGGACGGGACGAAGTTCATGGGCGTGGTGTTGAACGAAGACCACTTTACGCTGCAAATGATAGACACACGGGAGATGCTTCACCTTTTTGAAAAGGACAGGCTGCGTTCGTTCGAAAAGAGCCGCGAGTCGCTGATGCCGGCGTACGATCAAAAAATGTTGAGCGATAAAGATCTTCAGGATGTGATCGCCTACCTGCTTTTCGTGGGTGCCCCATGAAGAGCACCTTTATGAAAACGGGAATGCAGCTGGCTTCGATGGCTCTGCTTGGTTTGGGCGGCTTGGCCTCCAGCGCTCGTGCGCAGGTGACGCCGCAGCGGTTGCTGGATTCGGGGAAGGAGCCGCAGAACTGGCTGATGTACTCCGGCGACTACGCGGGACACCGGTTCAGCGCGCTCGACCAGATCAACGCGCCGAACGCAGCGATGCTCGTTCCCAAGTGGGTTTATCAGACGATGGCGGGCGGGAAATTCGAAACGACACCGCTGGTTGTGGACGGCATCCTTTATGGCACGGGCCAGGACAATCGCGCATTTGCGCTCGACGCGCGGTCGGGCCGGCCGATCTGGCAATATCAACGCGCGCTGGCGGCGGATATTCGGCCGTGTTGCGGGCGCGTGAATCGCGGGATGGCCATTTTGGGAGACAAAGTTTTTCTTGGCACGCTCGATGCTCATATTATCGCGCTGGACGCCAAGACCGGAAGCGTGGTGTGGGATGCTACCTCGGCGGACTATCGCAATGGCTACAGCATCACGCTCGCGCCGCTGGTGATCAAGAATCTCGTGCTCATCGGTGTGTCGGGCGGGGAATATGGAATTCGCGGCTTCATTGACGCGTATGATGCCGCGACCGGCGAGCGCAAATGGCGCTTCTACACGATCCCTGGTCCTGGCGAGGCGGGACATGAAACGTGGGAAGGCGAATCCTGGAAAATCGGAGGGGCGCCCGCGTGGATCACGGGGACTTACGATCCCGCTACCAACACTACTTTTTGGACCACCGGCAATCCTTCGCCGTCGAATCGCGGGGAAGGACGCGCGGGCGACAATCTCTACAGCAATTCTTTGTTGGCATTGGATCCAGACACGGGAAAGCTCAAATGGTATTTTCAGTTCTCGAAGCATGATGAGCATGACTACGACGCCACCCAAGTGCCCGTCATGGTCGATCAGGGCGACCAGCACGTGATCGTGCAAGCGAACCGCAACGGGTTCTTTTATTTGATTGATCGCACCAATGGAAAGGTCGTGTTCGCGAACCCTTTCGCGAAGGAGACATGGAGCGACTCGAAGGACGCAAGCGGAGCTCCCATTGCGCGAAAGGACGCCTCGCCGACTCTGGAAGGGAATCGCGTGTGCCCGGGTGCGGCCGGAGCAACGAACTGGATGTCGCCTACTTACGATCCGCAAACGCGGCTCTTCTATGTCACGGCGCGGGAGCAGTGTGACGTCTTCAGTACGGCGCCGCAGCCATACGAAGCGGGGCACGCTTTCTACGGCAGTGCCTACTTTCCGAACGACGATGCCGAGCCGTTCACCGGTGCGCTACGCGCCATCGATCCGCACACCGGAAAATTGAAGTGGGAATGGAAACATCTCTCGCCGACGTGGTCCGGTGTGCTTTCTACGGCAGGGGGACTGGTCTTCACCGGCGATGCGGAGGGCAACTTCATCGCCCTAGAGGCCGCTTCGGGCAAAGCGCTCTGGCACTTCCAGTGCGGAGCGTCGGTGTATTCATCACCGATGTCCTTTGCGATCGACGGCAAACAATATGTGGCCGTCGCGGCGGGGTCGGCGCTCTTTGCGTTCAGTTTGCCGTAGGCGTCGAGAAGCGTTTTTCCTCACGGTTGTTCTATCCCCCAAAATGTTGTATCTAGCGGCGAGCGCGAACGCCCAATCCACGCTATACTTAGAGGGATATGCTCTCGGTCAACAACATTACCATGCGGTTCGGCCCGCGTGTCCTGTTTGAGAATGTGACCTGCACCTTCATGGCCGGGCGGCGCTACGCCGTCACCGGGCCGAATGGCGCGGGCAAGTCCACGTTTATGAAGATTTTGACCGGGGAGATTGACTCCACCAGTGGATCGATAACGCGGCCAAAGAAGATGGGCGTTTTGCGGCAGGATCAATTCGCGTTTGACGAATATCGCGTCATCGACACGGTCATTATGGGGAATGTATCACTGTGGAGGGCGCTCGAAGAACGCGATGCACTCTATGCCAAGCCGCACGACGAATTGACGGACGCCGACGGGATGCGGCTTGGGGAGCTCGAAGGCATCGTTGGTGAAGAGGGCGGCTACACAGCGGAGGCCGATGCGGCGGTGCTACTTGCCGGTTTGGGTGTGGAAGGCGCTCTGCACGAGTGCAAGATGGGCGAATTGCAGGGCGGGCAGAAGGTGCGCGTGTTGTTGGCGCAGGCGCTCTTTGGCAATCCGACGGCGCTGCTGCTCGACGAACCCACGAACAACTTGGACCTCGATTCCGTGCACTGGCTGCAGAGGTATCTTTGCGACTACGAAGGTGTGCTGATTGTCATCTCGCACGATAGGCACTTCTTGAATAGCGTGTGCACGTACACTGCGGACATCGACTACGAGACGATCATCATGTACGTCGGTGGGTACGACGACATGGTGGTGGCCAAGACGCAGATTCGCGGCCGCATCGAAGCGGACAACGCCAATCGCGAGAAAAAAATCGCGCAGTTACAAGAGTTTATCGCGCGGTTTTCCGCGGGCACGCGTTCCGCACAGGCAACCTCGCGCAAGAAAGAGGTCGAGCGTTTGCAAACGGCGGAACTGGCGAGGAGCAACATCCAGCGGCCGTACATCAAATTTGACATGAAGCGGAATTCTGGGCGCCATCCTTTGGAGATTCGCAGCGTCGAGAAATCCTACCAGGATTTAAAGGTGATTCCGCGATTTTCGGCGAGCGTGGTGCGGGGCGAGAAAATCGCGTTGATGGGGCGGAACGGCACCGGTAAGACTACTTTACTTAAATCGCTTGTTCGCAATGCGCCGGGATACATCGAGGAGAAGGACCAGCAGTTTCCGATCGATGGCGGCGAGGTGAGATGGGGACACGAAGTGGCGGTGGGCTACTTCGCGCAGGACCACGGCGAATCCATCACGAAAGGTATGACGGCGATCGAGTGGCTGTGGCAGTTTGATCCCGCCGCGTCGCAACAGGAACTACGCGGCTTGATGGGACAGATGTTGTTCAGCGGCGAAGATGCGCTGAAGCCGACGCGTGCGCTTTCCGGCGGCGAGTCCGCGCGCCTGATCTTTTGCCGGCTGATGCTGCAAAAGCCCAATTTCGTGGTGCTCGACGAGCCGACCAACCACCTCGACCTGGAATCGATCAACGCGCTGAACATAGCGCTGCAGCGGTACGACGGGACGGTGCTGCTCGTGACGCACGACCACGACGTCATCGACGAAGTGGCCACACGCATTTGGCATTTCCAGGGCGGCAAGATCGAGGACTTCAAGGGTCCTTATGAAGAATACGTTGCTTACGCGGAGCAGAAGGCTTCCTAGGTACGCAATTTTCGAGATCCTTGGTTGTTTTCATAGCGCGCGGCCTGCGGCGGCGCCCGACCCCCAAGCCCACTGAAAATTGAATCCACCCCGATGACCGCTGACATCGACGACTTCGCCGATGAAAAATAGCCCTTTGACCTTTAGACACTCCATCGTTTTGCTCGACAATTCTGCGGTATCCACGCCGCCGGCCGTCACCTCTGCCTTATCGTAGCCCTCGGTGTCCGCCGGCTTGATCATCCACTCGTGTACCTGCTTCTCCAATTTCGTCAGAGCATCGTTGGTCCAGGTGGCGGGGGCATGGTTTTCCAGCCAGCGTTCGGCGAGACGCTTCGGCAGAATTCCGTGAAACGCCTTTTGCGCCGTGCCTATACTACGAACTTTCGATGCGCGAATCACCGCAGTGATCTCGCGTTGGGGAGCGAGATCGATCTGGATAGATTGCCCCTTCTCCCAATAAGAGGAGATTTGCAGGATCGCTGGCCCGCTCAAACCGCGGTGGGTGATCAGCATTTTTTCGCGGAAGGAATGATGATTGGTCCTCGCGAGTACTTCGGTCGAGAGGCCCGCCAAGTCGCAGTATCGGCCGCGATCTTTGTCGGCCAGCACGAACGGCACTAGCGCGGGTCTGGTCTCCACGATTTTTAACCCGAATTGACGCGCCAACTGGTATCCGAACGGCGTCGCACCCATTTTGGGAATCGAAAGTCCGCCGGTGGCAACGACGAGGGCCGGGGCGCGAAATTCGCCGGCTTCGGTGCGCACCAAGAACTCCGTGGTGCGCTGCACTTCCCGGATTCGGCTCTGCAGAAAAATTTGCGCTCCCGCCGCCCGGCACTCCGATTCCAGCAATTCGGTGATGTCCTCGGCGGAACGGTCACAGAAGAGTTGCCCGAGCGTCTTTTCGTGGTAAGGAATGCGATGCTTTTCGACCAGTGCGATGAAATCCGCTGGCGTGTACCGCGCCAACGCGGATTTTGCGAAGTGCTCGTTCGCAGAAATGAAATTTTCCGGCTGGCAATAAATGTTGGTGAAATTACAGCGCCCGCCGCCGGAGATCAGGATCTTCTTGCCGACGCGATCGGCATGCTCGAGCACGGCGATACGACCGCCTCGTTTGCCGGCCTCGATTGCGCAGAGGAGTCCAGCGGCGCCAGCGCCAAGGACCAAAGTGTCAAAGTTGCGCTTCAAGAGTGAGTCTCACTTGAGCCGGAACCAGCGGTCTTCTGAGATTCCACCGCAATGACTCTCAAGGTTAAACTATGTACAGGAGAAGGCCGAGAAAATTGCCTCCGATCATAAGCGCGCAAGGACTGTCGAAGAGATACGGTCTCACACCGCTCTTCCAGAACATTTCATTTACCGTTTCCGAAGGGGACCGCATCGGCGTGATTGGGCCGAATGGTTCGGGTAAGTCGACGCTGCTGGAGATGCTCATCGGTCGCGTCAAACCGGACAGCGGGGACGTGGCGGTTCGCAAGGGGACGCGGCTCAGTACCGTCGCCCAGATTTCGCAGTTTGCGCCGGGCGTGACGATTCGTTCCGCCATTGAGACTGCTCTCGAACGCGCCGCCGTTCCCGAAGCCGAGCGAGCCTCGCGTTTTGCCGAAACACTGGGCCGCGCGGGTTTTACGGATCTTGATGCGCACGCCTCGACGCTCTCGGGCGGATGGCGCAAGCGGCTCGCCGTTACCGAAGCCTTGGTCCAGGCGCCGGATATTCTGCTCTTGGACGAGCCCACGAACCATCTGGACCTCGCGGGGATTCAATGGCTCGAATCCGTTCTTCGGAACGCCGCGTTCGCGTGCGTGGTGGTCAGCCACGACCGCTACTTTCTGGAAAACGCTGCCAATGAAATGGTAGAACTCAACCGCGCCTATCAGGATGGTGCGTTGCGCGTGAGCGGAAACTACAGCGCATTCCTTGAAGCCAAGGAAGAGTATCTGCACGCGCAGAAAAAGCGGCAGGAGTCGCTCGAGAACCGCGTTCACACCGAGCTCGAATGGCTGCGCCGCGGACCCAAGGCTCGCGCCACGAAGGCGAAGGCGCGCATTGACAAAGCGCACGAGATGATCGGCGAGCTCGCCGAGATGAACGCTCGCAGCCGCATGTCCAGTGCCGAAATCGATTTCTCCCCGACGAACCGGAAGACCAAACAGCTCATCACCTTGGAGGGAATTTCCTTCGACGTCGGCGGTCGCACACTCTTCAAGGACATTCATTTCAGCGTGACGTCCGGAATGCGAATGGGGCTGGTCGGTCCAAACGGCAGCGGCAAAACCGCCTTGCTACACTTGCTGCGCGGGGACATCAAGCCAGCGTCAGGCAAAATTCGCCGCGCCGAGGGATTGCGAATTGTGTACTTCGACCAGAATCGTGAACTCGATCCCGATGTGACTTTGCGCCGGGCGCTTGCCCCGGACAGCGACGCGGTGATTTATCAGGATCGCGTCATCCACGTCGCTTCGTGGGCCGAACGATTTCTTTTTTCGGCGGAAAGTCTGAACCAGCGGGTTGGCCGGCTTTCCGGGGGTGAACGAGCCCGCGTGCTGATCGCACAATTGATGCTTCAACCTGCGGACCTTCTCCTGCTGGACGAGCCGACCAACGACCTCGATATCCCCACACTGGAGATTCTGGAAGAGAGCCTGGTCGAATACACCGGGGCGCTCGTGTTGGTCACACACGATCGATTCATGCTGGACCGTGTATCAACCGTGGTTGTTGGGCTCGATGGCCAGGGAAGCGCGGAGCGCTTTGCCGATTACGCGCAGTGGGAATCCTGGCAACGATTACGGCCGTCCAAAGTTGCTTCTAAAGCGGGGGACGGAAACCGCGGCCAGCAAGCAACTGCAGTCCAGGGTCGGCCGGCCGCCACAAAAAGGAAACTCTCCTATTCAGAATCCCGCGAGTTCGACAACATGGAAAGCCGCATCGCTGAGGCCGAGAGGGAACTGCACGCCAAGCGTGGCGCGCTCGATGATCCTGCAATCACCAGCAATCGTGTCGACCTCCAGAATGCTTGGACTCAATTGGACGAAGCCCAGAAACTGGTGGATAACCTGTATAGACGCTGGGCAGAACTAGAACAAAAGCAGAGCTGACACGCTCCGCCCTTGTCCCGCCGTGGGGCAGCAGTTACGGGGCCCTGCCTAGCTTCGAATACTGGACTCATTACGATTTCGTTGCACCTGTGCTAGCTTCCTTGATTACTTGTCCTAGCCGTAAAGCCCCGACGTTCAGGCCGGGGATATGAGGCTGCTCTCTTTTTTCTTCGGTTTGGTCTATCCACCGCCAGGCCCGATGAAGTCCTATCTCAGGTCGCACAACGGCCCACTTTGGCTGAAGTTCAGAGGAAAGCCCTCTGGTTCGCGCCGAGTGCGACTTTCGTTGGCGTAGCCGCGCACCATCGCCGGCATTACTTGCCACCGCTGAGTAGGCTCTTCCAGCGCACCCAAGCGTCGGCGCGGGCCTTCTTGTCGGCCTCTTTTGCATCGGGGGCTTCGCCGGCGCGCATGAAGCCGTGTCCGGCGCCGTCGTAAGTTACCGGGTCGTACGCTTTGCCGGCCGCCTTCATTTGAGTGATGGTATCTGGGATGGTGGCGTCGATGCGTGCATCATTCCCAGCATAGAAGCCGTAGACTGGCGCTTTGATGCGCGCCATCGCATCCTTCTCCGGCGGCCCGCCGTAGAAGACGAAAGCGGCTGCCAGGTCACCGCGGTTGGTCGCGAACCGGAATGTTTGACTGCCACCCCAGCAGTAGCCGCCAACAAAGAGCTTGCCATTCGAAGCGGGGAACTTCAGCGCATAATCCGCCGCGGCATTCAAATCCGCGGTCACCTGGTCGGGATTCAGGTGGCTTACGGCTTCCATCGTTTTGCCTTCCGCAAAATCGCTGCTGCGGCCGCCGTTCGGGCCCATGCCGGACAGAAGATCGGGAGCGACCGCGATGTAGCCTGCCGCGGCCACCTGATCCGCCAGATCCTGCACCCAGTCGGTCATGCCGAAAATTTCATGGATGATCAGAACCACGGGAGTCTTGCCGTTGGACTCGGGATAAACGACAAATGTTTCTACCGAGCGGCCATCGTGCTTAACGGTGACCCATTCGCGGTGGCGCGAAGATTTTTCGAGCGCCGCGCGTGCCCAATCTTGTGCCCAAGTGACTTGCGCTGTGCAAAGAACCAGCAAGGAAATCAAGGTGATGCGTTTCATAGCGTGATTTCTCCTTCATCGAGCATCGCTGGCCGGACACGGCCTGGAAGCGTCCGT
This sequence comes from Acidobacteria bacterium 13_1_20CM_58_21, assembly GCA_001919715.1. Lineage (GTDB taxonomy): Bacteria > Acidobacteriota > Terriglobia > Acidiferrales > UBA7541 > Acidiferrum. The sequence continues at coordinate 9,530 of MNIJ01000081.1, forward strand.
TCAGAACGAGTGAGATAGTAATTCCTTGTGAGTGGGTGGGCAAGGCCGTGACGGAGACGACCTCGGAGGTAAACGCAGTCGTGCCAAGAGTGGCTGAAAACGAATTGCATGCAGCACTAGGCTGGCAACTTGGTTCGCTGATGGAGCTCCACCGATTTTGGCTGGTGCGCTTGTCGAGGGCCCGAACTCAGTTGCCGTTCCTGGATTTGTCGATGGCATGTGCCTGTGTCCCCCTCCGTTCCGCTAGTTCAATGGGAATAGCGCCATCTTCAAGGACGACCAGCAATCCTACCGTGCTGTCGAGCCCGCCATTGCTCTTACCGCGCCATCGTTTCTGATGTTGGCATGGTGGACAGCGGTTTCCTCCCGGGCGGGGATTTGTCCCACCGCCATGGGCAACCGGCCATCCTCAGGACCAAGCCGAATCTGCTGTGGCCGCCGCGCCGGAGCGCGCCATCATTCGCGCCGGACCTTCGTAACTACGGGACTCTAGACCGGCATTACATTTGCCATTCGTTTCTATTCGTTCGTGTTCTATTCGTTTCGTTGACACATCGCGGCGCCTCCGATAGGCTTTTGAGTTTACGCGGCACATTTTTCTTCATCGCCGGCGGTTCCGGTGAGTCATCCCCGAAGCAAGAAGTGTCTTCGCGACTGCGCGTGACAAGGAGAACGGACAAACCGCTGCATGGCCGAAGAAAAGCTTCCTACTCGCGCACAAGATTTTTCCGAGTGGTACAACCAACTGGTCGTCAAGGCGCAGCTTGCTGATTACGCACCGGTCCGCGGCTGCATGATCGTGCGGCCTTACGGTTGGGCTTTGTGGGAAAACATTCAACAAGCGCTCGACCGTCGCTTCAAGGCCACCGGCCATCAAAACGTGGCGTTCCCGATGCTCATTCCACGCAGCTTCATCGACAAGGAGAAGCATCACGTGGAAGGATTTTCGCCGGAGCTCGCGGTTGTCACTATTGGCGGTGGCGAGGAGCTCGCTGAACCCCTGGTCATCCGCCCCACATCGGAGACCATTATCGGCCATATGTGGTCTAAGTGGATTCAGTCTTACCGCGATTTGCCCGTACTGATGAACCAGTGGAACAGCGTGGTTCGCTGGGAATTGCGCACGAAACTCTTCCTCAGAACGCTGGAGTTTTATTGGCAAGAGGGCCACACCGCGCACGCGACGCGCGAAGAGGCCGAGGCGGAGACGCGCCAGATGCTGGACATCTACGCGGATTTTGCGATAAACGACGCGGCGATTCCGGTGATCCCCGGGAAAAAATCCGACGCCGAGAAATTCGCCGGTGCCGACGTGACTTACTCCATCGAAGCGATGATGGGCGACGGCAAGGCGCTTCAGTCAGGCACGTCGCACTTTCTGGGA
>MNIJ01000031.1:0-18117 GCA_001919715.1 Acidobacteria bacterium 13_1_20CM_58_21
CTCGGCACTCTCCTGCGAGTAACGGTCGGCGGAGCCCGCCTCCATCGCCCCGGTTGAACCCATCCCACGGTAAGACTTGAACGTACGCCCCTGATAGAGAATGGTTTCTCCGGGAGACTCTTCAGTGCCGGCAAAGAGGCTGCCGATCATCACGCACGATCCGCCGGCGGCCAGCGCTTTCGAAATGTCGCCCGAATACTTGATGCCCCCGTCGGCAATGATGGCCACCTCCGTACCCTTCGCGGCTCTCGTAGCTTCCATAATGGCGGTAAGTTGCGGCACACCCGCACCGGTGACCACTCGCGTCGTGCAGATGGAGCCCGGCCCGATGCCCACTTTCAACCCATCGATGCCCAGCGAGATCAGTTCCTTCGCGCCTTCGTAAGTCGCCACGTTGCCGGCGATCAGCTGCATTTCCGGCAAGCGCCGACGAATCGCTTTGATGGCTTCCATCACTCGCTCGGAGTGCCCATGCGCCGTGTCCACGGCCAGCACGTCGGCTTTCGCTTTCGACATTTCCACGGCCCGCTCGAGAAAATCGCCCGTCGCGCCGACGGCGGCGCCCACGCGTAATCGGCCATGCTCATCTTTCGCCGCGCGGGGATATTCCAGTTTCTTCTGGATGTCTTTAACGGTGATCAAGCCCTTCAGGTTGAAGTCCTGATCGACCACCAGGAGTTTCTCGATGCGGTGCTTCTGCAGGATGCGTTCGGCTTCTTCCAGCGTGGTGCCCACGGGCACGGTCACTAGATTTTCTTTGGTCATCACTGAACTGACCAGTTGCGCATGATTTTTTTCGAATCGCAGGTCGCGGTTGGTCAGAATTCCGGTAAGGCGCAAGCCGCGCGTCACCGGCAGGCCGGAGATCTTGTACTTGTTCATGATCTCCAGCGCCTGCCGCAGCGTGATGTCCGGCGAGATGGTGACCGGGTCAACGATCATGCCGCTTTCCGAGCGCTTCACCCGGTCGACTTCCTCGCCCTGCCGGTCGATGGACATATTGCGGTGTACCATGCCGATGCCGCCCTGCCGCGCGATAGCGATGGCCAGGCGTGATTCCGTGACCGTGTCCATGGCCGCGGAGGCCAGCGGGATGTTCACCGGGAGCTTGCGTGCAAAGTTCGTGGTGGTGTCGACCTCGGTTGGCAGCACAGACGACTTTCCCGGCAGAAGCAGAACGTCGTCAAACGTAAGACCCTCGGAAATCGGACTGTCCATCATTCCAGCCTCACGCAAAAAGATTGGGTGCACGCAAACCGGCGCCATAAAGCAGCGCAGCCCAGCGGGTGCCCGCTGGGCTGTCACACAATTCCATCAAATTGAAAAAATGAATCACCGTGAATCTCTAATTCTAAGCGGCAACCCCATTCCGGTCAAGTTGACCGCCCAAATCTTCTAACGACGAGAGTGTCACCTCGAAAACTCCGTCGTAGAAAGCCGTATAAATCGAAGCCCCCACAAGGAAAAACCGGGGCCGACTCAGATGAGTCAGCCCCGGCGTTAGTTGTCTGTTTCCCGCTAAGCTGTCCCCCTTAGAATGTAAAGCGAGCGCCAAATTCTCCGGCGAACGCACGTGGGGTAAACGAACTGCTCGGGTTGATGAAGCCTTCGGGCTTCATGAACGATCCCGATGTATTTGTGTTGTGGAAGTTGCTTCCGAAGTTGGTCTTATTTGTCAGGTCAAACGCTTGGAAGATGAGCTGGAGGTTCCAACCCTCGCGCACCCGGATGTTTTTGGCAATACGCATATCCATCTGGAAGAACGGGTCGCCTCGGACGGTGTCGTAACCCACCTGGTGGCAGGTTGCGGCGGCCAAGCAGTTGAATGCAGCGACGCCGTCGCTGATTGCCGTGTAGTTAGTCGGATCGCTATTCGGCACGATAATCGGCCTGGAATAACCACTTCCACGGGCTAGGACGTCGAAGCCCGACCTCAGGTCATAGGGGCGCGCTGAGCCATAAGAAACGATTGGCGCCAACTGGAATCCCGCGGGCAACTGAACGATGCCGCTGAGCGAGATGTGATGGCGTTCGTCATTATCCGTCGGCCCGAAGTCACGTGGATCCCAGATATTGAGCGGGTCATGCGGGTAGTTCCGGAAAGATGAAGTTGCATCCGGACTACCGGACTCGACTCCCCATCCCATCGCGCGGGACAACGTATAATTCGCATTCAGGCTGAAGTGCTTTGTCATGTGCTGGCGATAACTGAAGTTCAATCCATCGTACCGCGAGCGGTTAACGGATTGTTCATCCATGACCCGACCGAGATCTGGCACTCCTGCTGCCACAAAAGCGGCCGAAAGCGGCCGCGCTGCGATGACGAACTGATTGCCCGAAGAATCTGTTCCGATCCCGGAAGCGATTGTCGGATTGATGTTGACAGTCTTGTTTTCATGCAGGCCAAGTTCGTGGACGTATTCGATTTCCACAACAGAGTTCTTCGTAGCGGCCCACTGATACCCGAAGTTGAATTGCTGGGAAACCGGGTTGCGATACTTCGGGTCCATGAGCCGGCCTGTGGCACCATCGACCAGCGATGCCAGTGGCGGCGGGATGGTCGGATTTGGGTCCACGCCGTAGCGCCAGTTGCCCAGGGCAATGCCGGTCCCGGGAACGGTGTCCGTTGGCGCGGTGAGGGAAAACAAGCCTTGGTAGATCGTGGGGTTGGCCTGTTGAATCATGAACAGCGGTATGTTCTGGAAGATGTTGCCAAAATACAGACCATACCCGCCGCGCAGGATGTGTTTAGCGTGACCAGTGAGATCATAGGCAAAGCCAACGCGCGGGCTGAAGTCATGGTTGTCGTCGTGAGAAAGCACTGCGTAGGGATTGTTAATTGCTAAGAGTTCCAGGTATGTCCTGCTCTTGGCGATTGCGCTTGCGCCGACCAAATTGAAATCCTTATCCCAGCGCACTCCCAGGTTCAAAGTGAGTCTGCTCGTGGCCTTCCAATCGTCCTGGAAATACAAGCCCAACTGTTTGGTGCCGCCGGGCATATCGAAGTAAGGATTCCCCGCACTAGCGGACATGCCAATTACTGCGCCAGGTGTTGCGAACTTCTGCGGGAAAAACGACGGGCCGCAATTGTTTGTATTGTCGTCGACTGTTGCGAGAATACAAGCGGGGTCCTTTACGAAGTCGACTTCCAGCGTTGAGTTGGATTCGAAGAATCCGCCGAGCCTCGGATTGTAAATGTAGTCGAGTCCTGCCCCGAGGGTATGTCTCCCGTAGGTCTTTGTGATGTCGTCCCGGAATTGGAATTTGCGCTGATAGGACTGTTGCGGAACGTTCCCGTTGGTGCCGAACGAAGCGTCTGGGAAAGTCACGAGGGGGACTTTGATGGTGCTGTCGATGATGTTGTTCCAATACTGGTACCCAACTAGGAAACTATTCACCAGCGAATTGGAAAGAACGGAGTTCAGCGTAAAGTTGGCTGCCTGCAAATGATTCTTGGTGAAATTCCCTTCCGTCAGGTCACCCGTTTGGCTCGATTGATCGTTCAAACTGTCGTTGGCTTGCGACGTGTAACTGATGTAGGCAGTTTCGCGGTCGTTGAATCTGTAGTCCAGACGCCCGTTGTAACGGTTCTCGAAAAATGGCCTCGGGATGACTGCTGATGGCTGCGCGGCCAAGCCCGCGGCCTGGGCGGCTTGCAACTCCGCAAGGGCATTGGAATCTTCCGATATGCTGGTGTGTTCACGCTGCCTCTCGAAGGCGAAGAAACCGAATAGTTTGTCCTTGGTGATCGGGCCTCCAGCAGATCCGCCGAAGAACTGACGGCTGTACGGCCCCTTTTGTCCGCCTGGCTGCTTTTCATAGAAGTTTTCCGCATTGAACTGCTGCTCCCGGAAGAATCCAAACGCCGAGCCGTGATACTTGTTGGTGCCTGACTTCGTGATCATGTTTATCGCGGCGCCTTCGGAGCGTCCATTAGCCGCGGAGAAGCGCTGGGTGCTGATCACGAATTCCTGGACAGCCTCGAGAGGAAGCTGCATTACCGGACCGCCCACGGTGTTGTCCTTATTATCGACGCCGTTGACGGTCACGTTGACGTTGCGGCCGCTTTGACCATTCACGGAGAGAATCGCGTAACGGTTCTTCGTCGGATCGTAAGAATCCGTGGCCTTCACACCCGGCGCGAGATAGGCCAGGTTTGCGACGTCGCGGCCCAGCAACGGTAGTTCTTCAACTTCACTTGGAGTGATGTTCTGACTGACGCTTGTCTTTAACTGGTCTACGAGCGGCGCCTCGCTAGTCACCTCAATCACTTCGCTCGTCGCGCCGGGACTCAGTTGAGCGTTGACTGTAGCGGTCTGGCCGATCAGCGTTTCGACCGATTGAGTTACTGTCCCGAAGCCACTCTTGCTCACGGCCACAGTGTAAATGCCGACCGGGAGCAACTCGAAGCGGTAATAACCTGTGTCCGAGCTGGTCGTCGTTCGGACCACATCAGTGGCCTTGTTCTTAGCCACCACCTGCGCCCCCGACACTACCGCTCCCGACTTGTCTGTGACTGTACCCTGAATCGTGGAGCTCGCCGTTGCCTGGGCAAACGCGCTGCCGCTCCCCAGACTAAGAAGCAGAAGTCCAACTAAGAGTATGTGCACAACCTTTTTCATTTCTCTTCCCCCTGATGCAGCTAAGCTGCAGCCACTCTCTCGTTACGCCCATCCGCTGAATGGATCGCACCATTGCTTTCGAGGCCGAGAAGTCGCCGTGAAACACCCCGACACACCCATGGAATCCTGCGAAGGATTCTTATGACTCAACCCTTAGCAAGTGCCGTTGAAAGTTGATTTCGCCCGACTCTTCATAAATCGAACTCAATTCCCTGAAATTGAGTCCAACCTACCTACATCTAGCCACGGGCATTTTACATACCATTAAGACACCTAGGCAAACTATTGAAAAACAACAACATAGCATCAGATACCCGTGGTCGCTTAGTCAGAATATAGAAGAAAATATTGCGAAATATACGAAAAATCATATCTGGCCGACGCCACTGCTTCTCTTTATCTTGCTTGAGCCGAGCCCCCTGAAATACAGTCTCGAGTGTGGATTCCGCCTTCCCGCCTTTTGAACCGCACCCGTTGCTCAAAAATGGCCACGTCATGACTATCGTTTCGGCTTTTGTTCCCAGACGGTTCGACATACCGTCCGTTGAAGCCAGGCTCTTTCAGGTCGACCCAGATTCTCGCCTGCTCGCTCATTGCCATTGGCAACCCGGGAAGCGCAAACACGCGCCGGTCATCGTCGTCGTCCACGGCCTCGAGGGTTCGAGCGATGGGAACTATGTTCGAGGCATTGCGGAGAAAGCCTTCCACCGTGGTTTCCACGTCGTGCGCATGAACCAGCGGAATTGCGGCGGCACCGAAGCCCTTACGCCCACCTTGTACAACTCCGGCATGAGTGCCGACTATCGCGCTGTCTTCGAGGAGCTTTCAAACTCCGACGGCTTCGACCAGATCTTCTTCGCCGGTTACTCGATGGGCGGGAACCTGGTGACCAAAATGGCGGGAGAGTTTGGCACTGCCGTGCCGAAAGCGTTGCGCGGCGTCTGTTCGGTGTGCCCAGCCATTGACCTCGCGGCTTGCGCCGATGCACTCCAGCGGGTCGACAACTATCTTTACCAGCGCCGTTTTGTGAACGGCTTGATGTCCCGCTACGCCAGAAAGCATGGATTGTTCCCGGAGCGCTATCCGATTCGCGGCCTTGCACCGGTTCGAACGGTCCGTCAATTTGATGACGTCATCACCGCGCCGCATTTCGGCTACCGCGACGCGCAAGACTATTACGAAAATGTGGGCGCGAAACGCGTCGCCGCTCAAGTCCGCGTGCCCATGCTGTTGATCACCGCGCAGGATGACCCCTTCGTCCCCTACGCTTCGTTCCTCGCCGCCAAAATCAGTGACAATCCCGCCATCCAATTTGTCGCGCCCCGGCACGGGGGCCATTGCGGCTTCATTTCGAAGCACTCCGCAAATGAGCGTTTCTGGGCCGAGCAGCGCATCGTCGAATTCTGCGCGGCCCGCGCCTTCCCCACCTAGGGTGGCCCTCTAGAAACTGTCTCACCCCAGCGGTTTCTCCAGCGAGACGGGAAAACCCGGCGTTAGAAGTTGTGCCGGCCCGTCCGTGGCAACAGCCATGTCGTCTTCGCAGCGCATCCCGAACTCACCGGGAACATAGATTCCCGGCTCATTCGAAAAGGTCATGCCCGGCTCCAGCACGGTCTTGCTTCCACGAACCAGGTAAGGATGCTCGTGACCGTCGAGTCCGATGCCATGACCGAGTCGGTGCGTGAAATACTTGTAGTCCGGTCCATACCCGGCGTCGCTGATCACCTTGCGCGCAGCATCATCGACAGTGCCCGATAGTCGTCCGGAACGCGCCGCATCGAGAGCGGCATCCTGCGCCTTGCGCACGATTTCGTAAACCCGCACCACCTTTTCTGGCGCCTTGCCGAAGATGCCCGTGCGCGTCACGTCCGATTGGTAGCCATCGACCGCGCAACCGCCGTCGATCAGCACGACGTCTCCATCTTGCAGCTTTTGCGGCTTGATGGTGCCGTGCGGTAATGCCGCCGAGGCGCCCAGCAGGACCAGCGCCCCGCCGTGCAGACCCATTTTTGAAAAGCCTCCTTCCACCAGCTTGGCGACGTGCTCCTGGGACATGCCTTCCTTCAGTGAAGCGAACACCGCGCGAAAAACGTCGTAGGTTGCCGTGCAGGCCAGCCGCATCAGTTCGAGTTCGTGCGCCGACTTCTGTCCGCGGCAAGCAATGGTTACAGGATCAGCGGAGACGTATTCGAATCCCGGCGCCGCACCGCGCAGACGATCCAGAAATGTGAATGGCGCGGTTTCTTCTACGCCCACGCGCCCCGTTCGAATACCGCGATCTCCAAGGGCCGCGGCGGCGATCTTCGTGGGGCTCTCATCCTCCTGCCAGACGCGGACTTCCGCTGGGAACTGCAACCTCTCGCGCAGGCGTCCTTCTTCAAACCCCGGCACGACAAGTATGGGATTGCCCGCGCGCGGCAGCACCAGGGCGAGGAGCCGCTCGCTGATTCCCCAACGCACGCCGGTGAAGTAATAAAGAGAAGTCCCGGGGGCAAAGAATAGAGCATCGAATTTTGGTGCTAGCTCGGCCATCAGTTTTTGGGCGCGCTGCAGGCGTCCATAAAACTCATCGGCGGCGATCGGATGGATTCGTGCCCCCAGTGGTTTAAGCGCCGAAAATGCTGGAGGAAGTGCGCTGGAGCCATCCTCGGGGATGGCCCCGGATATCCCTCCAGGTATGGCACTGACCGGTCGCGCCAGCGCCAAGGCCGAAACCGTGGCGCTGCCTTTCAAGAAATGACGGCGCGATGCAAGCGAACGGGAATCCGGAGTTGGTTTGTTCATGACAGGGAGAGGTTTATCCGGGAAAGGCGCAACTTGTCAAGGCACATCGAGGCTTATACAACCAACAGTAAGAGGCCAAGCCCCAGCGACTTTGGGCAAAAGAAAACGGGAGGTGCTCATCGACGAGCACCTCCCGCAAAGGACAACCTGAACTAAAGCCTAGAACACCAACTTCAATCCTAGAGTCATGGAACGGAACCCCCCGCTGAAGAGGGTACTCGCCTTTAGGAAGTTCGCGTCGGTCGGAATTACATAACCTGGTGTCGTGGTGGCCGTCGTAACGCCCGCGGTGCTGAATACATTCCCGTTGCTAAGGGAATAGTTGGGGTGGTTTAGAATGTTGAAAATGTCGGCTTTGGCCAGCAAGTACTTGTTTTCGCTGAAGTGAAATTTCTTGCCGAACGAAAAGTTAAGGATGCCAAAACCAGGGCCCGTAAAACTATTGCGGCCCAGGTTGGCTCTCGCGCCCGGCCCAGTGATTACGTATTTGGAGTTGAGGTTCACCGGACTGTAGCCGATCGCGGGAAAGAAAGTGTTTCCCGTGGGGTCGGAGGGATCAAAGCAACCGCCGCCGGAGGCGACACCAGTAGCGACGTTGAACGCGCCCGGGCCACCGTTGGACGGGCCGACCGTCCCGTTCGGAAGTTCGCAGAGTGCGAAGACATCCGATCCGGCGATGCCGGAGGCGAAGGGATTGACCGACGCGCGGTCACCAGCCGTATCGCCATTGCCGTTTGAATCAATACCGGCATTTCCGGACTGCAGGGACACAGGCTGCCCGCTTTGCGCAAGGTAGATGGAGCCAATCTGGAATCCGTTGACCAGCGTTTTGACAAAACGATTCTCCGTTTTGACATCAGGAACCTGGTAGGTGAGAGAAAGTGCAAACTTGTGGCGTACATCCAAGTCGGAGTTTCCACGGTCTTCGCCCAGGCGGTTGGTGTCCTGAGCCCGGCGCGGGTTCAAGAGACTGGTGAAGAATTCATTGGTCGAATTGTCGATCGTGTGAGCATAGGTATAATTCGCGTTAAAGGTGAGCCCGTGACGCGCACGTTGTGTGAGGCTGATCGACCCCGCGTGGTAAATGCTGCTGCCAAGGGGGGGATCAGCTGTGATATTCCCCTTGAATGGGCAGACACCTGCACCCGTTGTGCACGGAGCCTGATCGTAGATGTTCGAATCGAACCCGTTGAACGGCGTATCGGTCGGCGTGCTCGCGGTCCAGGTCGTTGGAATGTCCGAAGCCTTAAAGAAAGTCGGCAGGGGAGCTATTCCGCTATCAAAGGCGCTGATGTGATTCCGGCGAAACTGTACCGGTAATTCCAGCCCGCGAGTGCCCAGGTAGCGCACTTCGACCGTGGTATTCCGAGCCAGCTCGTGTTGTACTCCAAGGGACCAGGTCAAAATTTTCGGCATGACCGTATCGTCGATAAAAGAGGTAGTCAGGCCACGTGCTGCCTTCTGGTTCGCAGGTGGTAGGTAAGCGGAGGGCAGCCCGCCACCGGCGAGAAAGCCGGAGTTATTCGGAGTCGTACACCAGGACGGCTGGGGCGACAGCGTGCACGCCGACGCGGGATTCAGTTCGCTTTGCAACTGTGGCGGCAAGGTGATGGACGCAAAGTTCTGAAACTTTACATCATAGGCGATGCCGAAACCGCCGCGAATTGCCGTCTTCCCGTTGCCCCGGGGATCGTAGGCAAAGCCGATGCGCGGAGCGATATTGTTCTTGTCGGTTTGGGGGTTGCCAAACGTGATTAGGCCTGGCGCGTTGGAAACGGCGTTCAGGGCTTGTTCGCTTGCCCCCACGGGATTCGTCCAATATTCATAGCGGACACCTAGGTTCAACGTTAAACGCGGCGAAAACTTAAAGTCGTCCTGGGCAAACCCATAAAAGGAGCTTTGCGTACCGAGGAAGCTACCCGTTCCGGCGCCGCGCAGGGTTCTGCCAGGATTGTCAGGCAAGATGTCATTTATGAACGCGTTTGCCGTGCCATACTGGTTATCTCCATTGCTACGCGGAAGAAAAAACTGCGGGTAGATGAAGTGGTTGTACTGGCCGCCGAACTTGAAGCTGTGCTTGCCTCGCGTCCAACTGAAGGTATCCGCGATTTGATAACTATTCTGCTTTTGGAATGTATTGTCGCCAGGCCCCACCGTTACACCACCGAGAAGGTCGCCAATGGTTATGTCCGTGGGGCAGGTCGTGCAGGGATTCAGGGTCGAAAGGGAGTAAAACGAATACTGCAGGCGCAGATCGTTCACGAAGCGGCTGTTAATGGTCCACACGTCGTTCAAGGCAATCTTGCGATTGTGTATCGGCTCGCCTTGGTTGAACTGCGCTTGCGTTGAATTGGTGGGCAAGATGAAATTTTCCTGGTTAATCAGGAAGCGCGCTCCAAACTGGTGCCGCCCCATCGTATAGTCGGTATTAACCTGGGCATCGTGTTCTCTTTGAAAATTCGGGCTGAAGATGGTTATGTTGCCGATGGGAACGGCCAGGGCGGGACCGGTTAGGCCGGGATGAATCGTCACGGTACCGGCATCGTTCGCCGACGCCACAGGGAAATTCATCAACAGAGCCGTTACGGCGCTATCCGCGGCGTTGGCCTGCAGTGTCGCCAGGCCACTGGCGGTGGGTCCAGTAAATGCAGTAGCGGAGCCTTGACCGTGAAGGTAGGTGTATTCATAGGCGCCGAAAATGAACAACTTATTTTTGACGAGGGGACCACCCATGGTGCCGCCAAAGCGATTATTGTCAAAGGCCGGCTGGCCGGGAAGCGTATGCTGCACATCGATCGCCTTTTTCGTTAGATTATCCAGTGAGTTATAGTTGCGATTCTGGTTATACCACTCGCCCGAACCATGCCAGTTATTGGTGCCGGTCTTGGTCACCAGGCTGAACTGACCGCCCGCCGAGTGTCCATATTCGGCGCTAAATTGGTTGGTGGTGAGGTTGAATTCCGCGACCGCATCGGGAATTACCGTCGAGTTGTTTCCCGTCACGCCCAGGTTGTTGTCATCCACACCATCAACCGTGAAATTGTTGTCGCGTGGACGCGTTCCGCCAACCGATCCCCCAATTCCCGTGACCCCGCCTGGCTGCGCCACAACGTTGGGAGCCAGCACCGCCAGGTTGAGCGGGCTGCCGTTGAGCGTGCCGGCGCCATTGGGAAGTTGCACCTCGCTCACATCATACGTATTATTTAGATCCGAAGACGTCGTCTGAATGGACACCCCGCCGGCCGTCACTTCCACGACCTCCGTGGCCACGCCCAAGTCCAGGTGCGTATCCGCAACGTTGTCTTGATTGGCGATGACGGTGATGTCCGTCGCCAGGAAATTCTTAAAGCCCTTGGCCTCTACGCCCACCCTATACAGGCCCGGTATCAGGCTCGGGAACGAATACGTTCCCGCCGAAGTGGTGGTAATTCTCACCGACACGCCCGTCTCCTGATTCGTCGCTGTTACCTGCGCATTCGGAACGGCTGCTCCCGTAGGATCGAAAACCTGTCCACGCAGGGTTCCCGTGAGTCTTTGCGCCGCCGCCGGGATCGAGAAGATCAACGCCAGTCCCAGAACTGCCGCAAAATAAATCAACCTTCTCAGGCTGCTGAACCGGCTTGCACATGACCCATCACCCATCCGTCCATCAAAGTTCATTATCTCCCCCTCAACTCGAACTGCTTCGAATTTGTCCCATACTTCTGACGCTTCTATTTCCTGGAACCGTCCATCCGCATGGGAATAGCCAGCATCAGACTTGTCCTTCGAAGTGCAGGTTGTTCGCCAATGCGGGCCTGGATTAACACATATTCTTTTCTATAACTTACGGGCCATATTGGCCCGGAGGGAATCTAAACTTCGATACTTCTGGAGGGTTTAGCTGATTTAGATTCAGGTATGCGTAGCGGAGAAGTTGCTGGGTTGGCGGGCAATCGCTAGTGGGTCCACAGAATATGCAGGATAAGGAATGCCGGTTTTCTGAAGCGCGATAGCATCCATCTCTCGCGCATGAGAGGCCGAATCAAATTCCGCAAACTCTAGTCTTGCGCCACGTCCAAGCAGCCAGACGGCCGGCGGAAAATACGCAGACTACTCCGTCCGCACGGCGAGGATTTTCTTTCCCACAACCCTTATTTCGATGCCCAGGGGCGGGCGCAGATCGGAGCCCTGCGCGATGCTTCCACGCACCCAGACTCCACTACCGGGAAGATTGCTGGTTTTGAGCGGATCAAACACTGTGCGGCTGCAGGGGTTACCGACCATGGGATGCTTCGCGGCATGGAAGCCGTAATCATTTTTCAGTTTGTCCAGGCCAGTGAGGTATTCGAGCTTGCAGTTTCCATAAGGGGATTTTTGTTCGAAGGCCCAGTAGCCGCTTGCCTGGGAAGGGGAGCCTGTCGGCAAACGAATGAGAAGCGCAGGGATATTTTCTCCAGTGAGGCGGTTGCGAATAAAAAATTCTTTTGCGGACCAGGGTTTGGCCATCTCTGTGGCGTCGGCGATCCCGGGTTCCGCATCAGTCGCGTGAGGAAGCAGCGTGCTTGGATCGGGCGCGGGGGCGGGCACTTCGATCTGCGGTTGCTGTTCGGCGCGCTGCGGTTCCACATGTTTCGCGCGAAGCGCCCATCGCGCCCCCAGGAAAACCACGAGGAGCACGGCAAAAAGTCCGATGACTAATTTCACGGCGGGATTCGACGTGGCGGATGAGCGTGAGCCGGCCCCGGAAACGCCGGGAATCTGCGGCATATCCGGCTTGAAGCGATCCGAAGGTGGCTGGTCGGCCATCGACCTTCGATTCTATACTCAAACGGCCTGGAGGCGAAGGCGAAGCAATGAATTCGTGAGCGCACTTGTACAGAAAAGTAAGCAGTGACCGGTGTCCCGTGTCCTGTGGAACCGAGAGAATCGGTAGTGGGCTATTTGGACATCCCTGCCGAGAGGCCGAGGCGTTCCGCCAATTGAGCGGCAATCCTTTTCATTGGTGCAGCCATTTCAAAGAACCAAAGAACGGCTTACATTCGCTGCGTCGAATCTCCGGAGAGAGTTGCGGAAGGAGAGAGGGTGCATCCCTCCCCCCCGTAATGTCGGAGCTAAAGCTTGCCACCAGTCCTTACTCCGCGAAACAAACTTGACCGCTGTAGCGAAATACGGTCCCGGCCGTCAAATCGACTTCACCGATGTTTGTTATGTCGCCCGTCGCCCCAGCAAATTTGCCGGTGCCACCGGTAACGTGGACGGGATAAGTGATGACCGCGAAAAGAGTTTGCGAGATTGGAGCGGTGGTCGCAACCGCCGGGTCGAAGGTGAGCATATCTCCCGACTCCGTCACCCAGTGATGCTGGACATGAAACACTACCGTGCCCGAAACCAACTGGGGCGGTCCGAGCAGAGTTCCACTTACAGCGCCTCGCAAGTCTCCTGTGGCAGTGCCCATCGTGGTGTTTAGATCGATGGCGCCGAAGTTGGTCATGACCGTTCCACCCACGGGAAGGCAATGACGTTCGCTGGCCGTTGAACGAGGGGCAGCCTTTGGTGCGGGCGAAGGTCCGCTAAATAGAGTCGTCGCAGGTAGGAAAACGGCGAGGGCCACCAGCATTACACGAGTCAATGCTCCGCCAAGAGTAATCGTGCTTTTCATACAGTTTCCTCCATGTGCCGAAGAAGCTACGGATTGCTCCTTCGGGCGAACTTTGCTACCATCCGGCCAGCTTTACCAGTTCCCCCGAAGAGCGACCCGGCCAACTGGCGTCTTTCCCGCAAGCTAGCTGCAGGCCGTCTCAGAAGTCTTTGGGAAAAGTTGAAGAAAACTTAGGGATTTTCTGAAGACTCCTAACATGCCGGAAGGAAAGCGCTTGTATGAGTTCGGTCCGTTCCGACTGGACCCTGCCGAGCGCCTGCTGCTGCGTAACGGTCAAACCGTACCCCTGGCGCCGAAGGCGTTTGACACTCTGCTCTTGCTCGTCGACAACAGCGGGCACCTGCTGACCAAAGACGAATTGATGAAGCATCTTTGGCCGGAGACCTTCGTCGAAGAGGTCAACCTCGCCCAGAATATCTCCGCGATCCGGCGGGCGCTTGACGACAAGAACGGTGGGGCACACTACATAGAAACGGTGGCGAAAGGCGGCTACCGGTTCGTCGGGCAGGTGAGCGTTTTCCCGTCGCCAGGACGCACGGCTCGATCCGCGCGAGAATCCGACGCCACACCGGCGCTGGATGCGCGTCCCGTCATGTCAAAATCAGTACCGCGACGTATCGTTTTGGGTGTTGGCGTGGCGACGGCACTTGCCGTGTTGGCCTGGAGTATCGGGCACCGCCGGGTCCGTGCGGGCGATTCGCTCTCCCCGATCCGCTCGATTGCCATTCTGCCGCTGCAAAACCTCTCTAATGATCAGCAGCAGGAATACTTCGTGGACGGCATGACCGACGAGCTCATCACGGACCTGGCAAAGATGAGCAAATTGCGGGTGATTTCCCGCACCTCGGTGATGTCGTACAAAGGAACGCGTAAGTCCCTTGGGACCATTGCGGGCGAACTTAACGTGGATGCAGTCGTGGAGGGAACGGTACTGCGCGCGGGCAACAGAGTGCGCGTCACGGCGCAATTGCTGGGCGCTTCGCCGGAGAGACATCTCTGGGCCGACAGTTATCAGGGAGACTTGACCGACGTATTTTCGTTGCAAGATCGAGTGGCACGGTCAATTGCGCGTGAGATCCGCGTGACACTCACGCCAGAAGAACAAGCGCGGTTGACTAATCTGCGGCCGGCTGACCCGGAAGCTTACGATGCCTATGTCAGAGGCCGCCATTATGCGGCGCAAATTACGCCAGACGGCTTCGAAAAAGCGATTGTGAATTTCGGCCGAGCCATCGAATTGCAGCCGCGATACGCACAGGCTTATGCGGATTTGGCTGAGACGTATTGCTGGGCCGCCGCGATGCAGTCGATTCCCGCGCAGGAAGGACTGCTCAAGGCCCGCCAGGCAGCCATGAAGGCTCTCGAAATGGACGAGAGCCTAAGCCAGGCGCACAGCTCATTGGCATGGGTCAAATATGCTTATGAGTGGAACTTTCCCGAAGCAGAAAGAGAATTTCACCGCTCCCTCGAACTGAATCCCGGTGCTTCCTGGGCGCTCCTTTGGCATGGGATGTATTTGGCGCAGGGGAACCGCATTGAGGAATCGATCGCAGAAATGAAAAAGGTCCGGCAGGTCGACCCGCTGTCTCCGGCGGCCAACGCACTTGCTCTTGTCCCCGTGCTCAACGGGAGGAACTACGACGCGGTCATCGAAGGCGGACGGAAAGTATTGGAAATGGATCACGCGAATGGCCTAGGGCGATGGCTATTGACGTCAGCATTTGAATGGAAAGGCGATTTCTCCAAAGCCATTGATTTGGAGGAGGAAACTGCTGTGCTCTACGGCGAAAACAAAGAAGTAGTCGCTCAGCGATTCTCACGTCTTCGTCGCGCGTACCAGACTCTTGGTCCCCAGGGGTATTGGAGTATGAATCTTGAGCAGCAGCAGTCCCTCTGGAAGACGAATCCAGGCGATCCTTATGACCATGCCGTGCTTTATGCCCGCGTCGGCAAGAATCTTGATGCTTTCAACTGGCTGGAAAAGGCCTATCAAGCCCGCTCGCAAGAAATAATCTTCGGACTCAGGACTGAACCGGCGTTTGATGGCTTGCGTTCCGATCCGAGATACACAAATCTCGTGCACCGCATCGGGTTCCCCGCACAAACTCAGTAGGCTCCTGAGCCGCGACCTCCGCAAGATCGCTTTCAAAAAGACTTGGCGAGTGGAACCCAGGTTGGCCTTAGCGCGGGCGAGAAGTTGATACACGAACCAGTCCACGTGTACGCTTGAAAGGGCCATGAGGGAAAGAAGAAACCAACGCGCGGAATCCGGGCCTCACCGCAGATTCCGCCGTTCCTGGGTGCTGTGCTCCGTAGCGTGCATGGGGATTGAATTTTGGTGTCCCTTGGCTGGTGCGCAGGAAGGCCCGCGAACCGCCGCCGCGGACGCGAGGCCACAAGACCCGGTGCTAGCTGGAGCGGAGCGCGACGTCTCCTGGCGCACCTTCCCGCAAAACGTTCTTCAGGATCAGAAAGACATCTGGTTGTTTCCGGTGCAACTCGGGAAGGGACGGCACTGGCTGCCCACGCTCTTAGTAACGGGAGTGACGGCGGCACTCATCACCGCCGATCCCCACGACACGCCTTACTTCAGGCGCACGGGGCGCTTCCAAGGCTTTAACGACCTTTTCTCCGGACGCATCACCGCGGCAGAAACGGCGATCGTTCCCGCGTTCTTTCTGGCGGTGGGGCGCTTCCGCTCTGCTTCCTACTCGCAGAGGACCGCGCTGCTCGCCGGGGAAGCTTACGCCGACAGCGCCATCGTTGACGTAGTGATGAAAGTGGCGACGCGCCGACTGCGTCCTTCCGACATCGCGCCGCGCGGCAATTTCTCCGACACGTTCTTCAGCAGTCCGAAATCTCTCAGCGGTATAAACACGAGCTTTCCTTCCGGCCACGCGACGGCGGCGTTCGCCGTTGCAACCGTTTTCTCCCATCGCTATCGGCAGCATCGCTGGGTGCCCTGGGTGTCCTACGGCGCGGCCGCCGCGATCGGCTTTTCCCGGGTTACGACTCAAGCTCACTTCCCATCGGATGTGTTCTTGGGGGCGGCGCTGGGCTATACGATGACAAAGTTCGTCGTACTGAGGCCGCGATAGAGTGAGTGGAAAAAATCGCGGTTGAGGTCGAGGAGACAGTCCACAGCGGGCTTCAAAGCAGGCCTGCTCTGCATGGGCTTCTCCTTCTCAACCGACACTGGCGCGTTAAGGTTGGGCCACACGTCTCGGGCCGATCACCAGTCAATTTTTTCAGGAAAAAACTCTGCCACGAGGTCCTGGTAGTACGGAAGGATTTCTTGTGTCTTCGGCCGCTCGCGGCCTTTCGAGTATAGATCGTAGGGATTGAACTTCCGGACCCATTCAAACAGGCGCTCGTCGTGTTCGTTCATAAGGTGCCGGTAAGCGCCGTGGCGATGCGCGGGATAAAACGAATGGTACCGGAGCATGTACTGCGCCTCCTCCGGCACATACTTCCGCGTCACCTGATAGACATATTCGTCATGTCCAAACGAGAGGTGCACGCTATCGAGACCGCAGTTCGGTTCGTAGATGCCATACTCGGTTTGGTAATCCGGAATCGCGCTATCGGAGTTGGCGGCGAAGAATTCCGGAAAAACGATCTGATCCGAGTATCTGCAGCCGACGGGGAAGGTATCGCCGACTACGGCCCATTGGGGCTCGCCATAGAGGCAGAGCACTTTTCCAAGATCGTGCAAAAAGCCGGCGAGAATGAACCAGCGCGGATGACCATCCTTGCGAATCGCTTCTGCGGTCTGCAGGAGGTGCTCGGTCTGAGTCAGATCGGTGTCAGGATCGCTGTCGTCCACCAGGGTATTCAAGTACTCGGCCATTTCCCAAATGCCCTGCTTGCCCCGGTTCAAGCCACAGTATTCCGCCTTTTTTCTCAAGACAAAATCAAGGGTTTGGCCAGCGTGGTTTTGACGGTAGAACTCGGTCACCGTGGGATTGGCTTCGGATTTGTAGTTACGGAACTCCTCTTCCGATTTGCCCTGACGATAGCGCGCCGCGACAAAATCGTCCCAATCGTCCAGTTCCTTCAGAGGTGCGTTCTCGGCCGCCTGTTTCATAAGAACAGTCTGATTATGAACTTACGCGACTCGTCAGACAACAGCGATTTTTGCCTTACCATTAGGTGGGCAACCTCGGCGAGGCAACCAGGGGTGGATACGCGTTCCTGGGTGGCGAAGGTTGTAGCTCCGGGTCTAAGGCGCGGGGCCGAAGCGTAGGAAAACGGGTCGTAAACCACAGCGGGGGGCCCAGATGCGGGCTCAGCGAGGGGGAGCGTCGTCTCAGCCAGGCACGTTCAAGAGCTGGCAGATTGACCAGAGAACAGTAAGGCTCCCCAATGGGTATGACAATCTGTTATTGAGATGGGTACAGGAGGCGCCGGGAGGCTTGTCTCTGGGCGTAGGTGAATCTACTGTAGAGGGAAGGGTGAGGAGGGGCCAAGTCCAGCGCCGAGAGCTATGATCCAGGAACAACGAGGCGGGGCGCGTGCGTTTGTCCGCAGCCTGAACATTCTGCTGAAGTTCGCACGGCTGTACGAATTCGGGCACGTGCGCACGGCGGCCCAGTTCGAAACAGCGTGGAAAGAACTGCGTGGCGCGCTGGATGACAGCAACGGTGGCGGTGTGCTTCTAGGTGCGTCGGGAAACCAGATCTTGCTGGACGGCGTGCCCCTCGGATCGGCTGCCGGCGAACGAAGCTTCGCGCAGCTACTGATTGCCTCAGGAATCGCGAGCATTCATTTTTCCCCGACGCTTACGCAACCGCAATTCGCGAGGTTTGTGCGCGCCTTCCCCAGCGGAAACGCCAAGCCTTCTTCTCTGGCCGAACAATTGAAAACCGCGCTGGCAGGAGATAACAGCATCAAGGTGAATGAAATCCGCTACGTCGCGGAAGACGCTTCGGTGGCGGGCATCAAGGTTGCGGCGCAACTTACGCAGAAGGTACTCGGCGCGGCGGGAGACAAATTTAGAGACTTCTTCGAAGACCCCAACAAGATGCTGCAAATGATCCTGGCCGCGGAGAGTATGCGTGCTAGCGGCGG
>MNIJ01000031.1:18145-23181 GCA_001919715.1 Acidobacteria bacterium 13_1_20CM_58_21
AACTGGGGGAAGCGGAACCGGTGGCAGTAGTGCGCCTGGCGGCCTCAACTTGTGGGGCTCGGGTGCCACGGGGGGCGCCGGCGGTGCAGGTGCCGTCGATGGAACAGTCGCCGGCGGGGCAGGCAGTGGCGGAGGTACCGGAACCGGCGCGGGAGCGGCGGGCGGAACGGACGTGGCCCCACCTGGAAAATGGTTGACCGCCTCGGCTCTGTTGCGAAGCGGCGCGACTGGAGGAACCGGCAGTCTGCCGGGAACAGCAACTGGAACAAGCGGCGGATTCAATGTCGAGGAAGAAGACGTTCGCTCAATGCTCGGATTGTTCGCACAATTGGGCAAATCGCGGAAAGATTCTGAGCACCGCATGGACGTGCCGACGTTCCAATCGCGCTTGAGCGCCATGCCGGTGCGGGCGCAATATACGCTGCAGCAGGCGTTGGCGGGACTCGCGGCGCAGGCGCCCGATGCCAAGCCAGACAAGCCGATGCTGCTCAAACTGGCAGAACACGTGGCCATCCGCTTCGCGTTGGACAGCTATGAAAAAGGCGAACTGCGCGTCAACGCTGTGAAACAACTGCTGGACCGCATGAATACGGAAATTGAAGGGCTGCGGAAGATCCTTTCCACGCAGGAAGAGATGATGGCGCAGGCGGGGCTGTCCGTGCAGTCGTATACCGAGCTGTTGGACCAGGAATTCTGGGAGCAGGTTCCCGAAGAGAATAAGAAAGAAGTGCTTACTTCGGACGAAGCGTGGTGCGTGCCGCCGCGCAACGTTCGCGCTTTCCTCGAAGACATGTTGCGGCGCGGCGAACTCAAGACCGTCAACGAAGTCCTGATGAAGTATGCTTCCTGCGTGGGGCTGGAAGCGCCAGAAGCGCGGCGGACCACGGCGATCGGACTCTCGGACTTGGGCGAACTGTACGGCAGCGGAGACGGCAGCGCTTTGATGGACGCGATTCGCCGCTTGGGCAATCAGTTGGCCATCGAGCGAGAGCCGGAATTGCAGACGCTGGTCAGCGCCGCGTTTGTGAGATTGAGCCAGGAGGCGGCCTCCAAGCGCTGCTATCCGGCGATGCAGCAAGCACTTGCCTCGCTCGAGAGCGTGGAGGCGCAGAGACCGGGGTCGACACAGAGCCTGCGGCCTCGCATCGGCGCCGAAGAACGACTCCCAGAATTCATCGAAGAAGCGATGCGCAGCGGTCAGATCGCAGACGGCATGATGGATATCCTCAACCTGATGCCCAAAGCCACGATCCACTATGTAACCAATCGATTTGGACATTGCGGATTCCGGGACGATTGCGATCTGCTTGCGACGATTATCCGCAACCTGGGAGAGGATGCCACGCAACGGCTTCTTGAGACGTTGCAGACCGCGCCTGCTAACGAGTCCGCAGAAGCCATCGGTCTGGTAAGTCAGCTTTCTCCGGAGAACGTGGAGAGGATTCTACCGGCGCGGCTGTCGCAATGGCCGCGCTCCGCGCATGACCGCGCGGTCCGGCAACTTTCCGCAACGCCAGCGCAGGAGCGGGCGCGGCTGCTAATTGCCCTCTACGATTCGCTCGATGTGCTGATTCGTCCGCTGGCCATCGATGAAATGGGAATGAGTGGGCAATCCAGCTGTATTCCGAAACTGATTGAACTGTTGCAGAACGACGAGACACCTGCCTTCACGAGGGTGAAAGCGGTTGAGGCCCTCGGCCGATTGCGCGCTTCGGGGGCCAGCGCACTGTTCCAGCGTATTTTGGACGCCCGGCAGGTATGGCGCTGGGTATATCCAAATGAATTGAGAATCGCTGCGGCGCAGGCGTTGCTGCGCGTCGATCCGGCGGTGGGTATGGAAAAGGTTGCCGCCAGCGGAATCGACCGCAAGGAGTTGTCGCTCGAACCATCGGATCCCGACGCCAATGCTTCCGTGATCCGCCAGCGGCGCTACGCGCGTTTGAAGCTTTCGCGCAACCTAGTTGCGGTGACAACGAATTTGCGGGAAAACTTCAGACTCTCTATTCCGGAGCTAAACCTGGGAGGCGGAATCGGTTCCGGAGAACGCCATCTGGCTCCGGGCTCGTTGTTGTCGCTGAAATTTTCGCACGGGGTGCGCAACCTCAAGGCGCAGGCCATCGTCCGCGGAGCGCGTCCACAAGCAATGGCTTTCGAATTCGTGGACATGGATCTGGATGAACGCTACCGCTTGCGGAAATTACTGCTGGAGTTGGGTGGACTGCCCATGGTTGCGCAAGTCACCAGTCGCACGCGGCGCCGCGGGCGCGTGGCAATCTCGAAGAACTACTAGATCCGGCGCGATTCGATTTTTCACCAAGGGGAGCTCCTGTCCTTTCCCTACGGCCACCCGTCCGTTTGGTCAGGGGCCTGCCCGTCCTCATGGTGGCTTGACCTCCCGGACACATGGGACTGCTGTACCATTGCGGCAGACAGTGCCTGACCCTACGGTACTAGTGAGGAAGTTCTATTGAGGTCCCACGCGGCATTAGGATGAAAACAGACCCCCAAGCAGCGGCCGGACGCGCTTTCGTAAGAAGCCTCAACATACTCTTGAAGTTGGCTCGACTGTACGGTCACGAGCATGCCCGGACCATCGAACAGCTCCAGACCGCCTGGCAGGAGTTGCGCGCCGCCATCCCCATGGGGACGGACTCGGCGTTATTGCTCGGAGCGACGAATTCGCAGCTCTTGCTGGATGGTGTGCCTCTAGAAGGCTCACCGGCTGAAAAGCAATTTGCGCAGTTGCTTTCGGCCGCCGGGGTGGCCAGCGTACAGTTTTTCGCCTTCCTCACCGAAGAAGAGATTGGCCGATTTGTGCGCGCCTTTCCCACCGGCAAAGCCAAACCAGCCGAGCTGGCCCTGCAATTGAAAGCCGCTCTCGCCGACGCCCAGGGGATCCGCATCAACGAGATTTGCTTCGTGGCCACCGATGCGCGGCTGAAAGACGTGAGCATAGCTGCTCAGATTGCTGCCGCGTCGCTTGACGGCGACCAAGAGCAATTCAGACAGTGGTTGAACGACCCCCAGAAGCTGCTCGAATTGATTGCCGCGGCCCAGGGTTCGAAAAGCGGCGGAGTTTCTGGACCGGGCCCGGGCGGACCAATACCAGATGGAGAAGCACCGGGAACGGGAGATTCCGCCGCCGGCGGCGGGACAAGCGCCGGGACTCGGCGGGGTACAGGTTTATGGAACGCGGGCGGCAGCGGTGTGGGTTTCGTTTCCGAAATAGAGTGCAGTGCCGCAGTTGGCTCTGTGGGAGTGGCGGGTGCCGGGTTCGGTGCAGGAGAGGGAAGCGGAAGTGGCGGGCACGGCGAGCCGAGCGAAGAAGAAATCTACGGAATTCTCAGCGCGCTGACTAGTTTTGGGACCGTCGGAACGGGGCAGGGTGGCGTGGCTGCGGCGGGCGTGTTTCAGGAGCAGATGTCGCAATTGCCGGGCCGCGCGCAAGACACGCTGAAGCAAGCACTCGCAAGCCTGGCGGCGCAAGCGCCTAACAACAAGCCGGACGAGTCGGTGATCGTAAAGCTGGCTGAACACTTGGCGATCCGCTTTGCGCTGGAGCGGTTTGAACGCGGCGAAGTGAAAGTCAACGCCGTTCGCCAGATGCTCGACCGCATGAACCAGGAAATCGAGAATCTACGAAAGATTCTCGGCTCCCATGAAGACAAGATGAGCGAAGCGGGCATCCTGGCGGAGTCGCATCGTGAAATTCTTGACAAACAGTTTTGGGCTGCCGTGCCGGAGAGTGGTAAACGCGCCGTGCTGCTATCCGGAGATGCCTGGTGCATTCCACCGCGCAACGTGCAGTCCTATGTTGGCGAACTGATGGAGCACGGCAACATCGCCGAGGCCATCAGTATTCTTCAGAATTATGCGGCTTGCGCGGACAGCGAAGATGCCGATGCGCGGAAGAAAACCGCGGTCGGACTATCGGAGATGGCTGAGCTGTATGCCAAGGCCGATCCGAAGCTGCTCAGCGAAGCGCTGCGGCACGTGGGCTTGCGGCTCAGCGTGGAGCAAGACTCGGAACTCCAGGGTTTGGTGAGCGCGGCCTTCGTACGGCTGAGCCAGGAGGCGGCCACGAGCCGTTATTTTCCGGCGATGGAACAGGCACTCGATCTCGTGGCCGGCGTCGAGTCACAGCGGCCGGGAATCGCGCGCAGCCTGCGCGGAAAAATGGGAATCGAAGAACGCGTGCCGGAGTTTGTCGAGGAAGCTCTGAAGGCCCGCCAGGTGGCCGCGGGGCTGACCGATGTTCTTAGACTGCTCCCGCAGACGACCATGGAGCAGCTCTCGGCGCGTTTCAATCGTTGCAGTCTGCGCGATGATTCCGAACATGTGGCCAATTTGGCGGCCGATCTGGGCGAAGAGGCCGTTCAGTATCTCCGGAGCACGGTGCGCAGCGGGCCGGTCGCCGAGGCCGTGGAGATGGCCGGGCTGCTGAGCAGGCTCGATCCGGAGTCGGTCATGGTATTTCTGCCGGGCCGGATGAAAGATTTTCCCCGGACCTCGCAAGACCGCATCGTGCGGCAGATTTCCGCCAGTGGAGCGGCCCGAAGGTGCCACATCTTGCTGGAGTTGCTCGATCACGTCGACCCGCTGGTGACGCCGCTGGTGATCGATGAGATCGGGGTTACTGCGGACCGCGAGGCTCTCGGCAAATTGCTGACCATCGCCGACGGCGACTTGCCGCCCGGCAGCGGATCGTTTCTGCGCGTCAAAGCCATCGAAGCACTGGGAAGAATTCAAGCGCAAGAATCGGCCAGCACCTTAAAGCGCCTCGTCGAAGCGAAGAAAGTGTTTGGTTGGGTACAGCCGCTGGAGCTACGCATTGCCGCGCTGCAGGCGCTCGACAAACTCGATCCGGACTGGGTTCAGGATTACCTGCCCAGGAGCGGAATTGACAAGGAAGATTTCACGCTCGCACCGCTCGAGATTCCCCTCTCGTCAAGATTTGTGCGGCAGCGGCGGCACACGCGCGTGCGACTGCAGAAGCCGGTCAGGGCCGTGAGCATCAACCTGACGGAGAATTGCTC
>MNIJ01000152.1 GCA_001919715.1 Acidobacteria bacterium 13_1_20CM_58_21
ATTTCACCTAGCCACCGATCCTTATCGCGTGGCCAATCCCAATTCGCGCGCCTACGTCGGTGTTGGCGCGTTCCAACTCCTCAAGCGCGCCGCCTATGAAGCCAGCGGCACCCATCGCCGCCTGGCCATGGAGGTTGTGGATGATATGAAGTTGGGAAAGATCGTCAAGCAATCGGGTTTTCGCTCCAGCGCGGGTGTGGCGCAGGATTTCGTCGTCGTCCGCTGGCATGCTGGCCTTGGTAATCTTGTTCGTGGCGTCACGAAAAATTTCTTCGCCGCCGTAGGCTACAGCGTGCCGCTCGTGACCGTCGCCGTCGTCGCTCTGCTGCTCATGAACGTTGCGCCAATCTTTGGCGTTTTCTTCGGCCAGGGTTGGACTCGTATTTTCGCCGTAGCCGCCTTTGTCATCGCGCTCTGTTTCCACACCGGCGTAGACATCGGCATGCGTGTTTCGCCGTCCTATGCGTTCACGCATCCTCTCGGCGCGCTTCTCTTCAGTTACATGCTGCTCCGTTCGACCGTCGTTACCCTCAAGCAGGGTGGCATCATTTGGCGTGACACTTTCTATCCGCTGGACGACCTCAAACGCGGCGTCGTTTAGTGACAGCCTTGCCGGGGCTAAGAGCGAGATTCTCTGCATCCAACAACTTTCCTTCGCAGAGTAGGTTGACTTGAATGCTTGAAGTCGACTTGAAAGCTCCGGCCTCATCCGCGAACGAGTCGTTCGTAGCTGCCGCGTCAGCAGCAGCAGGGATCGGTGCCTGCCGTGCCGTTTGCGTCTTTGCCGGCGCTGGGCAGGGCAAGCCTGGCCCTCAAAACCCAGAGCCGCATGCAAATGATTCAGCATATCCGTCCAAGACCAACCTCGGAGATCTTTCTGGTAATGAATTCCACAAGGCTTGAACCATCTCGCCTGGGGTTCCATTCGACAGGCTTACTGGCCATCGAACCGACATCGATCGTCGTGCTGGTAAATCGTCACAGGACACGCTTAGCAACCGAGCAGTAACCTCGTGATTAAATTGATTTGCGCTGGGGCAATTCTGGACCTGAGTCCACTGGTTCACCTACGTCTGAGATGACTCGGAATTTCGTTCAGCCGTCGCTGACGCGGGAGTGGCTTCGACCGAAAACAGTCCCGCCAGATCCCTTTGCTTTAAAGAGCGGATACGATCGCGGAGCTGGGCCGCTTTTTCGAACTCAAACTTCTTCGCCGCCGCGCGCATCTGCGTCTCAAGCTGGTGCAGCATCTCCGCGAGCTGCTGTTCGCTCTTAATATTTGCCGTTGCCGCATCGAGGCTGGCATCGTCCACCGGCACGGTTACGTAATCGGCTTCGACGATTCTCGCCAGCTCCATGTCCACTGACTTGATGATCGACATCGGGGTGATGTTGTTCTCTTTATTGTAGGCCACCTGTTTCGCGCGACGCCGGTTCGTTTCGTCGACGGCCTGATTCATCGAATCCGTCCGCCGATCCGCGTACAGAATTGCTCGGCCCTCGATGTGCCGGGCGCAGCGTCCAATTGTCTGGATTAGCGACGTCGTGCTTCGCAAGAATCCCTCTTTATCCGCATCCAAAATGGCCACCAGCGACACTTCCGGCAGGTCCAGTCCTTCACGCAGCAGATTGATTCCGATGAGCACATCAAATTCCCCGCGCCGCAAGTCGCGCAGGATTTTGATGCGGTCCAGCGTTTCCACTTCCGAGTGCAGATAGCGGCACCTCACGCCAATCTCTGTAAAATACTCGGACAAATCCTCCGCCATACGCTTCGTCAAGGTGGTCACTAGCGAGCGTTCGTTCTTCTCCGCGCGCACGCGAATCTCTTCCAGAAGATCATCCACCTGGCCCTTCACGGGGCGAATTTCCACTTGAGGGTCCACCAGCCCCGTTGGCCGAATCACCTGTTCCACGACCACCCCGCCTGCTTTTGTCAACTCATACGGCCCGGGCGTCGCGGACACGTACACCACCTGATTGATACGGTGCTCGAACTCCTCAAACGTCAGCGGCCGATTATCCAGCGCCGAAGGCATGCGAAAACCGTAATCCACTAGCGTCTGCTTGCGCGCGCGGTCACCGTTAAACATTCCGCGCACTTGCCCAACCGTCTGGTGTGATTCGTCAATGAACATCAGGTAGTCCTGCGGCACGTAATCCAGCAGCGTCGGCGGCGCTTCCCCCGGCAAACGACCACTCAAATGACGCGAATAATTCTCGATGCCGTGGCAGTAGCCAATGGTGCGCATCATCTCTATGTCAAACATCGTGCGCTGCACCACACGCTGCGCCTCGACGAATTTTCCCTGTTTCTCCATTTCTTTCTTCCACCACCAAAGCTCTTCCTGGATGCTCACGATCGCGCGGTCACGCTGTTCTTGCGGCATGACGTAGTGCGTTTTCGGATAAATCGGGACGCGCGACAAATCCTCCTGCCCCGCGCGCACCTCCCCGGTCAGCGGATCGATTTGCCGCAGCGCGTCGATCTGGTCGCCCCACATTTCGATGCGGTAACCCTGATCCTCATACGTGGGATAAATCTCGATCATGTCGCCGCGCACGCGGAACGTGCCGCGCCGCAAATCCTCGCTGCGCTCGTACTGAATATCGACCAACCTTCGCAACAACGCTTCGCGCGACGTCTGCTGCCCCTTTTCCAGCATGACGAGCATGCCGTAATAGGCTTCTGGCGAGCCCAAGCCGTAAATGCAAGACACGGATGCCACGATCACTACGTCGCGGCGCTCGAAAAGGGAACGCGTCGCGCTCATGCGCAACTTGTCCAGCTCGTCGTTGATGGTCGCTTCCTTATCGATGTAGATATCCGCGGAGGGAACATAAGCTTCGGGCTGGTAAAAATCATAGTAGCTGACGAAATATTCGACCGCGTTCTCGGGAAAGAATCCTTTGAACTCGTGATACAGCTGTGCGGCCAGTGTTTTGTTGTGCGCCAGCACCAGGGCTGGACGATCGGCATGCTCAATGAGCTTCGCCATGGTGAAGGTCTTGCCCGACCCGGTCACACCAAGGAGCACTTGCTGCTTCTCGCCGGCTTCCAGGCCGCGATAGAGCTGGTCGATCGCCGTGGGTTGGTCGCCGCGCGGCTGATAATTGCTGTGCAGCTTGAATTTCATGGAAAGGGTCTCCCGCAGTCCTACCGGCCTCTGGCGAAACTTCCATTATACTCCGGCGGGCAAACTCTGGCTTTCACCTTGGAAAAATGCCGGCGCGTTCGATTCAGGGCCGATCCAGCGGCGTCTCCGTGACTAGCAATATTTCCGAGTGACTCTTCGCGTCGACGTTGTAGTGCACGCGGTTGGAGCCATCGGCTTTGGCCACCATGACATCCATGAATTGGCTGGCCTGTTCCGTTGCGCGCACGACCAGGCCGCTCTTCAGGGAAATATACGTGATGATCTCGTTCGTGCCTTTCGCCGTGCCCATGGTCCGCAACTCGTGAAGTTTAAAATCTTCGGGGGTCGCGTCTTTCGACGATGATTTCTGTTTCAGCGTTGCCGTCGTGAGCAGCACCGCGCAAGTATCTGGCGGACCACTGGAGGCGGAGAGATCTCCCATGATTGAAAGCTGACTCGCCTGGCAGGGCTCATCTCTCACGTACATCGATTCCCGCGCCCAATTTAGTCCCGAAATTGGCGCTCCTATGTGTTCGGCCTGCTCCAGCTTCCATTTTTCGCCGAACTTCATTCCGTTTGCAGGGAGCGTCCACGCCAGCGCAAAACGTGCGACCCATTGCTGCCAGGCCTGCTGCTGCTCGGGAAAAAGAAAATCCAGACCTTTTACTTCGTTCACCGAGCCGTCTGGGGAAATCGTGAACTCAATGGTCTTGCCATGGGGGTCTACATGCTGTCTATCCCAACCGGACTTGTTGTCACCCGGCTTCTTCAACCACACACCAGAGTCCAGAGTCAGAAACTGACCCCGCGCGTGAATCATTGCCTTGGCGCCCGCCGGTTGCACATCCAAGACCTCAACCAGCAGCAATCCGTGCGCATCGATTTGCGCAGCATTTGGTGCCATGGGCGCGACGACCTTGCTTTCGGTCTTGACGGTCTTGTCACTCTGAAATCGGATGAGGTAAATGAGGGTTTGGCCGGGCCGCAGTTTGGGCAGGAGACTGACACGTCGGTCTCCCGCGCAGAGAGTGACAGCCGCAAGAAGCAACAGGCCGGCGGTTCGTTGTGGTTCGCGTTTCACTTGCATCCGCTAATCCTCGAGAGTCGTCGAAGACCTCTCCGCGCATGATCACCGGAACAAAAGGATTTCAATTTCCGCGAGACTTGAAGTGCCGATCGAAGAAATCGCTGGCCGCGTGATACGCCGACAGCCAATTTCTGTGCAGTAGAAAATCGTGCACATCATCGGCAAAAACCAGTTGTTCGATCTCCACGCCCTTCTCGCGGAGCCGCGCCACGAGGTCTACGGTTTGTGTGAAGTAGACGTTGCGGTCGTCGTCGCCGTGGATGAAGAGCACCGGTGACTTCCATGCGTTGACTGCGGTCACGGGCGATGAATCATGCGCCAGTTTGTTCATCTCCGCAGGAACATTCTTTCCGTCCCAGTTGTCGGTCGGCCAGTCATGCACACCATGGAGATCCACACCTGCCGCGAACAAATCGGAATTGCGCCCCAAGCCAAGCGCCGTCAAATACCCGCCATAGCTTCCGCCCCACAAGCCGATGCGTTTTGCATCAACATCGCTGCGGCTCTGAAAGTACTTGCCCGCCGCCACCACGTCCTGATACTCCGTCGCGCCACGCCCAGCACGGCCTTGGGCTTCTCGAAACCCTCGGCCGTAGCCGATTCCGCTACGGTAGTTCACCGCCAGTACGACGTATCCGCGGCTCGCCAGGTACTGATTCATGGCATAGGAATTCGAGTAGTAGTACATGTAGTGCCAGCCGAGGAGCATTTGCCGCATCGGGCCACCGTGCAAGAAGATCGCTGCCGGCCGCTTCTCGCCAGTTGTGATCCCGGCGGGCACAAAAAGCTGCGCGTGTATTTCCAGCCCGTCTGTGGATCTGAAGGTTGTCTGTTGCGGTGCGACCAGGCGATCTGACGGAAAATCCTTGGGCCACGTCTCGCCTCCGAGCAGCGCCGTCAGCGAGTCTCCTGCAAAGTCACTCACAAAAGCCCGTGGCGGATGCTTCGCATCGGAGCCAAGATAAACTAATCCTTGTCCGTCACTGAGTGCCAAGGGGCTCCATTCAACCCCTTCCCCGCTCGTCAGTCGCCCTACCTCTCCGCCCGAGACATTCACTCTCCACAAATGCCGGCGGTCGATGTCGTTACAATTCGAGTTGAACAAAACCGACTTCTTGTCCGGCGCGAGAGACCACTGCTCCACTTCACAATTTCCAGGCGTTAACAACTTTGGGGCGCCACCGTCCGCAGACAGCGCATACAAATGCTGCCAGCCGTCTTGTTCTGAAGCGATCACTAGTTGGTTGTTCGCGGCCCAATTGATCACAGCGCCGCCGGTGTCCTCTGCCATATAGGGAAACGATCCCTGCGGGGTGGCACCGCTGTGCCAGATTTCTCTTGCTGTTCCCGCACCGGCCTCAGCCACCCAGATGGCCCACGGATTCGGCTTATCCGGGGCGATAAAGTAGCCCTGCGGCGTGTCTCGCGCCTCCGCAGGTCGCCGCACAAACGCGATGCGCCTCCCGTCCAGCGACCACGCGGGATCACCGTCTGTGTCCACAGACGGCGCCAGGAAATGCAGGGTCTTGGTTGCAACGTCGTAAACGCCGATGAAGGCGTGATCGTTGCGCGCCGAAACAAACGCCAGCCGGCTCCCATCCGAAGACCAGTGCGGGTCCGAGTTTTGTCCGCGCACAACCAATTGTTGCGGCTTCTCCGTTCCGTCCAGCGGCGCGATCCAGATCTGCCCATCCCTGGCATAGGCGATCGTTCCGCGCGCAGAAATCTGTGGTGAATGACCGGCGTCCACGCGCCTCGGCTCGCCCCCGCTCCATGCCACCGTCCAGATCGCTTGCTCCGTTCCCGCCGGATTGCTCGTTGGGTTTGGCACTTGTCCGGCCGCGTTCTTCCCTTCGCCGCGCACATAGACAAGCGTGTTGGAGTCCATCGAAAAACTCACCTCCGATAACTCCTGCCCATCATCCTCGCTGTATTTCGTAATCTGCCTGGCCGTGAATCCGGGCCCTTCGGCCACCCAGACGTTCCGCCGCCCTTGTTGATTCAACGTCCATGCGACGCGGTTGTTCTTTTTTGCGGCTGTAAGATTGGCCGGGAACGGAGCGCTCATCACCTGTTCCAGCGTGAACGGTTGCGGTGTGTTTGTCTGCGGCATCGGCATCGGCATCAGCAGAACTGCTGCACACAATAGCGCATGACCTTTCATCGATTGTTTCCTCCCTGTCTCCTGAAGCCGATTTCATTCCCATATCCGAAAGTCAATCCGCAGGCTGCCGGACGCCCGCCCTTTCCACTGAAACCTTTGGTCCATCGAGCGGCCCTGAGATCTTCAGCACGTGCCCCGTTCCGGAATCACTGGCCTTGCGGTCCTTGCTCTTTCGCGCGCCCGCCGTTTCGATCGCCAAGTCAGCGTTTCGCCCGAAACTGAGTGTTCCATTCACGAGCGTCACCTGCTTCCCGCCATCGAGCCGCCAGTCCTCCAGCAAAATGCTGCTGTCCCGCAAACGGACCGAGCCTTCCCCGCTGGCCCAACGCGAAACTCCGGTGTGTGCCACGCCGTCCTCGACGCTCGCATTTACATCCCACCCGCGAAACTCCACCTTGTCCAAGTGAAACTCGCCGCGACCGGTCAACTTTCCCAAAAGTTCGTCGCGGCCCACGCCTTCGGTTTTCACCTGTAGAGTTCCCGACGCTTCGCCGCCCAATCGCTCCGCAATTCGCCCCGCTCCCGGCAATTGCGCCAGGTTCACGCGTTCCAATCTTGCGGCGATCTCATAGACGGGCCGCGGCAAAAACTTCGCATTGATCTCTGCCCGCACTTTGCCGCCCGCCCATTCTGCTTGTGCTTCGCGAACGTCGAGTTGCAGATCGTGCAGAGATCCCTTGGCCAGCACCTTTTCGAATCGCAACCTTTCGATGGTCAACTGCGCTATCCCCAGCTCGCCTTCCGCATTCACCCGGCGGACCAGTTCACTCGGTGGCGTCTTCGGCGCCGATCCGCCGAGCAGCGGGGGCAAAAGCCTCTGTAACCAGCTCGGCCGAGCCCTTGGCCCGACCCAGCGATCCAGGTCCGCTGCGTTCAACTGGTCGGCATACAAATGAAAATTCCACTTGGCCCCATTTTCCACATCCGCCCTGGCGGTTTCCTCGATGTTCCCCGTCCACATCCCTCCAAACCCTTCCACTCTCATCAACCGTGCTATGCGCCGCCCGTCGATCCAATCCAATGCGCCCGCAAATACGTTCAGGGGCTGATTCAGTCCCGCCACGGTCAGACTCGCTTTGTTGAAAACAACCCTTCCGTTCCATCGCCCTCCCGACGGCTGCTTCCATTCCCACTTCGTCACGGCGGACGCCTGCCCGCTCAGTTCCCAACCGTGATTCAGCGGCAGCCCAACCTCCGCAGACAACTTCAGAAAATCTTCTACCTTGTTGAAGCTTCCTTCGACGCTGATGCTTCCTGCTCGCGTGTTTAGATCGTGCGTGAAGGTCACGTCTGCGGCGTTTTCCATCGCCACTGCCACACGACGCCGCTTCGGCACCAAAACATCACGGAGGTCGCCACCGAGACCGACCCGCACCGGCCCAATCGTCAGCACGCCTCGCTCTCGGCCTCCGCTCACGGGACCGATTCGCACCGGCTCGACGAAACCCGGCATTCTCACGATCCCGCCGCTGCTTGAAAACGCCGCCGACTCCAGCGCAAGGGGCCACCCGCGCAAGATCATCCCGCCGGTAAAATACTGTGCCGCTGTCACACCCTCCGCCATGTCCGGATGAAACGCGCGATACCAGGCCAACAAGTCCGATGCCTGAATCCCCATCGAATCCAGCCGCAATTCCACCGCGGGTACGCGTCCGCCAGCAAGACGCAACATGCCGCGGAGATTCGATCTCGGCCCCTCCACCCCGATTTCTTCTGCGATCAGGCTCCCCGCGCCGACGTTCCACCGCCCCGTCACGTTCACATTCAGGCGGGGGTTATCAGCCCGTTCCGTCAAATCCCAGCGATGGATCCGCACGGCTCGTCCCTGCAGTGAGAATTTCCAGTCCGCAGGACCATCTTCCCCGGCGGTCCCGCTCTTAGCTGCGGCATCCAGCGCGAACGCACCGCGTACTCCGTAATCCTGCCCGCGGAAAAATCGGAAGACGTCCGCTATCGACGCCTCGCTCCAATGCAAAGTGATTTCTGCTGGCTGCAGCCGTGTCGAAGTCCCCGCCACGTCGCCAAGCACTTTGATCGATCCGGCCGATTGCAGCAAAACTCCGCTTCGCCATGGCTGGGCCTCCAGCTGCAGTTGCCAGCGTCCGGGCGAGATCTGCTCCACGCTTCCAGAAACACCGGTGAACGCAAAAGGTAGCTTGTCGTCCTCGGTCTTGAAATTGATGCGCCCTTCATCGAATTCGATTCTTTCCAGCCGGTTCACCGGAGCGACCGGCGAGGGTGGTCCATGGACAGATGCGCTCGTTGCAGGGTTTCCCTTTGCCGGCGGCAACCAGCGCTCAAGGTTCCAGCGACTCTCCGAGTTCCGCACTAAAATCAAGCTCGGCTTGCTGAGCGACATGGTTCCAAATTCAAAGTGGCCCCTCAGCAGGCCCGTCCAGCGCACACCGGCGCTCAGGCGTTCCGCACGGAGAAAGTATTCGTGGCCGAACGCGGGGTCCTCGCCCACAGTCACACCGTTGGCATCCAGTTGCGGACTCGGCAGAATCCGCGCGTAGAAACTCGCGACCTCCACGGGCCGTCCGAATGCTCTTTCCAGTTGTGTCACAAGGTAGGCATGCACGCGGTGGGTCCGCGCCAGAAGAGACACCCCGGCCTGAAAGACGATGACCAGAGCTACGATCGCCACCGCCGGTTTTCGCCACTTTTGCAGCTTGATCATCTCTTTCGGAAGTCTCGCAGACTCATCCGCAAAAAGGTAGGGGCCAGCCGCGTCCGGAATGAAGCGAAAGGATTGTTCGTCCCTGGTTTCCTTACTTAGGATTGAAATCCTAATGTACCGTACGGAGCATCCGGCTCCACCGCGTTCGAGACGGCAGATGCACCAGGGTCTCAAGAATGCCAGTCAATCGTGACCAAAACGTGCTATCACCGCTGTAGTCGCTGCTTTTCGCTTCCACCGACCAGTAAATCAAGAAGGGCCGCCCCATGATGGCATCACGATCAACGAATCCCCAGTAGCGACTGTCCTGACTGTGATCGCGATTATCGCCCATGGCGAAATACTTCCCGGGCGGAACGACAATCTCGTCACCCTGAACATACTTGCGGATCTCGGGGCGCCATTCAGGAATGGCATTGAGCGAAATCATCTGGCCCCTTATCGACGGGAAAGAAAAGTTGAACGGGTCGTATGATGCGGACGAATCATGAACCGCATACGGTTCGTACAATCGTTTTCCATTGATGAACACTTCCCCGTCGACCAACTTCAAACGATCTCCGGGCAAGCCGATGACTCGCTTCACGAAATGCTGATGATCCGCGTAAGGATACTTGAAAACGATAATGTCGCCGCGTTCCAGTTGTCGGTACGGAAGCAGTTTTTCATACCAGGTGCCGGTCCCGCCGAAAATAAATTTGTTTACTAACAAGTGGTCGCCGATCAGCAGCGTGCCTTCCATTGATGCGGACGGAATCTTGAAGGCCTGTACGATAAAACTTGTTCCGAACAGCGCCAGAATCACCGTCACCAGCAGTGATTCCAGGTATTCGGAAATCGTGGTCTGCTCCGGGCGGTGCTCCTGCCTCTTTTCCGTCGCCTGTTCTTCGATTTCTGTCACGATCTTTTCCGGCATTCCGCCTCAGCCTTGCGCTTCCGCGCGTTCGAGTTGTTCCAAAGCGCTTCGTGCCCCACGTTGCTCCGCCTCCTTCTTGGTGCTGCCTTCGCCTGTTGCCAGGCACTCCCCGTCAATCCAAACTTCGATCTGGAAAACCTTCTGGTGGTCGGGGCCGCTTTCTCCAACCACGCGATATTCCGCTGGTGCCCGCCCGCGTCGTTGCAAGAGCTCCTGCAATGCCGATTTGCGATCGGACTCCGAGATGCGCTCACCGCGCTCCTCCAGCGCCTGCTCAAACAGCACTTTTCGCAACACTTCGCGCGCCGCACCCAGTCCGCCATCGAGGTAAACCGCGGCTACTACCGCCTCGAAGGCATCGGCCAGCAGCGTCTGCTTCTCCCGCCCGCCGGTTTTCTCCTCTCCGCGCCCTACCCGCAAGTGCTCTCCCAGGCGCAGCCGCCTGGCGGCCGCCTCCAGGGAAACTGCATTTACAATCCGCGCACGGCTCTTGGAGAGCTGCCCTTCGCTCCACTCAGGAAAAGACGCTAGGAGATATTCGCTCGCGAGCAGCTCGAGAACGGCATCACCCAGGAACTCCAGCCGCTCATTGTTCCCGGGAAATAGAGCAGAGACAGTCTCTTCGGTGGCTGCAGCGCGCAGTTCGGGAACAGCTGAACTGTGGGTCAGCGCCCTCTCCAGGAGCTCACTTGTCAAAAACTTGTGCCCTAGACGTTCCTCAAGTGCTCCGTCCGCGATCCGGATAGTCTCTTGCATAACTCCGCCGCACCGGCGGCCTGGTTCACTTCGGCGCGCTCAGTTGCGTCGTGCCAAGCTTCTTCGCATCTTCGGCCTGAGTCTTGCACGTCCCCTGCAAGGGCCCCGTCATCGCTGCGCACTTGTTAAAGGCCGCGACCGCATCATCGAAGTGCGAGGTGCTCTTGTTCGCCATTCCCAGTAAGTAGTAATTCACGGGGTCCGGGTTCGGATCGATCTTCACGGACTGCTCGAGTTCCGGAATTGCTTCTGCATTCTTGCCTCGCCGCACGAAGACCAATCCCAAACCGCTGTGGGCCATCGCCAGCGTTTGATTCTTCGCGGACGCAAAGGCTTCATCGGTTAGGTTTTCCGGCTTGGGCAGCGTCGGCGTAATCTCGATGGCTTGTTTGGAGTATTGTTCCGCTTTGGCCAGCAACTGCACGGCGGCGGGGTCGGATACGCTCCCATGCAAGGTCCGGGGCAGTGTCTGCCCCAGCAGCGCGAGCGTAGAGACATCGTTCGGTGACAACGTGATCTCCTTTTCTCCGTATTCCTGCATCTTTTGTGTATTCCCGGCCTGTAAGTAGGCGTAAGTCAACGCCCCATATACAGGAGACTTGTAGCGACTCTCCGGATATTTCAGGAGAAATGCCTCACCGAGCTCAATCTTCTTGGCGGCATCATTTGGAATCACACCCTGAAAGGCTTTGTAGGCAGCATCTTCTTCCGCATTCACCGGTGCCGGGGCGTCCAGCGTCAGAGGTGTAACGTCCGGAGTCTTCGGCTTGTCGCCCTGCTGCGCTGGAGGCTGACTTTGGCTTCCCCGAGCAGACTGCCAACCCCGCGCCACTGCGGTTCCGCTCGCGCTTGCCAACAAGCCTACGAGGGTTGCCATCCCCAAGCAAGTATTCAACTTCATTCTCATCCTATTTCTCCTCATCTCTTTTTAATTCTCATCCCCGAGCTTCGCAGTTCGGGCGGCGCGCTTCTGCCTGGGAAGTGTCTGCCCGAGCATGGCCAGTACCTGGACCTCATTGGGGTTCATCACCGGGGCCTTTTCTCCCGCATCCTCGATCTTTGGCACCTGATTGGTCACAAGATACACGCTGGGCAGTGCGGAATACACCGGCGCGCGACAGCGGCTCAATTGATATTTCTGCAAAAACACTTCGCCAAGCTCGATCTTCTTGGACATAATCCCCGGCGACACGAACTGAAATGCCTTGAACGCTGACTCCTCTGGCAAATCCGCCGGCCTTACTACGAGGCCCAGTGAGTCATCCAGGCTGGTTGGAGATTTATGCTTGCCGATGTTTTTGTTCAATGCGGTGTTGGCTGCGGCCCCCGCTGCCGCCCGGCTTGCTCCGCCGCTCGGTGACGCCGCCGCTCCACTCCAGCACAGCATCAATCCTGCGATCACGACTCCTTCGCTCCAAAATCGCCAGTGGTTGCTCATCTGTCACCTCCTCTCTCCTTGACCGCTCCAGCCGACCTGCTCCGGCGCTACAGCATTCCCCTGAATCGTATGTGTCCAACCAAAATCGACTCCCGTTCATGGTCGCGCCGTGGGTCTATCTCCGCCAAACGCTGCGAGCCCTTTTTGGGCAGCTAATTTTGCCTGTTCCGGTCCCCCTTCCACATTTAGAACAGACTGATACTCCAACTTCGCTACTTCCGGGTTCCCCTCATCACCATAGATCCGCGCCAGGTAGACGTGCGACCACGCCAGTACCAGGGGATCTTGAGTCGCCGCATGTTCGCCGACAGTCAGCCGCCCGAACACCTGCTTGGCCCTTGCCGCATCGTGATCCAGAAGTGCCACCAATCCAATTCCGTACCACGCCCGTGCTTGATCCGGATATTTCGTCAGAACTTTCTGAAACGATGCCTCCGCCGCGCGCGGATTTTTCTCCGCGATCCGCCGCTCCCCCTCGGTTAGCGCGGTAATGACTTCCGCATCATTCGGCACCGTCGACGGCGCTGCGCTTCTCCGGCGCGCCACTTCCTCACTCGCGGCCCCTTCCTCCGGCTTGGCGGTCTCGGCTGGCGCGAACTTCACCGCCGCCAGCCGCTTTCCCTCAGCTC
Source organism: Acidobacteria bacterium 13_1_20CM_58_21 (assembly GCA_001919715.1). GTDB lineage: Bacteria > Acidobacteriota > Terriglobia > Acidiferrales > UBA7541 > Acidiferrum. The sequence goes on from MNIJ01000152.1 coordinate 12,808, forward strand.
CTGCATCGATGGCTCTCACCAGATCCGGGAAAAAGAGCTTCATCGATGGTTCGGAGTTTTCGAATTTGGGCAGCGCCTCGAGGAGCGGTTTCACGAAAATGTACCCATCTTCATCGTCCCGGCTCATCGCCGCTTCCCGTTCGCCAGGCGACATGCGCTTGAGTCTCAGCTCTACCGCGCGCACCGTACATTCCGCAAAGTACGATGCATAATCGTCCTTTAACTCGGGCGCCAGGCGTGGGGCCGTGGCGGCCTTGTCAAATAGCGAGCGTTTCGCTGCCGTAACATGCGGATACATCAGCGGCAGTGGATCCAGCAAGAAGTGCAGAAACGCGTGACGTAGGACGTCCGTCGGGATCTCTTCCCCACCGCTCAGCACCAGCGCATAGTGATCCCCAAAATTTCTCACGTTGGTGATGCGTCCCACCAGCGGCTCAACAACGATCGCCAATGTCCGCGGCCCGAACGGCTCGAGGATTTCACGCAAGTATCCCGACGCGACGAACACAACTTGCGACACCGGATCATGCAGTCGCTCGACCTCACGGTTATAAATCGGCTGCACTTGCCGCCACAGTTGCCCAATTTTCTGTTCCTGATAATAATTGGAAAGGATTTCGCTGAAACCCTCGAGCGCAATTACTTCCGGTGGCAATTCATCTCGCCGCAAGACTGGCTGAAACGCGGGGGCGGGCCCGGAGACCAGGCCAAACCACAGATACCTTGAGAGCGTCGCGCCGGGATCCCGCAGTTCGTGCTGGCGGTAAAATTCCCGCACCGCTTCTACTGCCGGGCCCTGTTGCTGGCGCAAGCGCTCCCTCATCTGCGCCCGGAACGCCGTCCAATTGTCGGAGCTGACGTTCGATTGGAAACCCGCTGCCAACAGCGCGCAGATCGTTGTAAACATGGCCTCGCTGCCGTCCACACTCACTGTACTCTGCGGCGCGGTCCTCGCACGCGCCTGTGGTGCAGGCGCTTGCGCCGGTGGGGGCGATTTGGTTTGTACCTGCCCTGGCATTGGTGCGGGCGCCTGGGCTTGTCCAGCCGCAGGTAGCGCCGTCACCGCGCACAATCCATACAGCACCATCTGTCGTTGAAGTCTTTTCATGCCTTTTGCTGCAGTCCTCACTCGGGGCCTGTTGAACGTTTCTATCTCCGCCTGATGCGGTTTCTCCGCACGGAAGGGCATATCTCCGGAGCGCTCTATGTCCTCTCACAATGCTACGGCATGTTGCCAATCTACAAGCCCCCAACGCACTCCGTCAAGGAATCCCGTTTTTTCTCCTCGAACTCCATGGTCCCTGCGTCTCCGCCTGATCCCTGCTCTTCGCCTTTAAGGTCCATCACTCAGCCAGGACACTGCCAGGACACCGCTTGCGCTCTGACCTGGGCTTCTGCTAACAGTGGGGATGCCCCCGGCCCTGCGCGGGATGGCCCACTCCTATGATTCGGCGTCTCATGGCAAAAATGCAATTTATTCTCGGACTCTTTCTGGTCACCGCAGTTCACGCACATGCTCTTCGGGCGCAACTGGTCCGTGAGAACACCGCGCCGCAGCCGCAAGTCTCTGCCAAGCCAGACTGGCAGAACTCCGCCTCTGCACAAACACCCAAGGGTAAAAAACGCCTTTTCCAGGAAGTGCAGTTGACTGGCGAAGACTCCTGGATCGACACCAGCATGGACATTCAAGCTGGCGAACACGTGCTCATCACCGCCACCGGTAAGCTCCGATACGCCGACGCGAAGGACGACAACGGCCCGGACGGCCTTCCGCGAGGGTTCAGCGACCTTCTCCGCGTTCTACCGTTCAATGAAGCCGGGCGTGGCACGCTCATCGGCCGCATCGGCGATAAAGACACCGCGCAGCCTTTCGCCATCGGCGCACACCGCAATGTTCTCGCCCCTGTCTCGGGCCGCCTTTCCGTCGGCATCAATCAGACCACGAATGACACCGGTGAGGGCGCCTACGCCGTGCGCATCGAGGTTTACTCACCCGAAGGTGGCACCGCGCGCGTGGTGGCCAGGCAGGTCAGCTCACTTCCTGGCATCGACAACAATCTCTTCTCGAAAATCCCGCGGCGCATCAGCGACAAAGAAGGCCATGCCGGCGACATGGTCAACTTTCTCATCCTCGGATCGGAAGCCACCATGCAACATGTCTTCACCACCGCCGGCTGGGTGAGAGTCGACGCCGACGTCAAGGAAACCGTGCTCCACGGCTTGATCGGCAGCCTCTCGAAGGAATCCTACTTGACTATGCCCATGAGCCAACTCTTCCTCTTTGGCCGCCCGCAGGACTACGGCTGGGCCCGTGCCGAGCCCATCAGTGTCGTCCGATCGCGCAATCATCTGCGCATCTGGAAAGCGCCGTTCCAGGTCAATGGCGAGACTCTGTGGATCGGCGCCGCCACCCACGACATCGGCTTCGAACGCGATCAGCGCAACAACGGGATCACCCACAAAATCGATCCCGATATCGATCTCGAGCGCGACTATGTCGAAAAGACTCTCAGCTCCACAGGCCTGGTCGCCGCAATCTCTCACTTCCTTCCCGACAATCCCATGAAGGAGGCTACCACCGCCACCGGCGGCACATTTCATTCCAACGGCGAAATTGTCATCCTCAAGCTCGACGAATCCATCCCGAATCCATGAATCGAGCCGCCCTCAGTTTCCCATGATGCTCCCCGAGGCCCAAGAGCCCATGGACACTAGTCGCCAAAACTAAATTCAGCGAGGTCCTCGACCGCGCGCGCTCACGCGGCCCGCAACCACTACCCGTAGCGGCCAAACTAACGGCCGTCATCGTCTCGGCTGAAGAATGGGGGCCCAACAAAGCCGCGTTGGCAATCGCGCGGAATTCTTGGCCCCCTCACCTCTGCGCGATTCCCGCGATTCCCCCGCGATTCCCCATAGCAGCTGGACGGACGTAGGCCCAAAATAGCACTATAATAGGCATGCCGATTTCTACTTTGCCGCTTCCAGTTCGAGCACAATCACACGATCCACTTCTTCCGGTTGCGGCTCGGGCAGTTTCAGTACCAGTCCTCCCTTGACGGCGCTGAACTCGACAATGCCTCCATCGCGCAACAGCCGCGCCGAGTGAACTGGCCGTGGCATCGCCGGCACCGCGAGCACCGGACCATTCCAGTCCAGCACGTGAAGATAAACTGTCGAGCCGCGCTGCGTCGTCACGCCCCACGGTCCCGCCGCAACTGGCCCTCCTCGCGTTCCGTAAATCGAATCTCCATACTGCTTCGTCCAGCGCCCCACTTCCGTCAAGCGCTGCACAAACTCGGGCTGAATTTCACCGCTCGGCATCGGCCCCACATTCAAAAGAAAATTCGCATTCCATCCCGCCGCACGCACAAGGTATCGAATCAAATCAGCCGTGCTCTTGAAGTGCTCGTCTGTCAGATTGAAACCCCAGGAATTATTCATGGTTTCCGCGGTTTCGAGCGGCAGCGTACTTACGGATTGTTCGGCGTTGAAACCTGTGGTGTGCTGGCCTGGCAAATCCTTCTCAAACATCTGGAAGTCCTCTCCGGGAAACGGATTCTTATGATGATTGCTGCCAACCATGGCCTGTGGCTGCAGTTGATGAATCAGCGCGTACGTGCGGGCAAGTTGCCAATCCGCGTCCGGCTTGTCCCACATTCCGTCGAACCAGATGCCGCCAATCTCCCCATAGCTCGTCAGCAGCTCGCGCAACTGCCCGTCCATGAAATTCAGGTACGATTCCCAATTCCCTGAATCCGGACGGCCCGTGCTATGTCCCGTACGCCCGCGCGGAAAATAATCCGGTGAATGCCAATCAAGTTGTGAGTGGTACAAGAACAGTTTGATGCCCTGCTTGTGACATTCCGCTGCGAGCATCCCGATCACGTCTTTGCCGTACGGCGTTCGCGCCACAACATTCCAATCCGTCAAGCGCGAGTCGAACATTGCGAATCCGTCATGATGCTTGGAGGTTATGGTGATGTAGTTCATGCCCGCGGCTTTTGCCAGCGCGACCCAAGCCGCAGGATCAAACTTGATCGGATTGAAAAACGTCGGTACCTTCGCGTAATCCGTTCTATTGATCGGCCGCGTCTCCATAATCCATTCCCCATCGCCCAGCCCGCTATACACGCCCCAATGAATAAACATCCCGAACTTCGCGTCCTGGAACCATGCGCGCGCTTTCAGATTCTCAGGAGTAGGCGTGTATCTTTGTTGCGAAGTTTGCGCTTTGGTGGCCTGCGCTCCCGCGATTGTTGAGCATAGAATTGCGGCTGCAAAGGACAGTGATCGTAAACGCAGTAGCTGAGACTTCATGGAGCCCCTCCGCGGAAAATAGCGACGCGAAAATCTCGAGCGCGTTGAATTCTAACGAATAAGTGGACGAAGTCGAAAGATATTCACAACTGCCGGGCCGCTGTTCTGCGAGTCCAATCTAGGGAAGGAGTAAGTGGATTTGACGGCGAAGCGCGACGCGCCGGTCTACTGCGGATTCGCCGCGGCGAGACTTACACCCTGGGTCCCCACGTTTTAAATAGTGAAGACGGCGCAAATAGTGGGTTGTAACGCAAGCAAAACTTAGCACTCACGGCCAGTGTGGCTGAGCGTGGTCCAGAGGGAATAGTCTCCCCCTTAACATGTTCACGTGTAATCCATTTCACGCGCCTTCCCTCCAAATCCGAGATGGATTCAAAATGGATTCACTTGGCCCGCGCCTTATTCTCTCATTTGGAGTATGCTTCCGCCCCGGCCAGGATCCAACCCGGACCAAGGAATTGCTTTAGGAGGTGGCTCATGGTCCTCGCCAAGCCAGTCAACGAAGGGGGCAGAATTGCCGCTTTGGAGAAATACGCCATCCTCGATACCGCCCGCGAACAATCTTTAGACGACTTCACCTTGCTAGCCTCGTTTGTTTGCAGAAACGCCAATCGCGCTGATTTCTCTTGTCGATGAAGACCGCCAATGGTTCAAATCACGAGTGGGTATTGATGCTTCAGAAACACCACGCGACATCGCTTTTTGCTCTACTGCGATTTTGCAATCCGATCTCTTCGTCGTCCCCGATGCGCGTTTGGATGAGCGCTTTCGCGACAATCCCCTCGTCGCTTCCGACGCGTACATCCGCTTCTACGCCGGCGCTCCCCTTATCAACGAAGACGGCTACGCCCTGGGCACGCTCTGCGTCGTCGACCGGTCGCCGCGCGAACTGGCGCCCGAGCAAAGGGAGGCCCTGAAAGCGTTAAGCCGCCTGGTTATTGCTCAGCTCGAATTCCGTCGCAATTTGCTTCTGTTGAAAGAAGCTCTTACCGACCGCACCAAGGAAGAACACGAACGTCAGCGCGAACTGGTCCACGTCCAGGAAGCCTGATGCGCGTGATGGGACTGCGCCAACGGTGAGCCTTGAGACTTCTGCTGTTAGTATTACTCCCCATGTGACCAAGGGAGGGAAGGTTGGCCCGGGAGCTGAGGCGGCAACGGCTTCTTGGCTGCGCGCGGCATTTGGAGTTTTGACCGCTGCCAAAGACGAGTCAATCGCGCTTGCGCCTGCTGGCAGGACGAGCGTCCGGCTCGACAAATGTAAAGAGTCTCTTTATCTGCACGTCGCCTTGCATTGCAGGAGTGTTATCCTCTCTCCTCGTGCGGCCATGAAAAAGAAGCGAACACCGAAAATACTCACCGGTTGTGCATTCGTTCTAGTTTCATCCTTGATCGTCACCACTGCCGGGTTGATGGCGCGCGCGGCAAACGCGCCGGCACAAAGCCATGTATCCGGCCAGGAGCAGCAAGACTGGCCGGACTACGGCGGCGCGCCCGAGAACAATCATTATTCCAAGCTAGCGCAAATCAATCGCAGCAACGTCAAGCGCCTGGCCGTCGCCTGGAGCTTTGACACCCGAGAGCAAGGTGGTCTTCAGACAAGCCCCATCATCGTCGAGAGCGTACTCTACGGAATCACGCCGACACAAAAGATTTTCGCGTTGGATGCCGCGACAGGCAAGCCGTTGTGGAAGTTCGACTCCGGAATGCGTGGAACGCAACCGGACCGCGGGCTCGCTTACTGGTCCGACGGCAAGGACAAGCGCATCCTGGTTGGAGTAATGAACTTTGTGTACGCGCTAGACGCCACGACCGGCAGTCCGATTGCGTCCTTTGGAGACGACGGCCGAATCGACCTGCGTGAAAATCTTGGCCGGGAGCCTGCCAGCTCTGTGTCTGTGGATTTGACCAGTCCAGCCGTCGTTTACAAAGACCTGCTGATTGTCGGCGGCCGCAACCCCGAGACTCTCCCCGCGCCTCCCGGCGACATTCGAGCCTACGACGCTCGAACCGGAAAGCTGCGCTGGTCGTTTCACACCATTCCACGTCCCGGTGAATTTGGCCATGACACTTGGCCGAAGGATGCCTGGAAGACCAGCGGTGCGGCGAACAATTGGGCCGGAATGGCGCTCGATCCCCAGCGCGGGATTGTCTATGTTCCGACGGGCTCCGCCGCATTTGATTTCTACGGTGCCGATCGCAGCGGTGACAATCTCTTCGCCAATTGTCTGATTGCCCTGAATGCGCAGACGGGCGAGAGAGTCTGGCATTTTCAGGGAGTCCGCCACGATATTTGGGATCGCGACTTTCCTTCGCCGCCCGCCCTCCTCGCCGTGAAGCGCGACGGAAAAGAAATTGATGCTGTAGCGCAAACAACAAAACAAGGTTTCGTCTATCTCTTCGACCGCACCAACGGAAGGCCTCTTTTCCCCATTGAGTCCCGAAAATATCCTCCGAGCACTGTGCCCGGCGAAGTTGCCGCCCTCGAGCAGCCGCTCCCCACTCGCCCCGCGCCCTTTGCGCGCCAGCTTCTCACCGAGGATCTTCTGACCGTGCGCACGGCGAAAGCACATCAATGGGCGGTGGAAAAATTCAAACAATTCCGCAGTGAAGGGCAGTTCATTCCTTTCAGCGTCGGGAAGGATACTGTAATTTTTCCTGGCTTCGACGGTGGTGCCGAGTGGGGCGGCCCCGCCGTGGACGCTGAGACCGGAATCATGTACATCAATTCGAATGAGATGCCATGGACCGGCGCTCTCGCCCCCAACACCGCCGAAAATAGCCCACGCGCCATCTATATGAGCCAGTGCAGCATCTGCCACGGAGAAAAGTTGACGGGTTCCCCTCCCGCGATGCCTTCCCTGATAGGAGTGGGCAATCGGCTGACTCCCGCGCAGATTGCAACGGCCATCAAGAACGGAAATGGACGAATGCCGGGCTTTCCAAATCTGACCGAGGATCAAAACGGCGCGCTGGTCAGCTTTTTGCTGAGCGGTGAAAGTAAAGAGCTCGCAAGCTCCGCACCGTCTCCGGCATCCACGCCGTATCGCTTCACCGGCTACCACAAGTTTCTCGACCCGGAAGGATATCCCGCCGTAGCTGCTCCGTGGGGCACTTTAAACGCCATCAATCTGAACACCGGTGAATATGTGTGGAAGATCCCGCTAGGTGAATACCCAGAACTTGCCGCGAGGGGCCAAAGGAACACCGGTACTGAGAACTACGGTGGTCCGATCGTCACCGCAGGCGGCTTGGTGTTCATCGGAGCAACCAACTTCGACAAAAAATTCCGCGCCTTCGATAAATCTAACGGTGAGCTGCTCTGGGAGGCGATTCTGCCCTTCTCCGGCAATGCTACCCCGGCCACTTACGGAGTCAACGGCCGCCAATTCGTCGTCATCGCCGCGGGAGGCGGCAAGGACCCGAAATCATCGTCCGGTGGCGTCTACATCGCCTTTGCTCTGCCTCAGGAATCACCGAGCACAACTTCCGGCCCACCGAAGCACTAGTTCAGGATGACAACTCCGGTGGATTTTTCCGTTCCTCTCCATCGCTAAGTAACAAGCAGCTTGCGCTTCCAGCGCCCCTCGACTGCCCGATTAGTGGCCCAACTTGTTTTCCAGCAGCGCGCTTAGGAGACTAGCGAGCCTTGACTCCTGACGCAGAACTGTCTCCGGATGTGCAGCACCGCCATCCCTCGCGGTCAGCTGCGCGAGCTGTGCCGCCAAATGGCGCACTGCCACATCGTTTGGCACATAGATTCGATCCGTGGGTGTAATCGCCTCCCAGCCCGATTCTGTGCGGCGCAGCTCCCAGCGAACTTTTTCGCGTCGCCCCTTATAGTCCGTTTCTCCACCCGCGACAGTCGCTCGAGAATCTATCTGCAGACGGGCCCATCCGTGGTCCCCTTTGAATTCCAGACGCTCCACCTGGAGCCGCTCAAAGATGATCACCGGCAGAACCAGTTTTGTGGGGTCACTCGTGCGCAAGACACTTCCCGAGGCGTTGCTCAATTCAGAGATGCCTTCAGTAACTTGGCTAATCGTTGGTTTCTTGTTCTCCGGCGTGATGATTATGCTCTGCGGAACCTCAAAGGGAGCGGCTGCAACTGCCGGCGCCTGCAAACCCGGTGAACCAGGGACTACCTTTGTCCGCTCCGAAGCCGTCTTCGGTGGCCGATGAGAGGCGGAGGCCGTCACAGGAAATCGCTCCTCGATCACCGGCGCAGTGACGTGCTGCCTTGCAGAATCTGTAGCTACTGAGGAAGCCGGAGCCTTGGCGGCCGTCAGAGTCCCGGTGTTTTCAACTTTGTACCGGTAGAAGTGCGGTCTTCCGCGCGACTTCCAGTAAGTTCCCTCGTAATCCTGGGCCTCCAGGCCCGTACTCACTAGGCTGTAAAAGCTATGCCCCCGCGGGTCCAGGATAATGCCCACATGGCCTGGCCATGCAATCAAATCTCCCGGCTGCGGGTATCTCACCCGCTCAAAATTCTCGTTCCCGGCATACAGTTCGAACGAGCTCGCATACGGGTACTCAAAACCCGCATTGAAATACATCTGATGAACCAGATGAGAACAGTCTTGCACACCGCGCCTCGGTTGGTCCTGATCCTGCACGGCATCCACGATCGCCCGCCCTCCCTCCGCACTCAGCAATCGGGGACTCGACCCCGATCCCTGTGATGCAGATGTAGCCTGAGCCTTTGCGGGCGAGCCTGCGGCCATACAACAGCCTGCCAGGTATGCCACGAGCGCAAAACTGCGCGCAACTCTCCAGCGGAACTCCGTCTTCGCGTTATCCATCGCTCCTTCACCTTGGCAGGTGCCCGGAGATAGTTTCCCCTTCTCTTAGGATCCATTTAGGACTGGGAGTTGCAATGGAACTTGCCCTGGGCGTAATTGGCCAAATGGCCAGTCGCAGCCAGCTGTGGAAAGCCGCTGTACTTCGCAGGCTGAACTCCAGAAGAGGGCTGGAGAGGCTCCGAAGTACTTCTTAGTTGACCGTTACTTGGACCGTTATAGAGTGGCTGAGGTTGCCCGAGGTTCCCGTGATCGTAAGCGTGTAAGTTCCCGCCGGAGTACCTGGAGGCGCTACGGTGAGTGAGGCCGTCTTGCTCACGCCAGCATAGGACGCGGAGATGGTGACCGGTGTGGACGTGGTCACCGCACTGGTCGTCACCGTGAATGTCGCGCTGCTGGCTCCCGCAGCAACAGTCACGCTCGCCGGGACCGTTGCCGTGGACGTGCTGCTGCTGAGAGTGACGGCTGCGCCGCCAGTGGGTGCTGGCCCGCTCAGCGTTACCGTGCCTGTTGAAGGTGACCCGCCAGTCACGCTGGCTGGGTTGAGCGCTATCGCGGAAAGCGTGGCGGAACCCGCCGGCGCTACGGTGAGTGAGGCCGTCTTGCTCACGCCAGCATAGGACGCGGAGATGGTGACCGGTGTGGACGTGGTCACCGCACTGGTCGTCACCGTGAATGTCGCGCTGCTGGCTCCCGCAGCAACAGTCACGCTCGCCGGGACCGTTGCCGTGGACGTGCTGCTGCTGAGAGTGACGGCTGCGCCGCCAGTGGGTGCTGGCCCGCTCAGCGTCACTGTGCCTGTGGAGGATTGCACGCCCCCAGTCACAGTCGTGGGATTCAGCGTCAGCGTGGAGAGCGTTGGGCTAATCGGCGGCGGCGTACCGTAGCCGCCACAAGAGTACGTGCAAAGCGAGACGGCGAGGAGTCCTGCTGTCGCGGCAAGACCAGGCCGCCGAGGGCGAGATGCTCGACCGAAGGTCCACAACATCGCCAGCACGGCGAGCCAGGCGAAGCATGCCACCAGCGCCCACCATGGCTGCATCGGAGGCGCATATCGTGGCAAGACCAATGGCGGCACCAGGACTCGTGCCATCGTCGTCAAAGTGACCGTCGCCGTCGCCATGGTCGACCCATTAAGCGTCACAGACGACGGCGAAACCGTGCACGTGGCCGCCGCCGGTGCACCCGTGCAGCTCCACGTTACAGTCTGAGTGGAACCGTGCAGCGGTGTAGCGGAGACGGTGAAGTTTGCCTGCTGTCCCGCAGTAATTATCGCGCTGGGTGGTGCTGCAGAAACGCTGAAATCCGGCGAACAACTCGCCGCAATCACTGACGCGAGAGTCGCACAAAGATCCAGCCGCCCGTGGCCCATGCCGGAATCCGCAAGCGGGACTGCATGGGCCACCGCCAAAGCGGCACTGGACTGGTTAATGGCGGCGTTTAGGTTGTGCAACAACGCCGCCCCTCCCGACACAAACGGCGCGCTGAACGAAGTTCCCCATCCCGCTGCATATGTGTTGTATGGGTACGTACTCACAATCGCTTCGCCGGGAGCCGCCACCCACACGATGGTGTCTCCAAAGTTGGAGAACGACGAGCGCGCGTCCTGATCCGTCGTTGATGCCACGCCCATCACATCGGTTTGCAACGCCGCGGGATATACAATTTCCGCCGTCCCGTCGTTTCCTGCGGACGCCGCGCAAATCACGCCGTTCTTGTTGGCGTAGTCGAGGGCTTGCTGCAGTTCCGCCGATGCCGTCGTGAGGTCGAAGCTCATGTTGATCACGTTGGCGCGGTTCTGCACGCCGTAATAAATTGCGCGCAAAATGTCGGAGAGCGCAGCTGTCCCATCCGAATGAAACGCCTTCAAGGGCAAGAGCTGCGCGGTCGGAGCCACTAGGTGGATGATGCCCATCACCATCGTCCCGTGTCCAAATGCCGCATACGGGGTTCCATCGAGCACTGCCGCCGTGGACTGGTCCAGCACTGCCGCCGTGGACTGATTCACCTTCGCTGGGGAGCAATTCGGGCAAGGGGGAGGCGGACACGTCATGAATGGACACGGCGAAGTATCGTTCAGCTCGGAACCGCCTGGCTGGTTCCGAGTGAAGTCGTAACCTTGTAGCAGAACCCCTTGCAGCGCCGGATGCGTGGGGTCCACTCCCGTGTCAATGTCAGCGACAATCCCCGTCCCCAATACATTGAACGTCTTTTGCGTATCCTGGACTCCTACAATCGATGCCGCAGGTTGATTGACGTAGCCATCCCATGCATTCGTCGTGGAACCTGCAGGGTATGGCACCAAGGTTCTGTTCGACATCACCGTGGCCGGAATCGGCGTGGGAAGAATGTTCAGGCCACCCACTAAATTAAGCAGCTGCTCCAACTCGGCATCGATAATCCCCAGCGGATTGCCGAGGAGATTTAGCAGTCCGCTTATGTCGAGTGGACTTGTGATTAGGTAGACCTGCCCTAGAGGATCACCCAACCCTTGGACCACCGTGCAGATTGGGGCTAGTAACAGAGGATTGCATGCCGTATTAAGCGCCTGCAGGCTAAGGCTCGTACGCAGGATGATGCGGTTATCCGCCCGTGCGGGCGTGGTCCATAGCAGCGCCACTAGCGCGCCAGCAAGGCACATTCTACGCTTCATGGCTCGGCGTTCCTTTCCAATCCGCACCTACGCCTCAGCCCGCGCATTGCCTCGCGCGATCTGTCCCCAGCGTTGACCGCCCCTTAGCGTTCCGGGGGAATCTTGCATGCAGCTGGACATCTTTCCGCTCCCAAGACCTGTCCCCAAGACCCGCACCGTGCGGATCCAGCATTCTGCGGAAAGACCGACCCCAGCTCTGCCTCGGAGGGAGGCACGCCCAACGAACTAGCCAGTGCGGTCTTTCCTAAATAGATGGGGGAGACCCGAAGAAAAGAATAGAAGGGAAATACAGCAAAACTCGCTAAGGTGAATACCTTACTTCAATCCTTTTACCACCCTGAAGTGACGAATCCGTTGAAGTCCGAGGGACAAGGTACGTCGCTACCGTATCCTCGAGCAGGAACACTCCGTCGCCGATCGCCTTTTCGGATGGTTACGGGTTCCCAATGGCCCGTCTGAGTACTTCTCGCGATATATTGGCTCCGCTCACCACCAGCGCCACGTGATCGCCGCCACCCATGCCGGATCGCAGTAGCGCCGCCGTGCTCGCGGCCCCGGCCGGTTCCGCCAACACGTGTTCCTCCAGAAGTAGCGTCTCAATCGCGCGTAGCATCTGCTCGTCGCTCACCAGGACCATGTCGTCGACGAGGTTCTGTACGTCGCCTACATTCGCTGCCTCCGGCGTTCGTGTCGCCAGCCCATCGGCAATCGTGTCGCACGTCTCGGTTGTCACTGCTTTGCCTTTCTTCCAGGATAGGTAGTAGGCCGGCGCGCGTTCCGCTTGCACACCGATGATCTTCACTGCTGGCAAGTTCTGTTTCACCGCCGCCGCGATACCGCGAATCAGGGCCGTATCCCCCACTGGCACAACGATCACGCTCGTCTCGGGAAGCTGCTCGAGGATTTCACATCCAATCGTCGCGGGCCCCGCGGGCAGATCCTCGTCGGTCGCATCATTCAGCAAATGCACCCCCGGCCGTTTGGCATACTCCGCAGCCAGCGTGAACGCAGACGCCAGATCGTCGCCGCCGCTCTCCACAATCGACGCGCCGAGCCCTGCAATGCGGTCGCGCTTCACCGGATTGCAGTTCGCAGGTAAAAAGACCTTGGCCTTGATACCAAACTGTTTGGCCGCACAAGCCACCGCCGCTCCATGATTCCCGGTGCTCGAAGCCGCCACTTCCTTCACCTGCCCCCTCGCCATTCTCTGCGCCAGCGCCCAGAACGCGCCTCGCACTTTGAAGGAGCCCGTCGGCAGCTCCGTTTCCAGCTTCAAATAGACACTTCTGCCCGCCGCCGCGCTCAGGAACGGCGCAGCAATCAACCGTGTCGGCACAAAATACTTGGCCAGAAATCTTTGCG
>MNIJ01000221.1 GCA_001919715.1 Acidobacteria bacterium 13_1_20CM_58_21
CTCTCCAGTGGCTTCTATCACGGCATCGCTACGCACGACCCGCGCATGATCGCGGCGACCATTCGCCATGCGGCGGCCAAGCAGATTTCCAAGGACGATTTCGAATTTCAGATGTTGTACGGCGTGCGCACCGACCTACAACGGCGGCTCGTCAAGGATGGCTACCGCGTCCGCATCTACATCCCCTACGGCCGCGACTGGTTTCCCTATTTTATGCGGCGTCTCGCCGAGCGTCCTGCCAACGTGGGCTTCCTCGTCCGCAATTTCCTCCGCTCGTGAGCCTGTTCCGAGCTATTGCTTCCGGCAGACGGTGACGCCGTCGCGCAGGGGGATCAAGACCGGGTAGAGCTCTTTCAAAGCGTACACCAGCCGGTTGAATTCCTGGACACCCTGCGTGTCAGGGTCGTCCGGCGCTGCCGGCCGCGCCGCTTTGCCCGACCACAGCGTGTTGTCAGTGATGAACAAGCCGCCGCGGCGCAGCTTGGGCAATGCCGCGAGCAGTGCGGCGGGATATTGGTGTTTGTCTATGTCGTTGAAGATCAGATCAAATGTGCCCGGCGTTTTCTTTACCAGTTCCAGGGCATTACCAACACGGATTTCGATCCGTTTGGCCACGCCCGCCCGGCGAAAATAATCCTTCGCACGGCGAGCTTTCTCGGGATCGCCATCGCTATAGAGCACCTTGGCCTTCGGCCCAGCCGCCCGCGCCAGCCAGATCGTAGAATACCCAATGGCCGAGCCCATCTCAAAAATCCGCTTGGCGCCCGAAACTTGCACGAAGAGCGCCAGCATCCGCCCGACCGCCGGCCCGATGATCGGAACACGGTTCTGCTCGGCGTAATCCTCCATCTCCCGGACGACGCTATCGCGCTCCGGCAGCAGCCGGTAAAGATATTCTTCGACGTCGGCCTGAATAAAACCGCTCTGCAGATTCTCGCTGCGAATCATAGTTTCTCCCCCGGCTTCAGCGCGTGAATTTTCAGCCCTTTGATTTTCTTCGTTTCTTTGCGCAATTCTTCGGCCGTACCGGTCAAGAAGGGAAACGAGGCGTAATGCATGGGGATGACGTGTTTCACGCCGAGCAGGCGAATGGCATGGGCCGCATCGCGCGGGCCCATGGTGAAGAGATCGCCGATCGGCAACATCGCCAGGACCGGCTCGTACAGCTCACCGATTAGCTTCATGTCTCCGAAGAGCGCCGTATCGCCTGCATGATACACCTTGAACCCGCCGGGCATGCTGATGACATATCCTGCGGGCTCGCCGCCGTAGTGCCGCACGCCGTTATCCTCGATGGAATTGGAATGAAATGCGTGTGTCATGGTGATTTCGAAATCACCGATTTTCTGCGAGCCGCCCTTTCCCATTGGGCAAGTCTCTTGTCCAAAACCCTTGTCCTCAATCCAAAGGCAGGTCTCAAAGCTCGCCGAGATTTTCGGTTTGTGCTGTTTCGCCAAAGCCAGAAGATCACCCCTATGATCGCTATGCGCGTGAGTCAGGAAAATGGCATCCAGCCTTGCCACTTTCTTCAGCGCCTCCGGACAGAACGGATTGGTCATCACCCACGGATCGATCAAAGCGACCTGCCCCGAGGGGGTGGTCAGCGAAAACGTGCTGTGGCCAAAATAGGTAATGCGATTGCCCTTGGTGTTGAGCATCAACAACCTCCCGCGGCAGTTTTTAGCCGACCCAATACAGTGACTTCGATTTTTTGGAAGTAGTTCTAGTTGGATCCTGATCGGAGCAGCGTGCGAATAGCCGCCTCATAGGTATCCCGCGTGCCCTCGCCGAATACATGCCCAATCTGCCGGCCGTCTTTGGCGTACAAGAACGAAGCTGGAAGGACCCCGTTCCAGCTCGGCAGTACGCCTTGTCGGAACAGTTTCTCATCGCCCGCTTTCTTCCTATAGTTGGGAAAAACCGGCTTGTAGCGGGCCAGAAAACGCCGCATCAGGATCAAATCGCCGTCGTCATCGAGGCTCACGCCCACAACCCGCAATCCCTGCGGAGCGTATTGCTTCGCCAATTCATTCAGCATGGGATACTCGTCACGACAGGGTTCGCACCAAGTCGCCCAAAACGTCACCAGCAGGGGTTTCCCATGGTATTCGGCCAGCAATTTCTGATAAGCCTCGACGTCGATGAGTGCTGGATCGCGGGAAGCCGTGGTCCGCGGCGCCGGCGGCGCGGCCAGGACAGTCCCCACGGCCAGTAAGACAAGTGAGAGAAGACAAGCCGAGGTTCTCATCGTCATTCCTTCTGCTCTCATTCTATCCGCACGGCTACCGGTTGAGAAACTCATTCCTACCGCGTACAATTCTCTTGGCTGCTTGTCGCTCCGGGCAGTCGCGTGGTATAAGGAATTTTTGCCGGTCGTGCTGTTTCATCGGAAGGGGCGCCGGTCGGCTGTCCGAACAAAGGAGATCCTTAATGGCTTACGTGATCGCCGAGCCGTGCATCGGCACAAAAGACACCGCCTGCGTGGATGTCTGTCCGGTGGACTGCATACATCCGCGCAAGGATGAACCCGATTTCGAGAGTGAAACACAGCTGTATATCCATCCCACGGAATGCATCGATTGCGGCGCGTGCGTCCCGGTCTGCCCGGTGACGGCCATCTTTGCGCTCGAGGACCTGCCCGAAAAGTGGAATAGCTTCACGCCGATCAACGCCGATTGGTACGCAAAAAAGGGAAAGTAGCCTAGTCTGCTAGCCACCGGATTTGTCCCGTTTTGCTCGGCACGCTCCGGCGTGCCGCTTTTTGTATGTCGGGCCGCCAAATCTCTAGCCCGCTTTTTGAGCATTGATTTACACCCAACGCCTGATCCGCGCTGCTCACCATGCCAACTCTTTTGGGCCGGAAATCATCTACCCCCCTGAAGGTGGCGTGTGGAGGTTTTGGGTGAAGCCTGCTAACGGAAGACTGGCCTTTGCCATTTGCTTCGTCGGCCTGGCTGTTTCTTCGACTGCCTCGGCCCAGACTCCAGCCGTTCATAAGCCGCAACGGCAACCGGGCTCCTCCATACTGGAAGGCCAATGGAGCGGTTCGCTGCCAGCGGGCGAAGCGATCCTCCATGTGGTCCTGCATGTTTCAAGGGTGGAAGACGGTTCCTTCAAAGCGACCATCGATAGCCTGGATCAAGGCGTTTACGGTATTGAGGTGACCGCTCTTACCCGCAAAGACTCCACGCTGCATTTCAATGTGTCTTCCGTGGGCGCTTCCTATGAAGGAAGGTTTACCGCGGATCGCAACGGCATCGAGGGTGACTGGACACAGGGTAGCTACAGCCTGCCGCTGGTCTTTCATCGCCAGGCTGCGGGAGCCGGGGCCAGAAAGCCTTCCGATGCGGTCGCGAGCGCCGAGGGAGTGTGGCAAGGCGCACTGGAAGGCAACGGCATGCGCCTACGCTTGCAATTGCACGTCTCGCATGATGATCAGAAGCAGCTGGTCGCTGCGCTTGATAGTCCCGATCAGGGTGTTAGCGGATTACCGGCCATCGAGGTAAGCCAGAAAGGGGCGGGCTTTCATTTTGAAATTCCTGTCGTGGGCGGAGTCTATGACGGCACACTCAACGCCGCAAAGGTAACCATCACCGGAAGCTGGACGCAAAACAGCGTCGAGCAGAAATTGGATTTCCAACGCTCGGACCAGCTTCTCGAACTGGTCCGCCCACAAAACCCCGCAAAACCTTATCCGTATCAGGAAGAGGAAGTCATCTTCACCAACGGCAAAACAAAGATCTCACTCGCGGGCACACTCACTGTTCCGCGCGGACAGCGGCCGTTTCCCGCTGCCATTCTCCTCAGCGATTCCGGGCCGCATGACCGCGATGAATCTCTGGTTGGACATCGCCCTTTTCTAGTGCTGGCAGACCATCTCACGCGAAAAGGCATCGCCGTTCTGCGCTTCGATAAACGTGGAATCGGCAAGTCCACGGGAGATTATGCAAATGCGACGACCGAAGATTTTGCCAGCGACGCCGAAGCGGCCCTCGCTTACCTGAAATCTCGCAAGGAACTTGACCAAAAGAAAATCGGCCTCATCGGCCACAGCGAAGGCGGAATGATCGCGCCCCTGGTTGCCACCCATTCCGGCGATGTAGCCTGGATCGTCCTTCTCGCGGGGCCTGGCCTCAAGGGCGAGGACAATCTGCTGCTGCAGTCCGAGCGCATCTTGAAGACGGCGGGCGTCAATGACCAGCAGATCGCCAGCACACGAGAATTCAACAAACAAACCTACGCGCTAGTTCGCCAGGAGAGAGACCCGGCAACTCTCGAGGCAAAGTTGAGCGACCTCGTGCAGTCCAGCGGCATGAGCGCGTCGCTTCCGCCGGCCGCCTTCGAATCGCAGGTCCGCCTGATGGTCTCGCCGTGGTTCCGGTTCTTCCTCGATTATGACCCCCTCCCGGCACTCCAAAGGACGATATGCCCCGTCCTGGCCCTCCATGGTGAAAAGGATCTTCAAGCCCCGCCGAAGGAGAATCTCGCCAAAATCCGGAAAGCCTTAGAAGACGGCGGCAACCAGGATTTTCAAACCGCCGAATTGCCAGGCTTAAACCACCTCTTCCAGCACGGCCCAACCGGCTCGCCCACCGAATATGGGGGAATTCAGGAGACCATGGCGCCGGAGGCTCTGAAGGCGGTTTCCGATTGGGTGCTAAGGCACACTGAACTCTGAACCAACTGGGGTGCGCCTGGGACCCCATCGAAGTACGCAATTCCCGCATTTCTCACCGGAGCGGAATTCATAAATTCGCATGGCGGGTTATGATGTTAGGGAGAAAAAACTGTCCCCATGCCACAGAAATTTCATCTCACCCTGCTTATTCACGCGCACCAGCCCTGCGGCAATTTCGAACACGTCCTCGAAAAGGCCTACGACTCATCCTATCTTCCATTCATTGAGCATCTTGAAGGGCATCCGCGAGTTCGTCTCGGCCTGCACTATTCCGGGCCGCTCCTCACGTGGATCGAGAAACATCGGCCTCAGTATTTCGCTCGTATCAAAAAGCTGGTTCAGAGCGGTCAGGTGGAGCTCGTTGGTGGCGGCTTCTATGAACCGATCCTGGTTTCCATTCCATTCGAAGATCAGCGCGAACAGATCAGCCGGTTGGCTGCTTATCTCGAGAAACACTTCGGCCGGGTTCCCTCCGGCGCCTGGCTCGCCGAGCGTGTTTGGGAGCCCCAGCTTCCCACCGCCCTTGCCGCGGCCAACGTGGCCTACACGCTCGTCGATGACATGCATTTTCTTTCCGCGGGCTTCGAACCGGAAGAGCTCTTTGGCGCCTACATCGCCGAAGACCGTGGCAAAACAGTGTGGCTTTACCCGGGGCAGAAAGTTCTGCGCTATCTCATTCCATTTGGCAAGGTCGAAGACGTCATCGCCTACCTGCGTGACGCAGCCAGCATCCATCCGGGCGGCGTGGCGGCCATGGGCGATGACATGGAAAAGTTCGGTGTCTGGCCCGGAACGCACGAACACTGTTACAAGGACGGCTGGCTGTCCGATTTTTTTACTGCCCTGGAGGAAAATGCGGATTGGTTGGCGGTTTCCACTCCGGGGGAGTATCTGGAAACACGCGCTCCTCTCGGCCGCGCCGATCTGCCAACCGCTTCCTACACCGAGATGATGGAGTGGGCGCTCCCGACGCGCGTCCGGCAACGCTACCACGAGGTTTTAAAGGAGTTCAGCGCGCGACCAGAAATCCTATCTTTCCTTCGTGGCGGTTCCTGGCGCGGCTTTTTTCGCAAATACCCGGAATCCAATCTGCTGCACAAGAAAATGCTGCGCGTTTCCGCGCGCATCGCCGCCGCGCCGGCGCGGCACGACGACCGAAAGGCGGCCGATGAATTGCTGCAAGCGCGCGATCTGCTCATGCGCGCCCAGTGCAATGACGCCTATTGGCACGGTATTTTTGGCGGAATCTATGCCCCGCATCTGCGCACCGATTCCTGGCGCAATCTGATTCGCGCCGAGGCCATTGCCGACCGGCAGACTCCCGGTGCGCTCGTCGCGCGTGTGGAGCTCTTGGACTACGATGCCGACGGCACAAACGAGCTGCTCTTTACTTCTCTCGAAGCGCAGGCCCTTGTAAAGCCCAGTGACGGTGGCACGATTGCCGCCCTTGATTTCCGCCCTGCCGCCGCCACGCTCGTCAATTCCATCCTGCGCCGTCCCGAGGCCTATCACACGCGTTTGCGCGAAGCGGCGGGAAAGCCCGCCACCGGCGCGGTCGCCTCCATTCACGAACAAACCCGCGTGAAAGAACCCGGCCTGGAGCGCTTTCTTCGTTACGATCGCTGGCCTCGCCACGCCTTCCGCGTCATGATCTTTGACCCCGCGCGCACGCAGGCTGATTATGAGGCTCTGGAGTTGCGCGAAGCCGTCGGATTCGCCGGCGGGGCGTTCACCGTGAAAAGCTCTGCGCCTTATGAGGCCGAGCTTTTCCGTACGGATTCCTTGACGCTGCAAGGCAAGAATCAGTTTGCCGGCGCCAAACTCCTGCTCGTCAAGCAGTTTTCTTTCAGTCCAGCCCCGCACGGCTTCGAGGCGGCTTGCGAGATCACCCTGAAGTTCAAGGAAACTCTCGAAAAGCCGCTGGCCGTGGGCATCGAATCGGTCATCAATTTTCTTGCGCCCGCCGAGCCCGACCGCTTCTTTGAGACGCCTGCGGGCCGCCACCATCTGCGCTTCAGTGGTTCGCTGCCCGGTCCCATCCTGCGCATGGAAGATGGCTGGCAACGCGTCCGCGTCGCGCTGCACGCGCCGCTCGTCGAGGAGTTCTGGGTTGCGCCGATCGAAACGGTGTCGGAATCCGAGGAAGGTTTCGAGCGCGTTTATCAAGGTTCGCAAATTCTGGCCGTCTGGCGCCCTGAGCTCAGCACGCAAAAAGCCTGGGTGACCCGGCTCGTCTGGCGCATCGAAGCCTTTTGACTTTTCGCAGCCGGCTGGTGAGCCTTGACGGGCCGCACGCCGAAGCGGCCAGTCGATCTCGAACTGTCCAAGCGGAACGCTTTGCTGCTCTCGGACTGGTCTGCCGCTTTTGCCGGCGACTTCCTCTTGGGTGTATCGGCTGATGGTAACTCTTTACGGGCGCCTTCCCAACCAGAGAGCATTTGGATCCAGCGTCCGGCCACGCTATTCCGCCACGAGCAAATTCTGAGCGAAGGGCCATTGGCGGTCGATCCACTGTCCGTCGCAGCGGAATCCGGTGCGCTCCGCCATCTGCGGAATTTCTTCAGCTTTGTACTTGTGCGAGCTTTCCGTCCAGATGGTTTCGTCTTCGTTTAGCATGAACCGCAGGCTGGCGACCGGAACGTGCACCGTTTGCCGGCGCGTGGAGCGCAGGTGCATCTCGATACGTCGTTCCACGTTGTTCCAGCGCGCCTCGTGCCGGAAGCAGCACAAATCAAAATCCGCGCCCAGTTCCCGGTTGATCCGCGCCAGCAAATTCAAGTTGAACGCCGCCGTCACCCCCGCGGGATCGTCGTAAGCGAGGATTTGTAGCTCGACGCTCTTCTCCAGGTCCGTGCCGAGCAGCAACGCATCCCCCGGCTGCAGAATCTCCCTCGTTTCTTTTAAAAACTCTTCCCCTGCATGGCGATCGAAATTGCCGATGGTGCTTCCCAGGAAAAGCACCAGCAGATGGTCCTGCTCGCCTCGCCCTTCTGCGACCGTGCGCAATCCCTCCAGGTACGGCTGTTCATGGCCGACAACGCTGACCAGATCGATCTGTCCGAGTTCCTTGGCGCACGCTGCCAGCGCCGAAGGCGAAATCTCGATGGGGTAGTAATAGGTTCTTTGCCGTCGCGAAAGCGCCTCCAAGATCCATCTGGTCTTTTTCCCTGAGCCGCTCCCGAGCTCCGCCACCTTAATCGGTGAGGGCAGCCGCCGCACAATTTCTCCCGCATGCTTTTCCATCAGCCGCGCGTCCGCGCGAGTCAGTCCGTACTCCGGCAAGACGCAAATGGTTTCGAACAGAGCCGAGCCCACTTCGTCGTACAAATACTTTGATGGGAGTTCTCTTTGTCCCAGCTTCGTAAGGCTCTGGCGTACGTCCGCCGCGAATTCAGACACGTGGCGGACAGGAAGGAAGGAGGTTAGCATAGGGCCTTCCGGGCTTGAGGTGGATTAGTCCTCGACGCAACGGAACGTTGCGTAGACATACGGATAATGCGGTTGAAACCAGTTTCGAAACGATCGCCGCAGCATGCACGCAGCGGTGCGCGGCGAGCCACCCTTCATCACATAGTGTTTGCCGTCGAAAAAATTTGCGGAATAGCTAGGATAGAACGGCATCGGCGTAAACCCCGGAAACGGCGCGAACTCCGTTCGCGTCCACTCCCAACCGTTCCCGACGAGATCGTGCACGCCGAAAGCGCTTCCGCCTGGGAGATGAGCCCCCACCGGCGAGGGATCCCACGATTTGAAATTGAAGTTTCCCGTGGACGCGCTCGGGGCTTCCTCGCCCCAGGGGTAGCTCCGTTCTTTCCCGCCCTCTGGCGCTCCGTACGCGGCGCGATGAAACTCCGCTTCGGTTGGCAGTTTACGGCCAAGCCACTTCGCATATGCGGTGGCCTCGGCATGGCTCACGTATACCGGCCACTCCAGGGGCAAGCGTATCTCGCCGAACATGCTGCGATAAATCCAGAGATTGCCTTCGCGACGCCAAAACATAGGATGCTCAATGCCTTCCTTGGCCTTCCAAGCCCAAGCTTGGTCACTCCAAAGAGCACGGTTCTCGTAGCCCCCGGCCTGCGTAAACCGCAGAAAATCGTGATTCGTTACATTGAAAGTGTCGATCGCAAACTGCTTCACCGCCACTTCATGCGCGCCGAATTCGTTATCCCACGCGAATTGATCGCCGTCAGTGTGCTCCATTCCGAGCGTGGCAGTTCCGGCCGGGATCTCCACCAGATGCGACTTCACCCCGCGGGCCTTCCAAGCCGCACTCTCCGACCCGCCCATCTTTAGGTGGCTCGGCAGCCGGTGCAGCATGTACGCCAGCGTCTCGGCATGCATCAGCCGATGTTCGATGGCCACTTCCAGCATGGGGATCAGCTGCGGATGGCCTTCTTCGGGCCGCCCCAAGGCATGCTCGATGGCGTGGTCCAATTCATCGCGCAGACGACGGTTGTAGCGCTCCACTTCCTCGCGCGACGGCCAATCCGCCGGAGTATCCGACGGCAATCCCCCATCGACGGGGTCAATGCCAAACGCAAACAAGTGATCGAATGTACGCTGAAACGATCGTAACCCGAACGCCCGCTGCGCCAGCAAATTCCAATCGAAGGCCTCAACGTGCCCCACATAGAAGATAATACGGTGTCTCTCGGGTATCGGCCGTTCGTAAATGGCTTGGTCGCGAACCACGCGGAATACCTCGTCGGTTCGCCCGCGGGCGTCAAGCAGTCTGGTGTGAAGGTCGTGACGGATGCGGACAGCGGTAGCAGGAGACCCCATGGCGTTCTTCCCCTTCTCTTGGATGCAGCTTCCACGCGAAGGATGCGCCAAAATTCGGCGGTGCATTTAAGTCGGGAGGCTAGGTGCATTAAGATGTTCGCTCCGTGACTTGTTGCTGTCAATCGAAATGAACATGAAAACGCAACTCTCTCCCAAGAAGATGATCGAATTTCGCGGCGTATCGTTCCACATAAACGATATTCTTGCTCGCGCAATCGTTTCCGGCATCTC
>MNIJ01000133.1 GCA_001919715.1 Acidobacteria bacterium 13_1_20CM_58_21
CTATTCTGTATGTGACACATAGCCGCGAAGAGGTGGATGCACTGGGCGAGCGCGTGATCGCGCTCGACAATGGACGTGTCGCAAGCACCGGTCGACCGATGGATGTACTGGACGCGCCGCGCCGGAAAAAACTGGCGCAAGCGGCAGGATTCGAGAATTTGCTGAGCGCTACAGTGCTCGCTCTGCGTGAGGCGGATGGCGTGATGCGCGTGAGACTGGGCAATAGCGCGTGCGAGATCGAGGTGCCCCTTGGCTATGGGGCAGCGGGGAGCCGCGTGCGAGTGGCTGTTCGCGCGGGAGATATTTTGCTGGCCACGGAACCACCGCGCGGATTGAGCGCGCGAAACGTGCTGGATGGGCGCATCGTTTCGCTGGAGCAACGCGGTACGATGGCCATTGCGCGCGTGGAGTGCGGCATCGCGTTTATTGTGCACATTACCCCCGGGGCAGTTCGGGCGCTGGAGCTAGCAGCGGGACGTCGCGTTTGGCTGGTGTTGAAAACACACTCGTGCCACCTGGTGGAGTAAGAGAAGACTCAAGAGTCCGGAATTGTTCAAGAGTTAGGCTTGGGCGGGCTGGTCACCGCAGGCTTGGCCGCGGCGGGGGCGGAGAATTTGATTTCGTCGGCTCTTAGAGCGTTGTCCTTGGGTGTGGCGTGGATGACGACGAGATCGCCGGCCGCGAGGTCACTCGCCTTGGCTGGTTTGTCCTCATTGTTGAATCTCGATAGAAAGACGGTCGAAGCTGCGAATTTCACTTCCACGGACTTCCCGTCGACTGTTTTTACAATCACGGAATCGGAGCTGATTTTCTCGACCGTGCCCCTGACGTGAACTTTATTGCCGTGAGCAAAAGCCGGGCCCGTAACAAGTGCGAACAATAGCGCCAGTAATGACCAGCGAAATGGCATAAGCGTCTCCCCTTGGAATTGGAGGCTGCGGTGATCCGGCCTCATTCCTGATGATGAATTTGTGATTCGGGTTTCCGTCCAGGTGCTACTCCACTCAAGAAATCATTTTCCTGCTGTTCTTCCGCCCGCTCGTCCGGCCCTCTGGGATTATAGCGCTCCATTTCGATCCGTTCCGTAGCGGTTAGATGTGGAAGGTGGCGGATGAAGTGAACCAACTTCCAGCTGTCCAGCATGCCTCCGTGCCCGCCGCTATTGGAAAATGCCGGCATTCCTGTAAAGCGCACCCCATTCTCGATGATCCAGAACAGCTCGCCGTCCGTAAGGTTTTGCGTTTCCGGCAAACGCAGGTCCGGTGGCTTGGGGTAGAGGCCGCCGCCAATCATGGTCTGCCCGCCGCCGTCGTTGGCATGACAGATGGCGCAATGATCCGCGAAATGCAGCCGCGCATCGCGCAGATCCTCCGCCGAGACGAGCAGAGGATTCTGGGCCAGCCGCGCGCTGGCAGGGGTCGCGAGATGACGCGCATTCCGAGCGACCATGATTTCGAATCTAGTGGGCGTGGCGCGAGAACTGAGGCCATCATGGAGGAAGGAAGCGGCCACCGTGGCAACCAGGCCGAAGAGGGCTGCAGCGACGATGATGATCAGGAGAGTTCTCTGTTTCATGGCCCTATGGGTATGTTAATGGATGGAGGCTGGAGCGACTAGGGGCGAATCATGCGGCGCGGGCGGAGAAAGCGCTCGATCGCTTCGTTCCGGCCCGCGCGTCGTAACGGCGCAGAGGGGATGGCCAGGAAGCGTCTCAATGATGCAAAGAAGTGGCGTTTTGCTCGAATCGAAGCGTGTGCGAATATCGGGCATTCTCAGAAGAGCGACCCCGGAAATGGAAAAGCCGGCGGAGGTAGCCCCGCGAGCGGTCTCCTCTGGTAGGATACACAGGAATGACGACCCCCACGATGAACATAAGCGACTTGACGGCGCTGCAAGCCTGTCCGGCGGAAGTTCAGGAGATTCTCCATGCCGTGGCCAGCGGCGCGGAGTTGACGTTCGGACAGGGACTGCTTCTGGCGACCGCGGAAGGTTCGGCACTGGATGCGCTAGTGGCTGTTGCCGACCAGTTGCGGCGAGAGACGGTCGGAGACGTTATCACTTTTGTCGTCAATCGAAACATCAATTTCACCAATGTGTGTTTCGTGGGGTGCAGTTTTTGCGGTTTTGCACGAGGGCCTGGAGCCGCGGACGCATACTCGCTTTCTTT
This sequence comes from Acidobacteria bacterium 13_1_20CM_58_21, assembly GCA_001919715.1. GTDB lineage: Bacteria > Acidobacteriota > Terriglobia > Acidiferrales > UBA7541 > Acidiferrum. The sequence goes on from MNIJ01000133.1 coordinate 2,168, forward strand.
CGAGGAAGTGGTGCGCCGCGCGCGCGAGGCTTGGGAACGTGGTGCAACAGAAGTTTGTGTTCAGGGCGGGTTGCCGCGTGACCTCGACGGATTTTTCTATCGGGATCTGCTGTGCGCCATCAAGCATGCAATTCCCGGGATGCACGTACATGCGTTCTCGCCGATGGAAATTGATTACGGGGTGACGAAAACCGGAATGGCGTTGCGCGACTACTTGCAGATGATGAAGGACGAGGGGCTGGGCAGCATTCCCGGCACGGCGGCGGAGATTCTGGATGACCGCGTGCGGAAGGAACTGAGCCCGAACAAATTGCCGGCCGGCCGTTGGGTGGAGATCATCACCACCGCGCACGAGCTGGGCATCCCGACCACATCAACCATGATGTACGGGCACGTGGAAGAGCCGGCGGATTGGGTGCGGCACATGTTTCTGCTGCGCACCATCCAAAAACGCACCGGTGGATTTACGGAGTTCGTTCCGCTGGGTTTCATCCACGAAAAGACGCGGCTGTACCGGCACGGGGGCGCCAGGCCGGGAGCCAAGCGCGAGGAACACCTGCGGGTACACGCACTGGCCCGAGTGCTGCTGCACGGAGCGATCAAGAATTTGCAGGTGTCCTGGGTGAAACTGGGATTCGAAGCGTCGCTCGCGTGTTTGCAGGCGGGAGCAAACGATTTCAGCGGGACGCTTATGGAAGAGAGTATTTCCAGAGCCGCCGGCGCAACCTTCGGAGAAAATGTGCCGCCGGAAGAATTTCGCTCGAGGATTCGATCGATTGGGCGGGTCCCCGCGGAACGGACAACGACTTACAAGATTCGACGGGTGTTTGATGAGCCGGAACATGATCCGCAGTCAGCGGCGCCGCAGCTCCCCAGAGCGCCAGCGGAGAGCCACGTGACGTATATCGAAGGCGCCTACTGAGCGATTTCCATGCGAGCACTGCTCTTACCAGTCAAGGACCTGCACAACGCCAAGAAGAGACTGATGGGCGTGCTGACGCCGGAGGAAAGATTTGCGCTGGCCGGAGCCATGCTTGCAGACACCGTTCGCGCCGTGCGAGGCGTGCGCTGGGTGGACAAAATTTTTGTTGTGACGAACTACGAGCCCGTCATGCAGTTGGCAGAGCAAGGTCGATGGGAGATTCTGCGGGAAGAACAGCAAATTTCCGAGAGTGATTCTGTGGATGCCGCGTCGAGGATTTGTGAACGGGTCGGCGTCAGCGGATTGCTGCGCCTGCCGCTCGATCTGCCGCTGATCCAATCGAGCGACATCGATGAACTCTTGACCGTGGAATGTCCTGCTCCGGCTCTGGTGATTGTGCCTTCACGCGATGGGGCTGGCACAAACGCCATGCTGCGGACCCCCCCGACGTTGTTTCCCTCGCATTTTGGAAGCGCAAGTTTCGCGAAACATCTTGCCGAAGCCGAAAGGGCTCATGCCCGGGTGATAGTGCGGCGAAATCCCCGGCTGGAGATGGATGTGGACGACGAAGCGGATTTGCGAGCCCTGCTGGAGCACGATTTGAGCGGAACGGAAACAGGCCGCTGGCTGCGCGCCAGCGGCGTCGAGGCGAAGTTCCTGCCAAACATGCCTGCGGGAGCAATGAGCGCGCGATGAAGCAAAAACTTTACGCGACCCTCGACCAGGCGGTGGCAGACATTCCCGATGGCGCACAAATTATGTTCGGTGGATTCGGAGGAGCGGGTTTTCCGAATAACCTGATTCAGGCGCTGGCGCGCAAAGGGACGAGGAACATCACGGCGATCAGCAACAATTGCGGGACTCGCGAAGGCGAACTTGGGCTGATGTTCAAGAACAATCAGATCAAGCATGTGATTGCCTCTTTTCCCGGACCACACGCCAATTATTTCCAGGAGCGATTCGCGGCCAAGGAAGTGACTCTGGAACTAGTGCCGCAGGGAATTCTGTGCGAACGAATGCGCGCCGCCGGTGCTGGTCTGCAAGGCTTTTACACTACGGTGGGCGTGGGCACCGAAGTTGCCGAAGGAAAGGAAGAACGCTTCCTTGAAGGCCAGCGTTGCATTCTGGAAATGCCGATTCACGCGGACTATGCCTTGATCAAGGCGCACAAGGCCGATGAGTTGGGAAATCTGACCTACCGCCTGGCTGCAAGAAATTTCAATCCCATCATGGCCATGGCCGCAAAGACAACCATCGCGGAAGTGGAAGAAATCGTGCCGGTGGGTACGATCAATCCGGAACATGTGATGACCCCAGCGATCTTTGTTCATCGCCTCGTGCAAGCGAAAGGACTCCGTTATGCCGGGTGACGGCATTCAGGAAAGAGTAACGCCGGCTAAGCCACGATTGACGAGAGAACAGATCGCGCAGCGTACTGCGCTCGAGTTGCCGGATGGCGGCTACGTGAATCTCGGCTGGGGAATTCCCAATCTCATCGCGGACTATTTGCCGAAAGAAATCACGGTCTATTTCCACAGCGAAAATGGAATTCTGGGAATGGGACGCCGCGCAAGACCCGGCGAAGAAGATTTCGATCAGGTGGACGCGATGAAAATACCCGTGACCCTGATTCCGGGAGCTTCTTTCTTTCATCAGGCGGACGCACACCTGATGTCGCGTGGTGGCCATCTGGACGTTGCCGTTCTGGGCGGGTTTCAGGTGTCGGAGAAGGGCGATCTTTCGAATTGGAAAATCCCCGGCGCAAAAGGCTCCGGCGGTATCGGAGGCGCAATGGATATCGCCGCAGGCGCCAAGACATTGATCGTGTGCATGGAGCACACCACCAAGGATGGAGCGCCAAAAATCGTAAAGCAGTGCACATATCCGCTAACCGCTTTAACATGTGTGGATACCATCGTTACGGATCTGGCGGTGATCGACGTGAAGCCGGAAGGATTGATCCTTCGCGAAGTGGCCCGCGGTTGGACGGCGGAAGAAGTGCAGGAATTGACCGGTGCACCATTGATCGCCGGGCAACGAATTCCGGAGATGAGTTTCGCTTGAATTGATGAGGAGGCCGAAATGAAGCAGGTGATTCCAGAAAGATACGCGGATTTGTTGGACAAGCCGGCGTTCGGAAATCTCGGAACGCTGATGAAGGATGGAAGCCCGCAGGTTACCCCCGTGTGGGTGGATTACGACGGGACATTCGTGCGCATCAATTCGGCGAAGGGCCGAGTAAAAGACAAAAACATCCGGCGTGATCCTCGAGTTTCGATTTCGCTTCAGGATCCCGCTAATCCCTATCGCTATTTGGAGATCCGGGGCAAGGTCGTGGAAATTACCGAAAACGGAGCGGACGACCACATCAACAAACTCTCAAAGAAATATCTTGGAAATCCAGTTTACCCTTTCCGGAAACCGGGTGAAGTGCGGGTGACATACAAGATCGAGCCGGAAAAAGTCAGCTCGCTGGGGTGACAGCGCAACTTCACACCGACAACTAGGGTATCCAAATTGGCAACCCAAAACTAACAACTCAGCACTTACAGTCGTGCGGCGACGCGCGCGGCGATGCGCTCATCGCGAGTGCGGAAGACAAACACCAAGCTGTCTGTGAGCGGAATGCCCTTGCCGGCAACCGCGAGTTGATACGACCACTCCAAGCGCTGTGGCAGTTCGGACGCCAGATCCGTGGCATAGGGAATAATCCGTTCGACCGACGTGCCAATTTCGGTGACGTTTTGTATCTGGCGTAGATCCACACCGCGTTTCCAATAAAGAGAAAGCTGCAAAGCGCCCATCATTTCCCGGGTCAGGTATATGTGTGTTCCAACTTCGTGGAGACGGGAGCTACAGGACTGGTCGTGGATGACGAAGGAGAGAAGAAGTTGATCGGGGAATTGCGTGACGGTGTCCAAGCCGCGGCGGAAGACCGTGCCGTGGCCATCGTCGATTCGTTTCAAATGGTCAAAGAATTCCGGGGAAGTCACGTTGCCGGACACGCGGAAGCACACGCCATTGGGTAGCGAACCATCGGTTTCAAAAAAAACGCCGCCGTCATAGTTCCACACGGACTTGTCGCGTTTTACCTCGGTGAGTGACACGCCCGGAGCGCAACCGAGAAAAATCAGAAATGCGGCGCCAGCGATCTTGTAGTCTAGCAAACTCATGAGTAGCGGCCGTGCCCAAGAGAAGTTTACTCCTTGCGGTCGGCGGGGAGAAGAAAACTGAAACCATCAAAACTGTGGATGGCTTTGCCAGTTCCTGCTGGCTTGATGGTGCCCTTGCCCGAGCGCACCGCCTCGATCGCCGTGAGGAGTTCAGGCAGAACCGAAGGCGGGGCAACGGGAACGTTGTGGGCTCCAAGAACGAGTCTTAATTCGGGCGCAAGCGCGGCAAGGCGCTTCACGGAGGCGAGATAGGCATCGAGATCGGTTTCCGGACGGTACAGCCAGATCGCGGCGGGATAGTACGTGTCGCCGGTGAAGAGAAGGCCGTTGTTGCGATCCAGCAAGGAGATGGCATCCGGCGTGTGGCCGGGAGTGGAGAGAATCTCGAGGGTGCGGCCGCCCAGATTGATTTTGAAACCGTCATGAATTGAGCGTGAGACTTTCCATGGTTTTGTGGCGTAGGCCTTCGCATCAAAACCTTTGGGCAAGTCGCCGCATAGCTGATCGGGAGTGATCTCCGCTTGCGCATCCTCGCGAGAGCCGCGCGCATTGGCGCGCGTGAAGTCTGTGTCCATGCCGTAGACGAATGCGAATTGCCAGTTACCGCCAACATGATCGTTGTGCGTGTGCGAGTTGAGAACAACGACGGGACGCGACGTCAACTTGGACGTGACTTTGCGAATATCGCTGATGCCCATCCCCGTGTCGAACAGGAGAGCCTGTTTGTGGCCGACAATGAGATAGGAAATGACTTCTTCCGCCTGATGCGGTTCATAGATGGCGAAGACGCTTGGCGCGGCTTTATAGACCTCGAACCACGGATCGATAGCCAACACACGCTCAAGCGATTTGTATTCCGGCCGGGGAAGCGCCCGGCACCATTCGGGGACTTGCGGCTGCGATTGCGAAAGAGCGGCTGGGCAGAAGACCGCCAGACTCAGAGCGAAGGCCACCAGCAAGCTTGTTTTTTCGAAATTCTCCATAAACGAGTCTCAAGCGTTATTTTCGATTCACCGAAAACGCCAGCAAAACATTGCCTGCTGCGCTGCCCACAAAGAATAACCTAAGTTAACATATAACATTCCCCCGACGATCATCGGCGCGGGTATGAACGAAAGCGGGCCTAACGCCAGCAGCTTCAACGGGTGCCTCACCGCGGATTACCTCCCTGGTGAAACTAAGATGGATTTAGGCAGCATCATGTGCACGCCTTTGTTGCCGTCGACGAGCTCGGTGATATGGAGATCGGCGGCCACGCTTGAGAGCATGTAAGCGTCGTCGCGGGAAAGGTGTTTCTCGTTCATCAGGAAATCGATCATTTCGCGCACCGCGAGCTTGGTGTCTTCGTTCAAATCTTCGTGGAGGCCCATGGTGATGAAATGGGTCGGCGTTTCGGCGCGGGGCCAGCGGAGGCGGATGTCCTTGCGCACGACGAATTGAAACGTGCCGATGAGCGAAGTTTCGAGCGCGGTGATATCCACTTCGCCGTCACCCTGGCTGGCGTGGCCGTCGCCGACTTCAAAGAGCGCGCCGGGCGCATGAACGGGAATGTACAGCGTCGTTCCTGCCACGAGATCCTTGTTGTCCAGATTGCCGGCTTGAATCCACGGCGGATTGCTACTGAGACGTCCGGAAGTTTCCGGCGGAGCGACACCCATGCTGCCAAAAAAAGGATGCAATGGAATTTCGATGCCGGGAGCGAAGCGCGCAATCATGTGCGTTTCGTCGAGCGGAATAATTCTCATCTTCGGGTAAGGGTAGTCTTCGGGCAGAAAGCCGCGCCCGGGACCGAATCCGTTGTAGGCATACGGAATCGCAAGCTTCGCGGAGAGAATTTTCACTTCGAGTACATCGCCAATTTCCGCGCCTTCGATGTAGATGGGTCCGGTAAGAATGTGTCCGCCGGGTCCTCTGTCCTTAACTTGATCGGTGATGTCGCGCAGCGACTGCTCGACCTGGTCCGGCGGAACGCCCGCATCTTCAAGCCGCTTCGGGCTGGAAGTAATCAGCGTCTGAATCTCCACGGTGTCGCCGGACTTAACGCTCAGCACCCGCGGTGTCTTCGCATCATAGTACCCCCACGCTACAGTTTTCGGCGTCGGCTTCAGTACATAGGTCGCCGATTTGCCCGGCTGTTGACCCCTCACTGCTATTACCGCGAGGAGTGCAATCGAAAGAGAGATCAGGGTTCTCATTTTTCTCCCAAAACTGCGGATTTGTTAGCCAGACCGGTCCCAAGATACACAAGGCTAAACGTCATCTTCCCGCAGAGGCAACGAGATTCCTTGCCCGGGTCGGCAAACCAATTCCAGCTTCTTCTTCCTGCTGCTTGTTTTTCCCCAGACCGGCATATATTTGCAGTTTGGCACCACATGCAGAGTAAGAATATGCAATTCGGTGCAACCGACAAGCAGCGGATCACTCGTACGGCGACTTGATCTGAGGCGTAGGGAGCGAGACGCGCATGAAGCAAGTGTTAGGCGTGGAAAGGCGCGACTC
>MNIJ01000163.1 GCA_001919715.1 Acidobacteria bacterium 13_1_20CM_58_21
CTGCAAGAGCTCACCGATTTTGCCCTTCGATTTCATGTACAGCTTATTCCCTACCTGGACGCGCCCGGGCACGTCGCCTTCATTCTGAAGCACGCGGAATACGCGCCGCTTCGCGCCTTTCCTACGAGCAATTATGAATTCTGTGTCACAAATCCCGAAACCTACAAGCTCCTGTTTGGGATGTATGACGACCTCCTCGAAGCCACCAAGGGAACTAAGTATTTCGTCCTATCGACAGATGAGCCTTATTACGTAGGCTTGGCCGATAGCTCCCAGTGTGACGAAATGACGCCCGCGCACACTCTCGCGTCGGTGGGAAGGCTACTGGCGGAATTTATCACCAAGGCCGCCAACTATCTGCATGAAAGCGGCCGCACCGTCTTGTTCTGGGGAGAATATCCGCTGAAATCTGAAGAGATCAGCGCGCTTCCGAGCCATCTCGTCAACGGTGAGGTGTATGGTCCCGAATTTGATTCCGCCTATAAGAGGCGTGGAATCCGTCAGCTCGTTTATACCTCGACTCAGGGCGAGGAGCCGCTGTTCCCTCATTACTACACCCTGCCTTCCACCCGTCGTCTGCATGCAAAATCGCTGGGCAATGGCCGTGTCGCCGAAATGTTCCACCTTATCTCCTTCACACCGGCGCGCCAAAATGCCGACCTAATTGGGGTGTTCGTCGCCGGATGGGCCGACGCCGGTCTGCATCCTGAGACCTTTTGGTTGGGATACGCGACCGGACCTGCCGCTGCCTGGCACCCCGCATCGGCGAGCCCCGCGGAACTCATGAATTCATTCTACGATTTGTTCTATGGAGCCGGCACCCGCAACATGGGCCGCCTCTATCAGCTCATGAGCGAGCAGGCACAGATCTGGGACGACATCTGGGAAATCTCGCCTTCGAGCGCCCGAACCCCCATTTGGGGCAACTCGGACATGATCTTCAACCCGCCAAAACCGGCAGAGGACCAAACACTTCCGGCTCTGCCGATTCCATCCGCACCAAGCCTGACAATCAGCCGTGATTGGACGCAGGAAAATTCGAGACGTCTCGAGATCGCGGCAACCGCCCTATCGGAGAACGAGGAGTTGCTCGACCTGCTGTACGCCAACCTAAAAAAAGTCAGCGACAATCAATACAATCTCGAAGTGTTCCTCTCTATCGCCGATGTGTGCCGGCAAAACCTTGAAATGATTCTCGAGCTAGGTCGAATGAGCGAGCTGCTGAAAGCGGCTCAGACGGCCGTCAGACAAGGAAAAGACAGCGAGGCCCTAGCCTCTCTCGATGAGGCGCTGAACGCTGCTGCGGGAATCCAGCGTCGACGCAATGGTGCCCTCCAGAATGCCACGAGCACCTGGTACAAGACATGGTTTCCGCGGGTCGCGGAAGCCAACGGGCGGCGCTATCTCAACCAAGTGGACGACGTGAAGGACCACCGACCAGCCCGCACCGTCGACATGAGCTACCTGGTGTACCGTGAACTCCTCTATCCTCTGGGGGACTGGGCAGATGGAACACTTGCGGCACGCAACGAATACGCGCGTGCGCACCAATTGCCTGTGCGTGCTGGTGAGCTGAACTGGAAGGACACAACAATGGCTGCCAATTAACAGCGATTCTACGCCTACATGAACTTCGTCTCCGTTCGCGAGGTGCGGGGCGGGTGCAGGCAGTGGGTCGCGCGTACCGGTGCCGGATGCCCCAGCTTTTGCAGGCACGGTGACGGCCAGGGCAAAGTGGCAGCAGGCACGATCAGGGCAAAAGCACTCCGCGGCAATTTTTCTTGGGAGGATACAGATGATGACAGATTCAACCGTCACGAGACGCGCTTTCATTTCTGGCGGCGCAGCGCTGGCCGTTACGGCTGGCTCTGTTGTGAGCGCTCCCCGGGCTGCTGAGCAAAAGCGGCTCCGCATGGCCCTCGTCGGCACTGGTGATCGCGGCTCCTTTACCTGGGGACAGGAGGTCCAGGAAGGCTATGGCGACGTCGTGGAAATTGTCGGGCTGTGCGACATCAACCGCAAGCGGGTGGAGGCCGCCAAGAAGTTGATTGGCACCAAGGCACCTTCTTTTGTGGATTTCGACCGGATGATCAAAGAGACTCGCCCCGACACAGTGATGGTAACTACCATAGATGGCACTCACGCGCGGTACATCGCTCGGGCACTAGAGCTGGGCTGTGATGTGATGAGTGAAAAGCCCCTCTGCACCGACGAGGAGCAGTGCCTGGCGATTTTGGACGCCCAAAAGAGGTCGGGCAAGAAGGTCACTGTAACGTTCAACGCTCGGCATGATCCAGAGGCCAAAAAAATAAAGGAACTTCTAATCGAGAAGGCCCTTGGCGATGTCATTTCCGTGGACTTTCACGAATATCTGGATACCCATCATGGCGCTGACTACTTCCGCCGCTGGCACCGGTTGAAAGAAAACTCGGGCACGTTGTTGGTCCACAAAGCCTCTCACCATTTTGACTTGGCCAACTGGTGGCTGGATTCCGCGCCGGTGGAGGTGACGGCCTTCGGTGATCTAAAATTCTACGGGCGTAACAATTCCTTCCGTAACACCCACTGCCGTGTCTGCCCGTTCAAGCAACAATGTAAATTCTATTGGGATGTTACACAGAACCAGCGCTACGTGAAACTTTACGTCGATTGTGAATCCGAAGACGGCTACTTGCGCGATGGCTGCCTCTGGCGCGAAGACATCAACATCTACGACACCATGTCGGTGGTGGTGAAGTACGAAAACGGCGTCTTCCTGAACTATACGGCCAATACCTATTTGCCTTTTGAGGGGCAAGCTATTTCGATCAACGGCCGTCGCGGACGACTCGACTACAACGAATTTGGCGGTGGAGGATTCAGTAACAAAGGACTGCGCCTGACAGGCAGTTTCGGCAAATCCGAAGTGATACAGGGTCTGGAACCGCGGCGCGTAGGTGGACACGGAGGAGCCGATACCTCTCTGCATGATCTGATCTTCCGAGGATCGCAGAATTCAGATCCCCTAGGTTTGCGAGCAGATCTTCGCGCCGGCGCCCTCTCGAGTCTGATTGGGATCGCGGCATATCGCAGCATCGAACGCGGTAGTCAGACGATCAGGATCAAGGACCTGGTCAAATTGTAATCGCATGGGGGAGCCAACGCTTGGTCATCCCTGAAGATCTACGTGATCCCGAGCGGCTCCCTTCAAGATTCCCTGGCCGTACCTGCTCAACCTGGCGATGCACGGAACCTTTTGCCTGGCCGTGAATTGGTCGCGAACTCGGAGGGACACAAAAATGCTGCACGTGTATATAGCTTGCTTCCTGGCTTGCCTGTTTGCAGTACCCGCTATGGCGCAGCAATCCGAAGATTTGAATTTCGCCTCCGGACTGGAGCAGTTCCAGAATATTCGCCGGATGTTACCGTCGTACTTGGACAACATCGGACTCCGCATGCTGGAGGAACGGAAGCATCGAGTCGAGCACTTGGCCACCATCGAGGACGTGAATAGACGAAGAACTTACCTGCGCGAACAGATGCTGGAAGATCTCGGGGGCTTCCCCGACAGAACCCCGCTGAACGCTCGTGTGGTCGGGGTGTTGGAACGGACCGGGTACAGGATCGAGAAAATTATCTTCGACAGTCAACCTCACTTCTACGTGACCGCGAACCTTTATCTGCCAACAACCGGTCGTCCGCCCTACCCAGCGATCCTGTTTCCCTTGGGGCATGAGCGCGGAGGCAAAACCAACCCGATCTGGCAACAGATGCTTGCTTCCCTCGCTACAAAGGGCTTCGTTGCACTGACCTGGGACCCGATCGGCCAAGGTGAAAGGCTGCAGATCTATGACGAGGACTTGCGGGAGTCCAAAGTGGGCGACTCAACCACTGAGCACACGGTGGTCGGCACGCAGTGCATGCTGGTGGGGGATCACCTGGCCCGCTATACCATCTGGGATGGTATGCGAGCTCTCGATTATCTTCTCACGCGCAAGGAAGTGGATCCCGCGCGCATTGGCTTGACGGGAAATTCCGGTGGCGGCACCCACACCGCCTACATCGCGGCGTTGGATGATCGCATCCAAGTTGCCGCACCCTCGTGCTATATCACTTCCTGGCGTTTAATGCTCGACACCATTGGTCCACAAGACGCCGAGCAAACGTTTCCCTTCTGGCTGCAGGAGGGACTCGATTACCCGGATTATCTTTACGCGTTTGCCCCCAAACCCTACCTTCTTCTTTCGGCCATCCGCGATTTCTTCCCAATCGCCGGGGCACGAGAGACTTTTGCGGAAGCACAGAAGGTCTATTCGGCGATCGGCGCAAAAGAAAAGCTGGGCATGGTTGAAGCTGATGACGGTCATGGATATAACAAGACTCGTCGCCTTGCTGCGTACGATTGGTTTGGCCGATGGCTAAAGGGAACCGGAGATACGGATCCGGAGCCGCGAATCGAAATGGCCACGCCGGAGGAACTACGCTGCACTCCCACAGGCCAGGTTTCCACTTCGCTTGGGGGTGAGAGCGTATTCACATTGAACCAGAAACGGCTAGAGAAGTTGAAGGCAAATTACCCGACTCCGCCGGAAGACTTGCTTCGCAAAGTGCGGGAAGCGATCCGCTATGAGCCAGCGAGTGGACCATTACAGGTCAAATCTTACGGCGCGATCTCTCGCTCGGGCTACCATATCGAAAAATTGATCTACGAGAGCGAGCCCGGCGTCCTGATTCCCTCGCTGCTCTATGTTCCTGATGCAGGCGGTAGCAAGAAAGCTGCCGTATTAATGGTGACCGGAGAGGGTAAAGCAGCTTCAGCGGTAGAAGCGGAACAGCTCGCAACGTCAGGGACCATTGTTCTTTCCATCGATGCCCGGGGAATCGGAGAAACCAAAGTCAACACCGATGCTAACAGCAGGGAATTCGATCGCTATTTTGGCGATTTCAGCGACATCATGACGGCCCTCCTGGTCGGCAAAACCATGGTGGGGATGCGCGCTTTGGACATCTCGCGCGGCCTAGATCTTCTCGTGTCACGCAAGGAAGTCGATCCAAATCGGGTTTATGGATACGGTGAAGACGCTGGCGCTTTGCCGTTGCTGTACGCCTCGGTGCTTGACGGCAGGATTCGAAGAGTAGTGTTGAACGGCATGCTGGTTTCCTACGAGTCGGTTGTGAACAGCAGGGTCCATCGGCGCATCTTGGAAGGCGTTGCTCCGGGGATGTTGAAGTCCTACGATTTGCAAGATCTGGTAGCTGCTTTAGCGCCGCGCGACGTCTGGATTGTAGGTGGTACGGACCCACTGGGACATGAACTGCCCGCCAGTGAGGTCAAAAAGGAATACCGTCGCGCGCTCGAAGTGTTCAGTACACAGCGGGCGAGTCAAGCCATTCACATAAAGGATCGCAGCCCCGATCAGGACGCCACTACGTTCTACCGCGAATTTACAGCGGCCGTCAGGTAGGGCGGGCAGCACGACGTTCCGGGTGTGTCGCGCGAACGCAAGATTCAATATCAGCGACGTACGTCTCGCCAACTTCTTCTTTGTTTTATTGGGAATTAGGCGATTCAGGGCCGGAATTTAGACCGTGTCGTCTGGTTGCTCAAGGAGGTGTGATGAACAGGCGATTATTTCTGAAATCGATGGCCGCGGGAGTGTACGCGTTCGCACATCTTCCCTTGGCTCAAGCTGCTTTGCCGAAGATGAAGATCACGCGCATACGGGCTCATGCGCCAGGCGATCCGAATCCGCTCTTCAATCAGGCAGATACCGTGGTGACCGTCGAGACCGATGCCGGAGTCACTGGTGTTGGTGAAGGCGGTTTTCCCGATGTTCTGAAGCAGTGCGCCGGACGCCTGATCGGGCAGGACCCGCAGCATATCGAAAGGTTATGGCAGGACATGTCGCGGTCGTTCTTTTATCCTCCGGGGCGTGAAAAGGAACATGCACTCGGCGCACTCGATCTGGCGTTGTGGGACATCAAAGGCAAGGCGTTGAAATTGCCGGTTCACGAAATCCTGGGCGGCATGGTGCGGAATTACTGTGAATGCTACAACACCGGCGGAATGATACCGGGACTCAGGCCAGGCATGAGCGTGAAGGATCGCGCCGCGGCTACCGTTGCGGCGGGTTATCGGGCTTTCCGCATGGGCGCGGCCGACACTCCTGCGAATACCACGTTTAATACCCGTCAGAAGGTGCATGAGCTTTACGAACAGTGCGCGCAGGCGCGCGAAGGCGTGGGGAAGGACGGCGATTTCTGCATCGATTTTCATCAACGATTCGATCTCTCGGACGCGATTCGAGGATGCGATCTGATCGAAGGCCTTGCGCCGTTGTTTGTCGAGGATCCGGTGCGCGCGGAGGCATTCGGCGAAGACCTTCCTCGTCTCCGAAAGTTAGTAAAGGTTCCGATCGCAGCGGGCGAGGAATGGGGGAATCGATGGGATTTCAACCTCCTTGTGGAGAACCACGATATCGACTATGTGCGCGCTACGCTGCCGAACGTGGGAGGCATTACAGAGATGATGAAGATCGCGGCGATCTGCGAGACGCATTTCGTGGGCATTGTGCCTCACTTTACCGGACCCATCGCCACCGCAGCGCTGGTGAATTCGTTGGGTACGTTCTCGGGTCCGCTGCTGATGGAGTATGGATTTGAGGGCAAGGAGCTTCCGCATGTGCCCGTCTGCCTGGATTTCAAGAACGGAAAGCTATATCCCAACGACAGACCGGGACTCGGGGTCGAGCTGGATATGAGCAAGCTAACGCCGATTATGGAAGTAACGAAGTACGATACGAATCGCGCGCAGACGTACTTTCGGCCGGACGGGTCAATTACCAATTGGTAGGGCCGTCGGTGGGCAGGCTTCCTACCAAATAAGAACTGATCTCCGGTAAGCGTCACGGGACTTATTCGTCGAAAGACGGCGATGTGCAGGGGAACTGAAACCGGAGACAAAGACTATAGACATTGTGCCGAGGGCCTGCAACGGAATCACCTTTGACTGCGGCGTGACACGCGAGATGGGCCAAGACCCGGTACAAGTCTGCCGCTATTTCGAAAGCAAGGACGTGATAAACCATGTTCACTACCGAAATGTTCGCATGGAAGCGCCCAACGAAAAGTACACGGAAGTTTTCATCGATGAAGGTGTCAACGATATGTATGCGGTAATGAAGGAACTCGTGGGTCAGAAATATTGGTGACTGATCTACCCCGAGCATCCACGAGCGCTCGACTACGACCGGGAGCGGCGCGACTTTCAGTCGCTTCGCAGACTTGAGTGTCACAAACTTAGGCAACACGCCATTCGCACCGAAGGCGTCGAACGGCCTCCTCGGGCGAGCGGCCCTTCCCAGCACGTGCTTGAACAAGAATCCAGCCATGAGCAATGTTGCGGTGCAGTGATTAGGGCATTCGCGGTGCCGCACGTCGATAAGGCACACATCCAACGGAGACTCAGCACCCACAGGTTGCGTGGCACTCGATTGGCTTACTCTTTGACGCCGCCGCCCGGATCCAAGTCGGGTTTGCCTTTTATCCTTACTGTGTACTCGTATATTTTGGGCCCCGGCAAGACATTACGTCTGGCCAGACCAGAAATGGGAGCGTCACTGCTGAATTGTGACTCGTAAAATGGTGATCCGTTTTTCTCGAAGTCCACAGTGAAGCAGGGATCCGGCCCGTCGTGTTTATGATCCTGAGCACAAACCCACCGTACTTCTTCGTTTTTTTGTTTGCTGACTTCAAAGTACTCCGGAATTGCCTCGATGTTCCCTTTGGTATCGAGTCCAACCTTGACGAGAACCTCCCGGGTTTCTAGAGCTGCTGCTTCTTTGGCCATATGCTGTTACCTCCTTTGAAGTTATCTGCCTCGGAGTAATTCCTGGGATCGCGGATTTATCCACAATGAATCAAAGTTTGGGTAGTCCCGTATTCGCGCCTGGGAATACCCCGCAGTCTGTGCCTTCTTCAACCAAGCGATAGCCTCATCCGACTGACCGAACTGGTTGTAAACCAGCGCGGCTTGAAAGAGCAGGAACGGATCGGCCGGCGAGAGCGGGAGCCCGCTCCCCAGGGCGTCCAATGCCAATTTTTTCTCCCCGAGCATCGCGTGGCAGATGGCGAGGACGCCATACGAATATGAATTCTTCGGATTGACACGGAGCTCTTCCTCCGCAGTGGTAATACCTTGCCGATATGCAGCCACTGATTGGCTGCGTTTTCCTGGTGTCCAATAGTATCCGTCCCCCAGATTCCACCAGAGGAGCGAATCCTTTTCCGAAAGCTTAATCGCCTGTTGGTAAGCCTGGTCGGCCTCTTCATAGCGCCGCAAGAAGAAGTAAGCATTTCCGAGATTGGTGTAGCCGTAGTCGGAGGGGCGTATCGCGATAGACTGTTCAAGAATCTTAATGGCGTCTGCATAGCGCGCCTGCTCAACGTAAGTGGCGCCCAGGTTGGAATAGCCAAGGAAGCTGTCAGGAGCGAGGGCCACTACTTGATTGAACATCTCGGCAGCTTCCCGGAAGCGCACATGCCGATAGTAAAATGCC
>MNIJ01000147.1:0-5883 GCA_001919715.1 Acidobacteria bacterium 13_1_20CM_58_21
AGCCGACGAGGAGAAAAGCAGCAGCCACAACACGGTTTGAATACATTTAGACGTAAATCCCCCACCATTCTTCTAGAATACCTTCTGTTTCTTTTAATCCGTCCCCATCAGGCTGGGCGTTGCGAGCCAAAAAATCGTGTTCACAGTGTCGATTCTGAAAGAGGGCTGCGCAACTGTCCTTCGGTCCAGTTCTGGGCCAGGGGCCCCCGCGGTGTAAAAGTAAGGAAAACAAGTCATCGAGACCTAGCGCGGCAACAAATATGAGTTGCATTTCAAGCTTCACCTGCCGCTCGCTGTAACAAACCTAACAAATTCCTGTGTTTCCGATGTTTCAGCAGCAGAGCGATCCAGATGCTCAAATGCACAGGAAGGTCCCGCGGCGGGACACGTCGGGAGCCAGTCCTCAATTGAATAGGATTGAGAGTGTTCGATTGGTAGGGGATGGGGATTCCACGCGTGCCACCCAGCGATGCCTACTCACCACGCATTCTCACTCGTCGGGACGGCCCATCGAAGATTACCTTCGTCACGCACGGTTTATCGTCGACGCTCACAGGGCCTTTAATGGACGGCAAGCCTGCGCCAGACAAACCGATGCTTGACGGGTCAACTCTTTGCTGATGACAACCAGTGTTCGAGGCGGTCAGCCACGCTTCGTAACCTGAAATCGAAACCGCAGTAACGAAAGCGGGGCATGGTTTTTGCCGTATCGAATGCCCGGGCAACCCATTGACGTACGCGGCCCACAATCGTGGCCCCAAAATTCCGAAAGAAATCGTCGGGCCGCTTGCTATGCGCCTCGGCGAAACTGCACACTGCCGTCAGGCGCCAATCGCCACGCTGGGTTCCACATGGGGGTCGGCGAAATAGCTCGGAGTAACCTCCCCAGGATGTGTCTCCGGGTGGGTTTAGAATCGTTGCCCCGGCAGCCACAGCGCGTTGAATGAGCGGTAGTGGCTCAGTTTGAATCCACGGCGCCATATGTGCATGTCCGAATGTTCCCGGATCCGCCTGAAAATCTGCGGCGAGATGATCACGCAGAAACAGCGCGAAAACCATCCCGCCTGCATCGAAGAAGATGATCTCGTTGTCCTCATGTACCGGCTTCCAACCGAAGCCGTCGTAGAATCTCTTCGAACTCCCCAGCTATTTCACCCCAAGCGTCAGGACGCTGACGCGCTAGTCCATGGTCTGAGACTCTCCTTTTGCGGGAGGAAAAAACGACACCGCTGCGAAGTCTGTTAGAAGTTCTCTTCGGGTCAGCACTGTGCCGAAGATAGAAATAATGGATTCGTCCCAATGAGACCACATAAAGCGAAGAGCGCATTGCGGGGATTGAAGCAACATCCTGGGTGAATTGCCCGAACACCGCTGGACCTCCGGAGTCATGTGCGCTTGATCGGTCGTCGTCCGCGTCCGCTGCAAACCGAGCAAGACTCCGGCGAATACCTGCGCTAGCGGCAAGATTCAGAAGGCGCTGGAAACGGAGCACGGACTGGAATAATTTCGGGCCGCAACCGACTCCCATCGTGAACCGAGGCTGCTACGGCGATGTCGATTCCGATTCCCGTGACGAACACGACCACAGCACAATCCTTCGTAGCGCGTTCAAGAAGGAAGAATATCCACCCATTTTCACAGCGGGAGCAACATCCACGATGCCCACACGCCCAAAAACTCTCTTAGCCGTTCCATTTGATTGTTGCGGTATTCACCCGCTGAACCGCAAAGGTCAACTCCGGCTGAACTATATTTTTCTCCACCGGCAAACTCCTTTTTTCATGGGTAACGTTGCATTGACCCATCCGCTGACGAGCGGACTGATGGGTAAAGAGCTATAAACGGGGGAATGGCGATGAATTGCCTTAAAACTGTGGGATGGAGTGATTTTGTGAACCACGCGGCTTCTGACGTTCGACGAGAGGCGGTGCCGAAGCACGGGGGAACGTGGCGAAAACGTTACCTGGAAACAGGTGCGCTGTGGCGAAAAGTAGGCAAAGTGCCAACGGAGGAGGCTAGTTACCGACGTGCTGCGGAAAGAGTTCGCGTAGTCAAGGCAGCGTTCGCACCGGCTGGCCGGATGCCCAGGCGGCAGGAAACAGGCGGCCTGATCCAACAGCTATACGACAGTTTTTCGCGGCCGGCTCCGACAGGAACACGCTCGGCCGCCATGCGCGTCAGACAAGTGCTCTATCGGGCCGGGCCTTATCAGATCGATCTCCAGATCGAATTGCAGCAGGTGCAAAATCGCCTCGCGGTTACTGGACAGTTGGTGGACCTGAGTCATCCGGAGATGGTTGGCCGCGACCTGCAGGTCATGATCTCGGATGGCCGCGGGTATATTGTCAACACGGTGACAAATCACTTTGGTGAGTTTCGCGGTGAGATTGAAAACTCCGGCGATTTGGAGATTTCCTTCCATGGCGGCATTGGAAAACCCATCGTCATTCTGCTCCGAGGCGCGCTGGATAATTCTTCTACCGCAAAGGAATGACCAGCAGCCTCATCGAGTCTCGCCGCCGTCGACACCTCAGTTTCGAGCATGATTGAAATCGAAAAGCAAATCAGCGGATTGCGGAGGCGATCAAACCTGCACTCAGATGGCACTACAGCAATCTCTGGATAAAGATTAAGGTCTTTACTTGATTGTTACCGGAAGAATTAAATGCTACCCAATAAAGGGATGAGGTAGCTGAGGGAGGGGCCAAGCAACGGATCAAACGACCCAGCACCGGATCGACGCAGAAGAGCCGTCGCCGCGCCAATGAAGATGCTTCCCGACCAAGACCTGGACGAAGGTTTCAAGCAGAATCAGCGCGCCGCCACACCTCAGGCTTGCCCAGTCAGGGTCTGAGCGTGAACCCTTTGGACCACGGTCCCAATGGCAGAATGGAGAGGCGGCTGCCGATCATCGTCGTAGTGCGTCTCGCACCAGCAGTAAGCGTGGCTGCCGATGGAGAGAGGACGTTTACCGATAACATCAGTCCGTACGGCGCGCGCATATTCTCGCAGCACGCCTGGCAACCTGGCGACGCGATCCGAGTTACTCCGCTTAACGCAGATTCGGCCTGGGCGAAGGTGATTTACTCTCAGAGACTTCCGGGCGCCCGCTACTGCATCGGCGTGAAATTCCAAGATCGGCCGGTCACCTGGCCTGCCATACGCAGATATGGCGACACATAGACCAGGTCCCCGACAAATGGAGTCCTTCTGCCAATAATCCCTGGCGCAAGTGGGAGACGTGGCCGCAAATCCTTCCCTAGTATCCGGGGAAGTTCAATCAGTCAGAGCTTGATCAAACACCATTCCTCACTCCACGGCAGCCGCGACATCTGTCGTGACGGCCCTTCCGGCTGAACTACGAATCCGTCTGAGAAATTCGCGCCAATCCCGTGCTCAGGATCATACAAGCCCGGTTCGACCGAGAAGCACATTCCCGGCTCAAGCATCCTGTAATCGCCCAACGCCAGATACGGCGGCTGGTGCCCTTCCCAGCCCTGGCCGTGCGCCGGCCGGTGATAGATATAAGGCGCCACGCCATTCTTCACCTGGTACTTGTGAACCTTGTACGCCACAGTCGAGCAGGTCACGCCGGCGACGGACTCTTCCTTTTGAATCTGGCAGCAATCGCGGCTCACCATCCAGAGCTTTTTCATTTGCTCGGTGAACGGGTGAATGAACATCGCGCGGTAGAGCTCTCCACCGCAGCCCGCTATGTTCACTACACCTTCGATCTGCAGTGCTTGTCCTCGCGCCACCTTGTTGTGCTGAAACTGATTCGGATGTGGATAGGCTGTCGATCTTCCCGTGCGGCAGCCCACTTCAATCTCGATTCCGACTGCGGTGTGCGGTGCGCCGTCACGCTTGATGTGTGACATGATCAGGTCCGTACCGTATTTGGTAGCTGCGCTCGCAATGTCGAAGTCAGTTAGATCCGTACCGTGCTCCAGCAACATGTCGCGGGCAAACGAATGCAACTGGTTGAAGTAGTTGTAAGCACGGCGCATAAGCGCCAACTCCTCCGGCGTTTTCCGCATGCGCATGCCCATGCATGTCTCTTCCGCGGATGTCATCTCCTTCCCGAGCACATTCACGACTTTCCTTTGCGCCGACGGCGGAAACTCGATGTCTGCCGCCAGCTTTTGACCTGCGCACCCTCGGTTCTTGAGAGACTTCAGCATCCACTCGAACAAATCTACCTTAGCCCCCATTTGTACCTTCCCTTCGTTTGGGAAAGCACCTTCCGCGTGGAACCAGTCGAAGTACATCTCGCCGTCGTTGTACCACCACGTTTTGACGAGGTCGCGATCGAGCGCCGAATTGAACCACACCGGATCGCCCTTCAAAGGCAGAAATACATTCACTAGGCGCTCGGTGGTGGTGTGCCACAAACCGGTGAAGTAAATGATGTTCCACCGATCCGTCAAAAGAATTCCCGTGTAGCCATCCTCAGCTAGCTTCTGGCACAGCTTTTGCGCGCGCTGCTTGTGCCAATCGAGAGGCAGCCGGTCAAACGTAGCCGGCTTTAGATCATCCACCGGCAAAAAAAGCCTCGCCGACTTCTCGCCGCCTGTTGCCGGTTCACCCTTCGTTGCGGATACTCCCCCCACGCTTGAAGTCGCCACGACTGCCCCGGTCGTTGCGAGAAACTCTCTCCGACTTATCATCGCAGTCGCCTCTCTTCTCGGAAAAATCGGAGCACCCATTAGGCGGATTTGCCGCCGATGCGTGGCCAGCGAACAAGCAAGTCTCTGGCCGCAACGTAGACGTTATCCTTGCGGCGGCCTGAGGGTTTCCTGAGCACGGGTCTTAACACAATTCGAGGATTTTGGGTAGGACACCTCCATCACCTCCATCGCACCTCCATCTCGTCGTTGCTCGCGACCTGGCAGGGCGGGTAAGGCTCGCCGGAAGCCTCTCGATATTTGCCGGAAATGAAACCCAGATGAAGCGCACTTTGGAAACACATAATGGCTCTGAGTCGACGTCAGCATTCGGATGCTACAGGCAAATCCAAATCGCTCGAATGCGTCACGGAGGCTGACAGCGACCTGCGAGATCCGTCGACTCGCACACTGGCCCTGAAATATCCACTACATTAAAACCAAATTCCTGCGTTGACAGGCCGTGAAGAGTGCATACAATATCCACGATTCTTAGCTGCCAGCTTCTGAAATTACGTCTCACTCGGAGTGGGAGAAACAAGAACTTCTGGGGCAGCAATTCTGCATACGAGGTGGCTCATGTCCTTTTTTGTCATTTTCCGTCACAACTGTAGTTTTCGGTCGGTCATCCTCGTCTCTTTGCACTTTATGATATTTTCGCTCATGGTGCCGCATACGCTGACTGCCCAGGTGTCAACTACCGGCAAGATTACAGGCGCGGTAACGGACAGTTCGGGCGCGGCCGTGCCGAACGCTTCTGTATCGGTTAAGAGTACGGCGCTTTTAGCTCCGCGGAGCACACACACGGAAGCGGACGGTAGCTACCAGTTTGACTTGCTAGCGCCAGGTACCTATGAGCTGAGTGTGACTGCGGCTGGATTCCGCACATTTAGTCAGACTGGTATCGTTATCACGGCTGGATTCACCGCAACGATCAACTCCAAGCTCCAGGTTGGAGAGGTTACGCAGACTGTAAAGGTGGAAGGCGAGCCGGTTCTCGACTTACAGAGCAATCAGACCGCGACAACGTTTGACCAGAATCTGCTGCAAGACATTCCTAGCGGCCGAGACCCCTGGTCCACGGTCGCGCAGATGCCGGGCGCGACGCTCGGCACATTCGACGTCGCCGGCAACAACAGTTATCAGCAGTCCGCCATGCAAGTACATGGCAGCACTCCGGCGGAGCAGATCTATAGCTTCAACGGCTTGGATCTGAACT
>MNIJ01000147.1:5901-21803 GCA_001919715.1 Acidobacteria bacterium 13_1_20CM_58_21
CTCCGTGCCCATCGGGGGCGTGTATATGAACATGGTGACGAAGTCCGGGTCTAACCAACTGCACGGGCAGGCGGGGTTCTATTACTTGACCGCCGGGCTCCAAGCTGGGGTCAAATTTCCAGTCTACAACGGCAAACCCGTCACCTCTGGCTCGCCGTTTGATATGACACGAGACGCTACCGCCAGTCTCGGTGGCCCGCTCATCAAGGACAGATGGTGGCTATTCGGATCGTACCGCAGCTACGATCTGCGCCAGCAGATTCTCTCAATCACGAACCAGGCGGGCACGCCCGTGAAAGACGTCAACCATCAAACCAATACAGACTTGCGAAGCGACTTTCAGGTGAATTCCAAGAACAAATTCAGTTTCATCTGGCTCTACAACGAACAAAATCGCTTCTTCCGCCGCGACACGTCTTATGCATTCGTAAGTGAAGAAGCCAGTTGGAAACAGATTGAACCGGCCTATATTCTTCAAGGACTGTGGACCAGCCAGATCACCAACAACTTCCTGCTGGACTCTCGCGTGGGATGGAACAAGATTGTATTTCCTCTAAGCTATCAGTCCGGTGTTACGGCTAACGACGTGAACGTCACAAATGTTGGCACCGGAACGGAAACCGGTGCAGCTCCTTACGCTTTCGCGAACCCTGCCTGGGTGCTCAAGTACTCAGTGAGTGGCTCCTGGTACAAAGGCAATCTTCGCGGCACGCATAACCTCAAATTCGGCTTTGAATCAGGAAAAGCGTATAACTCCTACATCTATCAGGTTCACCAGGGAATAAATATCTTCTTCAACGGACTTGACAGCAATAGTCTTCCAATTCCATATCAGGTCGCAGCGTTCGATACCCCCGCGACACAGAAAAACTATTTCCGCGACACTGGCGCCTATTTCCAAGATACCTGGACGATCGCCCGACGCCTCACGCTAGACCTTGGACTGCGCTACGACCACTTCAATACCTACTACCCTCAGCAAACGACCGATCCGGCAGTAACGTTCCCTCAACTTTTCCCGCAAACGACCTATCCCGCCTCGGGAAACTTGGTGAACTGGAACACCATTTCTCCCCGACTTGGTCTGGCCTTCGATCTGACCGGAAAGGGTGAAGCGGTTGTGCGCTTCAGCTATGGCCGGTACTACAAGATGCAAGGCACGGGTCTAGCCGAAACCTCTAATCCAGTCGGATTTGCCGGGCAGTATTATTCCTGGATCGATGGAAATGGGGACAGAATCCCGCAGCAAAGCGAATGGTTGGTCCCCAGTCAGCTGGTATTTGCGTTTGGCGGTTCCAGCACGCACATCAACAAAAACATGTGCCGGCCCTACTCGGAACAGATCAGCGCTGGCTATGAAAAACAGCTGTGGGGAGATCTCCGTGCCGGAGTCACGTACTACTATCGCACCAAGAAAAGCATGATCGGACTCGAGAACACTGCAGTCCAGACTTCGGATTACGCGCCGGTCACTACAATTGCCGGCCAGCCGATCATAAACGGAGTTACTGGAAAGCCTTTGACGCTATTTAGCTTTCAGCCGTCCGATCCGACCAAGTACGGGCAGTTCAACTTCGTGGTCACTAACATCCCCAAGCTTGACGACAACGCTTATCACGGCCTTGAATTTACGGCCGTAAAGCGGCTGTCCCGGAAGTGGCAACTACTCACCGGATTCACCATCCAACGCCAGAAAGGAATTTTTGGTCGGGGATCTTCCGATGACGCTCTAAGCGACAACTTCACGGATCCCAACAATGACATCAATCGCGCGAATAACTATCTCAACTACGATGCGACATTTGTTTTCAAGTTGGATAGCAGCTACGAATTTCCATGGAAGATCGGCACCAGCGTCAATTTCCAGCACTATACGGGTTTCCCGATCCAGACGACCCAAACCTTTGGCGTACCCAACGGGCAGGGCGTATCGGTCGGGGAGACAGTCATTCTTCAGCCGGCCGGCGTCCTGCGGCTCCCCAGCGTGAACATGCTCAATTTGCGTATATCTCGCGACTTTGTTCTCAACGATCGGTGGCGTCTGATACCGAACGCAGATTTCTTCAATGTGGCCAACGCGCAAACGGTGATCGGACAGGTGGGAACCTTTGGATCGAGCTATCTATTTCCGTACAGCACAATCAATCCATTCGTGACCCGGTTCGGTCTGCGGTTCACCTTTTAACCCAGCCGGCCTCGCTTGAGGCCACCACTTTCCTAGCCGGCGGGTTGCCGATGATGGCGCGCTGCCGGTGTCGTGTTGGAATTGACTTCTCATTTTGTGCAACGTGGGGGGGGGGCTATGTGGAGAGGCAATAAATCGATCGGGATGGTTGTCGTGGTAGCAGCGACGTTAGCGGCCCCTGCTGCAGCGCAGGACAACGAAAAATCCTCGCGGCTGACAATCGAGCACTTGGTTGATATCAAGCATCCGTCCAACCCGATCTGGTCACCCGACGGCAAGCATGTCGTGTACCTCTGGGATCGCGCCGGAGTGGCGAATCTATACCTGGCGAATGCTGACGGCCATGGCCTACCCCAAGCACTCACTTCGTTTCCAGAAGGCCAAGTGCAGGGGGCGTTCTGGAGCGGCGACTCACAAAAGGTCTACTTTCCGCATGACGGCGATCTGTGGCAGGCGGCAATCGCCGGAGGTGCAACGAAGCCGGTGTGGACGACAGCTGCGCGTGAATCCGACATCGTTCCTTCGCCCGACGCTACTCGCGTGGCGTTCGTCCGTCACGCCGTCGGGGCTGCCGACGGCACTCCTCACAAAAGCGATCTCATAGTGCGCTCGCTGGTCGAGGGCAGCGAGTCCGTTGTAGTGCAAGACGACGTAAGCATTACCCGCCCAATGTGGTCGCCCAATGGCGCAAGCCTGGCCTACACTGCGGGCTTCAAGACCATCAATCACGATGAAACACCGGCTTATTCCGGCGATAAGATCATTTACCGTACGTGGGAATACGTTCCCGGGCAGATCTACGCCGTCAAGCTCGCGGCGGGCCGGCCGGTCGCCATCGGCATGCCCGGAGAATACGGCGGCTTGGCGTGGGTAGACCCAACGCGGCTCGTGTACGACGGGCAATCGAAAAACTTCAAGAAATATTCGATCTATGTCGTGGACATTGCCGACGGAAATCCACATGCAATCCATGACATCACCGAGGAGCAGTTTTGGAGCATTCCGGACTGGGGAGAGGCGGGAGCCCAACCGTGGCCCTCGCCTGACGGCAAGTGGATCGCCTTCCTGAGCGATCGAGACGGCTGGGATCACCTGTACGTCATGCCCTCCGCCGGTGGCGACGCCGTTCAGCTGACCATGGGGCACTTCGAAGCTTGGCGCCCCGCCTGGTCGCACGACAGCACCCGCATCGCTTTCGACGCGAATGAGCCAGACCGGCCCGGCGACCGCCACATCGGTATCGCCAGCATTGGCGGCGGCCTCTCGCACGCGACAGTAACGTACGTCACGTCAGGCAACGGCACCAACATCGAACCGCATTGGTCCGCCGATGACAAATACCTCGTCTACCAACACACGGATACGCGCAACAGTGCGGACTTGTTCGCGATCGAAGCAAAACCAAACTCGAAGCCGGTTCGTCTCTCCGACTCCATGCCGGCCGGTATCGACAAATCGCGTTTCGTCGAGCCTCAGTTTGTGCATTTCCCGGGAGCGGATGGCAAGCTGGTGCCGGGATGGCTGTTTGTTCCAAAGAATCTGGATCCTGTCAAAAAACATCCGGCCATCATCTGGATTCACGGCGACGGCGTGAATCAGAACTACGACGGCTGGCACGTACAGCGAAATTACGCCGTCTACTACAGCTTTCACCAGTATCTGCTGCAGCAGGGTTATGTCGTTTTCGCTCCCGACTATCGCGGCAGCATCGGCTACGGACGCGATTGGCGCAATGGCGTGTTCATGGACGTCGGCGGCAAAGATGCCAAAGACGCTTGGATGTCGGCGAATTATCTGAAGACCCTCGCTTACGTCGATGCCGACCGGATCGGGGTCTGGGGATTGAGCTACGGCGGATTCTTCACTCTGATTGCGATGACCGATCAACCAAAGTTGTTCCGCGCTGGTGTCGACGTAGCCGGTGTCGTCGACTATGTGATGTACTACTCCGACCCTTATCATGGCGATTGGACAGCAAGTCGCATCGGAACGCCGGAGCAGAATCCGAAAGTCTATGCCAATGCCTCACCGATTTCGCATATCGATCGGCTGGAGCGCCCCTTGCTCGTGCTTCACGGCACGTCCGACGTCAATGTTCCGTACCTCGAGTCCGTTTGGCTCATCGACGAAGCACTCAAAAAGGGCAAAGGTGATCTCCTTTCGTACATGATGTATCCAGGCGAATTCCACTATTTCACCAGAGCGCATGTCTTGCTGGACGCGTGGCACCGCGTGGACAACTTCTTTGCGTTTCACCTGCAGGGCAAGAGCAAGGTTCCGCGCTGACAAGTGGTTATCTCTATACCAGGGCACAGCGGGACATTCTATGTGGTGCAAGAAAACGACTTAGGCGTTGTTTTCTGTTCTAGGGCCGTCACCCGGACGCAATCGCCTAGCAACACCCGGCTAACTGTTTTCTACTCAGCGAATCTAAGCCCAACAGCGGGGATGCAGTCCCATCGAGGTTGGTACCTTGGACGGGTACGAGCTTCCTGCCAGGCTCTCCGAACCGCTTCGGGGAAAGGAGCGGGTATGATCGACAGAGTCAATCGAGCTGTGCGCGGGGTCGCCCTAACCCCGGTCTCATTGGTTACGCCATCCACGTTCCTCTATGCCCAATCGCCACCGTCAGCGCCGACGGAGGCTGTGATGGTCGGAGATCCGCGAGTTGATGGATCGTTTCTGAAACCTTACAAGAATGGTTGGAAGGTGGTCTACGCGTTTCCGGGGAAAGAGCCGTTCTTAGTTGGCACCTGGACCGATGAACTCGCGGCCGTGGAGATCAACGGGCGGCATTTGCTCAAGCGCACCCAAATGGCCGATTACGCCAAATACAACGCGTGACGACCTATGTAAACGTATTTGACCCCCAAACAATGTCCCCTGTCTACATGGAGTTCAAGCGAAGCGACACGGGAGAATGGGCACGTCGTGACTTCGAGAAGGCCCAGGTGAAGTATCAACGAAGAACCTCCGCTGATGAGACGAATCCGGAGACTGGTGAATTTGAGATGAAGGAACCTATATTCGACTACAACGGGGGAATGTACGGAATTCTCTTGGCGGCACTGCCCCTCAAAGAGGGATTCAGGGACTTTCCGCAGCATTGCCCTCGACAATCAGATGGTCGTGGGTACCGAACTGAGCAAGACCACGGTCGCCAGCGTGAACAGATAATTAAATCCCGCGACTCTTGCAGCAGTCTGTTGTGCCGGCCCTATGGTGTGGCGTGTCATTGCCGACCTGTCCACCTGACGATACTGCTTCATGGCTCCTTGCTCTCGCTGGTCGAAGGGCCGAAGCCGAAACGCTCGCGCATGCGTTGCCGGAATCGTTCCCGCTCTTCAGGTGTCATGTGCTCGCAGCGCTCCTCCATCCGACGGCGGAAAGTGGAGCGACCCGAACCGTGAAATCCAAATCCGCCGAAGAGGATCCGGCACAACGCCAGAAGTCCCAGCGCCTGCCAGAAGGTGATCTCGCGCCAGCCGAAGAGCGGCGGCAGCAACCAATTCCACAGGTGCAGCACTACTTCCCCGCCAATAACGACAAATAGCAACATCCCCAGAATCGCCAGCGGAGCAATGAAAATCATTCTCTTCAATCTCGTACTCATGTTCAATCCATCACCCTTTCCTAAATTCGTCGTAAATGCTTTGCAACCGCTCTCGCAGATGCAGCACCGCGTAGCGTTTGCGTGAAAGCAGGGTATTCACGCCCACGCCGGTCTGCGCGGCGATCTCCTTGAAGCTGCGCCCTTCCAACTCGTGCGCAACAAACACCTTGCGCTGCTCCTCCGGCAACTCGTCGACTGCCGACTCGAGTTCATCGAGAAGTACGTTGCGGGCATAAAGCGCCTCTGGCCCGGCATCGGGCGATGGCAAAAAATCTTCGATCTGCAGCACTTGGCCGTCTTCGTCCTCGACCGCTGCGTCGCTGAAGGGCTCTGGCTTCTTCTTGCGGAAAAGGTCCGTGATGCGATTGCGCGCCACGCGAAAGAGCCAGCCGGTCACGTGCTCAATTGGCATCAGTAGGCGGTTGGCTTCTACCAGTTCGTAGAAGACCTCCTGCACGATGTCCTCGGCGTCGGCGGGATCGGGCACACGCCGGCGGATGAAATTGCGCAGCCGGGATCGTTCTTCCGCGATGATTTCGGAGATTTGACGGTCTCGCTCGGTCATCGAGGTGATGCTCGACGGCTCATCCATCCATTCCTGTAGACGAACGGCGGCCGAAAATATTGTAGAGATTTGAATCGGCCAAACAGGGGTGGGTGCAGTGCCTGGGCAACGAACATGGGCCGAGCATGCTTACTCTTGACTCCCTCCTTGAGAGATTTTACATCGTCCTCCTCATGGTTGGGTTCAATCCGGAATTTCCAATTTGACTCCGTCGGGAACCGTTTGTTCCAATCGGATACTCCCTCTCGCTCACGGTAAAATAAACCTTGATAGGGTCGAGGGTGGACACGGACGGTCCGTTGTTCGGATTGACCAAGGCACCCACCTGAAGCTGTGGCCTGCCCGGCGATGCCGTCGATGGGCGCAATGAGGCCGGTAGAATCGAGGTTGATCTTGGCCCTTTCAACGGCAGCCTCGGCCTTCTTAATTTGAGCTTGGACCGTGAGGAAAGATTGGCCAGTCAATAGGCACGGAAAGACAGCTGCCGCGGGCAGCCGGGACCTTGTGCAGCCTCCTCAAATCGTCACCAGAAGTGTGCTTTTCTGGACAGATCGGCTTTCGTGCGCGTGTTCTACTTCTGGACTCGCCGTGCGGGCCTGTCATTGGCGAGGGAGGAGCTAGCATGACGGTAAAAATGAAGAACAGCGAAGTAGATGGCGTGACCGTGGTGGGACTGGACGGTCGTATTGTGCTGGGCGAGGAGAGCAATTCTCTCCGTGAGAAACTGAAGAGCCTGATCGCCGAAGGAAAGAAAAAGATCGTTCTGAACATGGCTGAGATCAAATACATCGACAGCGCGGGGCTAGGCACTTTGGTCGCTGCGCATCTCAGCGCCAAAAATCAGGGTGCATCTGTGCGCCTCTGCCATCTGGGCAAAAAATTCCACGAGGTCATGCAAGTGACCAAGCTGCTGACCGTTTTCGATGTTTACGATACAGAAGCAGCCGCAGTCAGCAGCTTCCAAAGCTTCTTGGCCACGAGCAATTAGCTGCGCATGTCATCAAAACCCTTTTAGCGGCTCGCGCAATCGTCATAGGGTCAAGTGTCGGGGCAGCGGGTTTTCCGATAAATGACTAGTGTTTATCCGCTCTTGGGAACCTTAGGTCGGGAGCGTAACCGCGTTTGCAATGTGGGTCTGGCATCTCGGCGACGGGCGATTTAATGTGTAATTACTTTGCTTCGCATAGACTACCGCGTACCGTTGCTCCTGCAAACTGGCAGAGCGACTAGGTAAGGAGCTGTTGCTCCTCTCACCCGGGTCCTCTCCACATACGTACAGCGCCCTCGTTTACTTTGCCCTCATTTGCCAGGCTCAGGCCAAATCCTTTCGAAAATGTCAACAATAAAGAGGATCGCTATGAACAAAACATGGATGTCGTGCTTGATTGGTGTGCTCCTACTGGGAAGCGCCGCACGGTCGCAAGCGCAGATGGGAAAGTAACTGGCAGGGTCGAGACGCTGGCCGAATTGAAGACAATGAAATGGACCGGCTACGCCGAATTGAAAGTCACCGTTTTTGGCGATACGGCCATAGCGACGGGAGACTTCAGTAAAGGGACCGATGCAGCAGGTAAGCCTTTTGACGTCGATATTCGCTGGACCGATACCTGGATGAAGATGCCGAGCGGACAGTGCCAAGGTATTGCAAGCCAAGGGACGCCCGTAAAGGCGTAAGCAACCGCACAACGCTGAACCGAAGTGCCCGCCTTCTCTATGGCGGCCATTTTTTTGTCCCCCCGTTCGATGCCGAAACCATTCCAAACTTATCCTCCTCACCACCCGAGTCCGCTGCCGCGGCTACGACATCTGGTCTCAGTCTTTGATAGATGGGGAACTGGCGACCGAGCAGTACTGCCATCGCGGACTGGCGGACAAAGCTCACGACCCACCTCTCCGGTACTACCCTTCGTTGTCCCGTCATCGTGTACTATTTCGTATGGACAAGCGGCACAACGAACCGACTGGAGGCTCGAGGACTTTGGTCACAGCGAGGCTAGAAGAGCTTTCCGGGCGTCGGGGTGAAGAAGTAGCTTCGCGTCCCGCTCTGAAAAAAGATTGTTTGACTTGTCGATTTCGAACAGCGTCGTTCGACGTACTTGTAGGGACCGGGCTTTTCGGGTCCGGCGTTTGACAGACTTCAGGAGATCGTGACCGGTTCGCAGTGCGACTCCAAACTCAAAACAAGGAGAGGACACCATGAAATTCCTGAGCATTTATAAGACGGTCGAGAGAAACGCTCCCCCCTCGCAAGAGGAAATGGCCAAAATGGGCAAACTAGTGGAGGAGGGCATGAAGGCCGGCTGGCTGCTCGCTACCGAAGGCTGCCTGCCCACCGCTTTGGGGGCGCGCGTCCGCAACTCGAACGGGAAGGTAACGGTGACCGACGGGCCTTTTACAGAGGCCAAGGAAGTTGTCGGCGGGTTCGCCATCCTTCGGGCAAACTCCAAGCAAGAGGTCATCCAATTAGCGAGGGACTTCCTCGAAGTCGCTGGCGAGGGTGAGTGCGAGCTTCGGCAGATCTTTGAGGCGGACACGTGCGCGCAGAAGGCCGCGACCTCGTAGTGCTGGCGCATTGCCTCCTAAAAACGTGGGCGTTCGGTGTGTCGATGCGCGCTTCCCAATTTGTCAACTTGGATCCCGCAAGCCAGCGAGGAGCCGCGCGGTGCTGTTGAATTGGGACGCAGGAACGGAAGAAGGAATGTGCCTGGCGGCCGGTATCAAACTCGGGCCCTCCGAGATCGATTTCACTCCTTCCCCGAGGGGCTGAACTGCTTACGTTCGGCCCCCATCACGCCTTCCGACTTTTTCTTTTGTCTTTCGCTTGCCCTTTGTTTGGCCTACGCCCCTCGGTTCGCAATCATCGTTTCTGCTTCTCTGTTTGCAGCTCGGATTGGACCGTGCATTTTGTCTCGAACAGATACAGGCGCTTCAGCCTGGCCTTGTGACGAAGCAGGGCGACCCCCGTGTCGTCCACACCCGTAGCAGTCAGATTGAGCGTCTCGAGTTTGTCGAGCCGGCTGAGAAGACGCACGCCAACCGAGGTAATCGCCGTGTGCGAAAGATCGAGAGACCGCAAGTTTGAAAACGTGGAAAGTGTCTTAAGCCCTCCATCCGTGACCTTAGTGCGGGCAAGTTCGGCATCAACGATCAAACTGGCGATCGGCGCTAACTTCACGAGGGCCGCATCATCACATCGTTCGCGGACACTGACAGTGCGCAGAATCAAGCCGTCCGTCGGATTTTGTGATCGCGGCACCAGCAGGACGCCGAGCTCGCTTTGCAGCGCTTGAATCTTGTCTGAGCGCGGTCGGTAGTCGGCGGTTAGAGGCGGCGAAGCCGTCATTGGCGGCGCAAGCGGCGGCGCTCCGCGGACTTCCTCTGCAGCCAAACTTTGCGACGCACCCAAAGCAATCCACATCTCGATTACCTTGATTTCCGCTTCAGTCGGACCCGGCTTCCCCTCAGCTGGCATGGCGTCCTTATTGTCGCGGGGCAGAGTGATTCTACGAAAAACCTCGCTGCCGCTTGGATCGCCGGGCTTAACGATCACGCCATCTTTGCCACCGCGCATGACGTTTTCGAACGTATCCAGCCGAAGCTTCCCTTTCTTCTTTTGCGCTCCGTGGCACTGAACGCATTTGTCCTGGAAGATAGGCGCAACGCGCGAAGCGAAAAAAGTGACCGAAACGTTTCCGGGCGTCGAGGCGCTAACTAGTGATATACCTACTTGGTTGGTTGTAGGTGTGTGTCTTTTTTCCGGCGGAGGCACACCAAGCACCGCACGCAGTTTCGCAGGCATGAACTCGGTCAGAAAGCCCTCACCGTGAGTCAGCTTTCCACCTTGGTCGCTAGTCCATGCCATGAGACAGACCGTGGCGAAGAGCGCTGTACCGTACAATTTCACGTTCGATTCACGCACAGCGCAGCAGAGGATGAGCGCGGCCGCGAGCGAAACACCTCCCCACATGTGGCGCGTGACAAGGCGGCCTTCGTAACCACCGCTCCTGGCGAGCAGCCAGCCGAGAAAGACTGCTATCAGCGCGGTGAAAGCAGCCAACGTCAGAACGAAGCTAGCGGAAGCTTGCAGGTGTTTTCTGTTGCGAAAGAAGCCAGCGCATTCGAGCGCCGCGACCAGCAAGACGAGCCCGATCGGAAGATGCACAACTAGCGGATGAAAGCGTCCCAGGAATTGACTTAGTTGGCCACGCTCAAGCCCATCGGGCGGGGCCTTTAGCACGGCGAGTGCCAGCGCGATTACAAGAAATAGGCCGATACCACACAGCGGTAAGCTCGTGCGCGAGGTCATCCGGGCAGACTCAGACGCGGCGCAACAGCGTGATGCGCCCGATTGGCAGCCACTCGGCCACTAGGATGTCGCCGCCGTGAAGGAAAATTGCCGCGTGGGGCGTGATGAACTGCCCAGCAGTGAATTCGTCACGCGACTGCCTGCGGCGTGAGCCAACTTCCCCGTTCGAAGCGCGGCCATCTCCCAGTTGCACAACGACCTTGTACTCGCGATCGAGAATGCAAACCTGGCTGTCGAGGTCCGGACAGACCATCCAGTCCCCTTGCGAATGGAAGTGACAAGGCATGCGGAGCCGCGACTCGTCTTTAATGGTGCGAAGATGCGAGCCGTCCAAGGAAAACGTTTGCACGCGACGGTTCCCACGATCCGCAACCACCAGGATGGGATCCGTGGCACGGGTATCCACGAAGAGGCCGTGTGGCGTGTCGAATTCGCCGTCACCGTGGCCCGGCCGCCCGACTTCTCCAAGAAATTTCCCGTCCGAAGAAAATCGCAGCAAATGGTGCGAGCCGTAGCCATCACCTACATAAAAGTCGCCGTTTAAAGCGAAGGCGACGTTGGTGGGAACAAAATCAATGGGTCGTCCTGCATAGGCAGGGTCTTCACGCGGGTAGCCGTGTGCCCAAAGCGATTCGCCGTTCAGCGTGGTCTTCACGATCTTGCACTGATTGATATCGCAGTGATAGAGAACTTCCGTGCCTTTCTCGCGGCGGACACCAAGCCCATGCGCGCCCCCACGAAATTCCTCCCCAAAGGCACGAACGAAGCGCCCGGACGAGTCGTAAACAACCACGGCCTCTCCGCGCATGCTGGATTTGTTCACCGTGTGCGCCACATAGATGTGGCCTTGCTCATCCTGTGCCAAACCGTGGGTGTCCCCCCAAACCAGGCCGTCGGGCGGCACCAGCCAGTCGTGAACACACTCGTAGGTGTGCGCTCCAGAGCCGACAACCGGCAAGCGGCTGCCGGACCTGTTTGATGTCTGCAGAAAGAAAGGCGGCAGCATCGCCGCGGCGGCTGTTGCCGTCGAGCCGTCTCTAAGAAACCTGCGTCGAGTAAGTGAGTTCATGCGATCAGGTCCGGCACGATCTTTGCCGGAACAACTCCGGTCAATTTCTGCGCGAGTCCCTGGAACTTGAACGTGAGTTTCTCATGATTCACACCGAGAAGGTGAAGAACGGTAGCGTTGAAGTCACGCACGTGCACCGGATCCTTTACCACGTTGTAGCAGAAATCGTCGGTTTGCCCATGCACGTGACCTTTCTTCGTTCCACCGCCGGCCATCCATGTGGTGAAGCAACGCGGATGATGGTCGCGCCCGTAGTTGTCCTTTGAAAGGCCGCCCTGGCTGTAAACGGTTCGGCCAAATTCGCCCCCCCAAATGACCAGCGTGTCGTCCAGCAAGCCGCGACGTTGCAGGTCAGCGACAAGCGCATAAGATCCTCGATCCGTCGCAGCGCAAAGCTTTGGCAGGTTACCCACAACGTTCGAATGTACGTCCCACCCTCTCTGATAAACCTGAGTGAAACGCACGCCGCGCTCGACCATTCGCCGGGCCAGTAGACAGTTGTACGCAAAACTTCCAACCTGCTTCGCGTCTTCGCCATATAAAGTCCATGTGCTTGCAGGCTCGTCGCTAAGATCAGTGAGCTCGGGCAACGAAGCCTGCATGCGAAACGCCATTTCATACTGATGAATGCGCGCGTGTGTTTCCGGATCCCCTACCTCTTCAAACGTCATCTGGTTGATCGTGTTCACCGCCTCGATTAGCTCGCGACGAACATCGCGGCTCATTCCGGCTGGATCGTCGAGATAAAGTACAGGAGCGCCTTGCGACCGAAAAGCCACTCCGGCGTATTCATTGGAAAGAAATCCGCTGCTCCACAACTTCGGCGAAATTGGCTGAAGGTCTGTGCCCGGAATCGTAAGTGAATTGAGAACAACAAAGGTCGGAAGATTTTCGTTCATGCTTCCGAGGCCATACGATAGCCAGGAGCCAAGCGAAGGCTTACCGGGCACCATGTTGCCTGTGTTGATCAAAAGAATTGCTGGCTCATGATTGATCGCATCAGTTTGCATCGTGTGGATCAACGTGATGTCGTCCACCAACTTGCCCGTCCACGGCAGTAAATCGCTGACGTAACGGCCAGACTTTCCCTGTCTCGAAAAGCCCCAATGCGGCGGCGCAATCGGAAAACGCGCTTGTCCGGAGGTCATGCCGGTCAGTGCCTGGTTCCCTCTAACCGAATCGGGAAGGTCCTTGTCGAAAAGAGATGTCAGTCCAGGCTTGTAGTCCCACAAGTCCATCTGTGATGGGGCGCCGGACATAAACAAATAGATGGCTCGCTTCGCTTTTGGCGCGAAATCCGGCAGGCGATGAGCCCCCCCGCCAGTCAATTCAGCCGCCGCCGCGCGCCCGACGAACCGACTGCCAAGTAAACTCGTCAGACCTGCCCAGCCAAGCGTCTTTCCCATTCGACCCAGGAAGTGTCTGCGCGTGGCGAGGCGCTTCCATTCCTGGCGGAGAGAAAGCGGTACAGGCAAATCGTAAACGGTTGGACCTTCGCCGCCATGGTCGCAACATTCGCCTTGAATCCAAGGACTCTCTGGCTTCATTAGTTTCTCAACTTTCTCATTTGTTCAAGACCGCGTCCAGGTTCATGGCCGCGCTCGCAATCAGCATCCAGGAAGCCACCTCGTCGGCATGCAAGCCTATGTCGGGCCTACTTTCACCTACGGCCACGAGTTTTTCCGCAGAGGGCTCATCTTGCGCATACGTTGACTGGAATTTCGCCAAAGCACGTTCGAGTGCGGCTTTTTCTCTGGGCTCCCATCGACGAGCCAGCAAAATCTCGCCGAGCGCATTGAGACGTCCTTCCGCGTTCGACGATTCATGAATCAAGCGTTCCGCCAAGCGCCGCGCCGCCTCCAGCCACTGCGGATCGTTCATTAGCACAAGCGCCTGCAGCGGAGTATCGGTTCGCTGACGCCGCGTGCACGCTGCGTCCCGCACCGGCTCGTCCAGAGCGTCCATGTTGGGCATGGTCGCCATGCGTTTCCAAAATGTATACAGACTGCGACGATACAACGCGTCACCATGATCCTGAACATACGCTTTTGTATCACTGTTCTGGTGACTGCCCGCTTCCCACACGCCCGCCGGCTGGTAGGGCTTCACGCTCGGGCCGCCAATTTTTTCGACAAGCAAACCGCTGGTCGCCAGGGCGGTATCGCGGAGCATCTCCACATCCATGCGGAATCGCGGTCCGCGCGCCAGCAGTCGGTTCTTTGGATCTTTTTCGACTAGCTCGGGAGTCGCGCGCGCCGACTGCCGATAAGCGGCCGAAAGCACTAGCTGTTTGTAAAAGCGCTTCACTTCCCAGCCGTGCTCGCGAAAATCCAGCGCAAGCCAGTCGAGCAGTTCAGGATGACTCGGCCGCGCGCCCATCACACCGAAATCTTCGGTCGTTTCCACCAGGCCCGTGCCAAAAATTTCCGACCACATGCGATTTACGGTGACGCGCGCCGTAAGGGGATTCGATGGACCGACCGTCCACTCCGCGAGCGTTAAGCGGTCCAGCGGCACTCCTGCTTTGAGGGGCGGAAGAAAATGCGGCACGCCGGGGCGCACGCGCTCTGTGCGCGCGTTAAACGCACCGCGAGTGAGAACGTCAGCATACGCCAAAGTAGGCGCCTCTTGACTAATGATCACGATATCTCCGTCCTTGGAGAGACGGTCCAGTTCCTGGTTGAGCAGAGAAATTTGAGCCCTAAACGTACGCGTCGGCTCATCCAGTTCCGCGAAGTAGTATTCACTTACCGCGTGCAGTTCGTCCTCAGTCCACTCGGCCAGAGACTTGCGCACAACTTCCGACACATAATCCTCAAACGGCAATCGCGCCGCCTCTTCGTTCGAAAGTGCGCGCTGATAGAAACGAAAATCCTGAAAACCAGATTGGCGCAAGGGGTTGGCGTCAGGATGCATGCGGCCGAATTCCAGGGGTGCGGTCGTGCTGGAGCTGTCGTTGAGCGCATCCTTAATCACCGTTACTTCTTGCAGCTTCCCGTCAACGTAGAGTTTCACTCCTGTCGCTTTGCCAGAACCATCATAAGTAGCCGCCAGATGATTCCACCGGCCCACCGCTAGGACTTTTCCCTTCGTCTCTATTTGAATCGCGTCATCCGGCAACTTGTGCGCGAGCACAAACGCCAGCTTTCCTTTGCTGGAAATGAGCTGCCACCCGCGACCGTCCTGAGTCGCTTCTGCGCGAGAAAGGATCACGCCGTCCGGCTTGCCTTCGTCCTTGGGTTCGAGCGGACGGAGATGCGGATGCAGCCAGGTGGCAACGCTAAAGGGCTTTGCCGCCTCTTCATCACCAACGTCGGGGAGTTCTAGCCGCGTGCTGATTTCCATCCGCATGTACGGCCAAAACCAGGTGCCTTCGCCCCACACGACGGGAGCCCCCGTTGCCGTCGCAAACTTGCGTTTCACGCCAGACGCCGAGTCCGCGAATACGTCTCCGCTTTGCTCGTCAAATCGGAGGCGCACGACCAAGCCATCCGAACTAACGGGACGCGGAGCACGCTCCTGACGGGCGAGCCATGCTGAGATCAATTCCCGTGCCTGAGTTCGGCGATCGTGAATTTGGCGCTTCAAAATCGTGCGCTTTGCGAGCGTTTCTTCATAAGCAGCCCTATTTTCCGATTTTGGAACGAGCAGAAACGGCGGCCAGTCCTTTCGCTCGTCGTTGAAGGGATTCTCAGTGAGGTTGTTGAAGAATGCAGTGAGCCGGTAGAAATCCTTCTGGGTAATCGGATCGAACTTGTGATCGTGGCAGTTGGCGCACCCGGCTGTCAGACCCAGAAAAGCCGCGCTGTACGCTTCCGTCCGTTCGCGTTTGTTGTTTACGCGAAGCTCTTCGCTGAGTGTGCCTCCCTCGGCAGTGCTGATTCCCGCACGCACATATGCCGAGGCGACGATCGAGTCCAGAGTTTCGTCCGGCATCATATCTCCGGCAAGCTGCTCCTTGATGAACTGATCGAAGTGCTTGTCCTCGTTATAGGCTTTGATCACATAGTCGCGGTAGGGCCAGATACTGCGGAAGTGATCGGTGTGAAGGCCGTGCGTGTCTCCATAGCGGGCCACGTCCATCCAATAGTGCGCACGATGCTCACCGTAGCGAGGACTTGCCAGCAACCGGTTCACAACATTTTCGTACGCATCGGGCGCATT
>MNIJ01000110.1 GCA_001919715.1 Acidobacteria bacterium 13_1_20CM_58_21
CCTTGAGAGCATCGACGAGGTGATAGCTTTCCTTCTTGGGATGCTTTTCGGTGTTCAGCGCGTCATGAAGCCGCTCGCCGTACTTCCTTTGAAGATCCTTGTAGATGGCTTCATCAAACGCGAGCGGCGCGACAGCAACCTTCTTGGGCTTGAGGTGTGCGTGGAGTTCCTTGAT
Source organism: Acidobacteria bacterium 13_1_20CM_58_21 (assembly GCA_001919715.1). GTDB lineage: Bacteria > Acidobacteriota > Terriglobia > Acidiferrales > UBA7541 > Acidiferrum. The sequence goes on from MNIJ01000110.1 coordinate 176, forward strand.
GGCGGCGACGATTTTTTTGATTTGAGCGTGGCCGAACTCGAGGGCATCCGCAACAGCCTCTTCGGAAACTTCGAGCGCGCCGGATTCCACCATGACGATGGCTTCATCCGTGCCCGCAATGATGATATTCATCAGACTTTTCTTCTGGTCGGCCACCGTGGGATTGATCACCAACTGCCCATCCACCAGGCCAACTCGGACACAGGCAATGGGCTTCTCGAACGGCAGATCCGAGCAGTAAGCCGCGGCAGACGCGCTGGTTACGGCAATGACATCGGGGTCATTCTCACTGTCCGCGGAGAGCACCATGGAGACGATCTGAGTTTCATTGCGCCAGGAATCAGGGAAGAGCGGACGCATGGGGCGGTCAATCAAGCGGGAGGTGAGAACTTCCTTTTCGGAGGGGCGGCCTTCGCGCTTGAAGAAACCACCGGGGATTTTTCCAGCGGAGTATGTGTTCTCGCGGTAGTCAACAGTGAGGGGCAAGAAGTCGCGGTCATTGATGGCCGAGGCCATGCAGGCGGTGGTAAGCACGACGGTGTCGCCGTAGCGCGCCACAATAGCGCCATTGGCCTGTTTCGCAATTTTCCCAGTTTCGAGAGTCAGAGTGCGCCCACCGACTTCGACGGTAACGCGATGTGGTGCGGGAGTGTGCGTATTTTCGGACATGAATCATTTCCTTTGGCTCCGCACCCGAGCGGAGCATGTTCAGGCACGTTCGCGGAAGAACGGGCCTTGAGGTTTGCGTTGGCCGCAACGCGGCCATCCATGAGGAAGAGGCAAGAGGCGAGAATTGTCGTGAGGCTAACGAAACGCGACGGATCACACCACGAGAAATTCCGGCACTAACTCAGCCGGAAGCCTGACGACAGACTCCGTGTGGAATGTGTCACTTCATGAGAACGCAGTGGATATCGCCCTGATTCTGATGAAACAGCAGAACGATTACTTGCGCAGGCTAAGACGTTCAACAATCTCGCGGTACCGATCCGGGTCGCGGCGGTTGAGATAGTCCAGCAAACGACGGCGCTTATTGACCATCATGATCAATCCGCGGCGCGATGCATGGTCTTTCACGTGGGACTTGAGATGCGAGGTCAGATAGTTGATCCGCTCGCTAAGAAGCGCGATTTGCACTTCTGGCGAGCCCGTGTCCTTAACGTGGGTCCGGAATTGTTCGATCAACGCTGATTTCGGTGCGCTCAAGTGCCCCTCTCCGTCGTCCCCTGAATTTTTTCCTCTTCTCTTCGACCTATTCAGGCTAACACAAACTCGACAAACGTGTAAAGGAATGTCCCAGGACGACCAAAGGAAGACGATCATCGAACATATCGGACAAGGGAAGGAGTGGAAGCTGAGCTGGGTTCTCGACCTACTCCTTGAGCTCGGAGACCATTTCATGGAGTCTCGAAACGTCGGACCTGAGTTCTTTCTGATTCTCGCAATCAATGGCCGTTGTATCCGGACCTTTGGCTAGCTGGCCGTCCAGGCCGGGGGGAAAATTGGGATGGGGAGCGTGCGGCGAGGGACGCGGCTGTGACGCTCCGGCGCACGCCCGAAGCTTGGCAGGCAAGAAAAAGTCTAACTGCTAAGATTCCAACAGTGCCAACGAAGGTCATCAATAGACGACGGCGTGACCCTTGTATAGGCACCTCCGGAAACGGATCCCTGTTGGTTTGCCCGGCCCGCACAATTCCTTAGGTGTAACTCCTTTCTTGTAGTTTCGCGAAGGCAGAGACAAAAAGGCTGAAGCGGAGTTTGCGTTTCAACCGGCTGTTAGAGTTGGACGAATTCGATGTTGCGCGGAGCGGGGAAATCCGGTTCAATGTTTGGGCACCGATGGAGGGGGAGAAGAATGAGAAAAGAATTTGCAGTTTTGGCAGTGGGATGTCTGACTCTGGGCCTCATGGCGGAGCTGGGGTCAGCGCAGGGCGATAAAGCTTCGAGACCGAGTCCGCCGGCGCAGGCCAAGTGTGACTTGGGGGGCGGCAAGACGATTACTGTGGACTATTCGAGCCCACGAGTACGGGGGCGCAAGATCTTTGGCGAACACGAACCGTATGGGAAGGTTTGGCGCGCCGGAGCGAACGAAGCGACGACTTTTGTCACCACGACGGACTTAATGGTAGGCGGGGCGCACGTTCCGGGCGGGAGCTACACCATTTTTGCGATTCCGAATCCGGATAAGTGGACTCTGATCATCAGCAAGAAAACCGGTGAGTGGGGCACGGATTACCCTGGGCCGGACAATGATCTGGCACGTGTGGATATGAAGGCTTCGAAGTTGCCTTCGCTCGTCGAGAATTTCACTATCGCCTTTGACAAAGCGGCCACCGGCTGCACGCTGCGGATGGATTGGGAGACGACGCGGGCATCCGTGGAAATCACCAAGATGTGACCGCCAGCAATCTCCTGAGGCGAAAGAAGGCGCGTCCGGCAGTTCGGCGGCGCGCCTGATTTTTTGTCGCCAGGCTGGGTTAGCACGACCCGACCGTGAGTGCCGTGAGGAATCGAAGCTAGGAGGCTTGCTGAAGGCGGGCCATGCCGCGATCGACGAGCATGACGGCGACGATGACCATGGCGGTGGAGAAAAGCACGTTTAACGTGACGGCCTCGCCGGCGAAGAGCCAGCCGAGCAGGACGGAGACAATGGGATTGACGTAAGCGTGGGTGGCAACGAGCGTGGGAGAGTAGTGCTCGAGGAGCCAGTTGTAGGCCGTGAAGGCCACGAGTGAGCCGAAGAGTATGAGATAGCCGAGCGCCAGCCATGAACGCACGGAGACGGAGGCGAACGAAAATCCGCGGTACTCCCCAATAGCCGTTCCGGCCAGAAGCAGTTGCACGGAACCCGCCAATAATGAAAGTGCCGACAACAAAAGTGGGTGTCCGGAGAGATGCGACCGCCTGGAGTAGACAATTCCCACGGACCAGGAAAGTGCACCCAACACGACCGCCAGTGAACCGACAAGCACGCCGGGGCCAGAATTCAAAGCGCTTCGGCCCATCAGCAGGCCCACGCCTCCGAATCCCAGAAAGATTCCAGCCAGAAGCGACGCATTCCAGCGCCACTGCCGGGCAGTGATAGCGGTGAGCAAGAAAACCCAGATGGGTTCGCTGGCAATGAGCAGAGAGGCAAGGCCAGACGGTACTTTTTGTTCCGCCCAATGAAGCGTGCCGTGGCCGATCAAAAAGAAGAATGCGCCGATAATGATGCTGGCGCGAACCTGCGCCCAGGTGGGCGAAAGATGTTTTGCCAGGCACCAGATGAGGAGAATCGTGCCGGCCGTCAAGTGGCGGAAGCCGGCGGTGTAGAGTGGGGGAATCGTCTCCACGGCATAACGAATCGCCAAGTATGTGGAGCCCCAGATGAGGTAGATGGAAAGAAAGGAAAAGACCACGAGGGCGCGATTCAATCGCGGGCGCGTAGGGGCTGTGACGTCCGGGACTTCTTGAATGACTACGGCGGATTTCATGGACATTGGTTCACCAATCGGCGGTAGCGAAAGCCGCGTACGGCTCTTCCAGCTTGTATTGCTGTAACGCCCTATCGCTGCTATACTCATTACCAAAGCATAGGTGATTTCTTGTAACGAGTCAAACTAATTTAAGCCATTACGATGAAAGCATCACGCAACAACTTCCACGCGGCGGGATTCGGCAAGGTTGCTCCCTGGGTCGATCTCGCCAACAGCGAGGAATGGAACGGCTTTGGGAAGCTCACCGATCACCTTACAAACGCGCCTTGGCTCGCCACGTTCCTCAAGCATTGGAACCTTCATCCCCTTACTTCGAAAGACGTTCCGCGCCGCAAACTGGTGCAATTGCGCGCTCTGCTCCGCTGTGCCGTAGAAAAACTAGCCGCGGGAGGCGCCCTAAATCGAAGAGAGCTTTCCAGTCTGAATAAGGCATTGAACGTACCGGGGCGGCAGAAGCTAGTACGGGGCCAAAATGGGTTCCGCGCCGAAATGGTTCCCGTGCACAATGATTGGAGTTGGGTCATTCGACGGATAGCGGCATCCTTTGGAGAGATGCTGGCGAGCCGCGAGGTGGAGCGCATCAAAGTCTGCGCCAATTCCGATTGCCGCTGGGTATTTCACGACCCGACCAAAGCCAGGACCAAGCGCTGGTGCAGCGACCGCACTTGTGGCAACCGCGCCCGCGTGCGCCGTTCCCGAGCGGCACAAGACAAACCTGACGAAGAAATTTCTCCAGCCCCCAGGCGCACATGAATCTGCTGATCTAAAGTTAGGAATTCTTCCGGCGCACGAGCGCGAGAAACTCGTCTCGCGTCTGCTTATTGTGACGGAAAGCGCCGAGCATGGCGCTAGTGACGGCCTGCCCATGCTGCTTTTCCACTCCGCGCATTTGCATGCAGAGATGGCGGGCTTCGATAATCACGCCGACACCCTGAGGAGTGATTTTTTCCTCGATGGACTTGGCGATCTGGCTGGTAAGGCGCTCCTGAATCTGCAGGCGGCGCGCGAACATGTTGACCACGCGGGCGATCTTGCTGAGCCCTAGCACCCGCTTGTCCGGCAGATAGGCCACATGGGCCTTGCCAAAGAACGGCAGCAGATGGTGCTCGCAGAGGCTGAAGAACTCGATATCCTTCACGATGACCATCTCGTCATAGGCCACGCTGAACGTCGCACCATTCAAGACATGATCCAGGTTCAGGTGGTAACCGCTGGTCAAATACTTGAGCGCTTTCTCGAAACGCTCCGGCGTTTTGCGCAGCCCTTCGCGATTGGGGTCCTCTCCGATGATCTTGATGATCTCGCGGACGTGGCCGGCAATCCTGCGCGCGTCGTCTTCCCTATTGTCATTCAACAGAATTTCTTCGGTTGGCTTGGTCACCGCTGGTTCCCTTCTACGTTGTCCCCCGCGTACTCGAAGCTGTTGTTGGCGGTTTCTTGGACACGGATGCGTTCGAGCTTCGCTTTGGGGAAGGATTTGAGGCGCTGAAAGATCTCAATGCACAAATTCTCCGTGGTGGGCACTTTTTCGCGAAAGGCGGAGACATCTTCGTTGAGCGACTTGTGATCGAATTCCTCGAGCACCTGGCGTTCGACGAAGGCGTCCAGATCGGCCAGATTCGCGATCATGCCCGTGGCCGGGTCAACGTCTCCCGACATGCTGACTTCCAACACGTAATTATGGCCATGGCCAAAGGGATTGTTGCATTTCCCAAAGACACGGCAATTTTCCTCGGCGGTTAGATGCGGGCTATGCAGCCGGTGTGACGCCGAGAATCGATACCGGCGGCCCAGTTCGACTTTGAGGGCGTTGCTCATGGTTTACCTGCTGCGCTGGCGCCGTTACGGTAGCAATCGGCGAAGAGGTCGGGCGACTCGTATAGGCGCACGTGATGCAACCGGCCTTGCGTGATTTGCGGTTCCAGCAATCGCCAGATTATCCGGACGATGTTCTCACAGGTCGGAATCTGTCCGGCCAGTTCAGCAACCTCGTAATTGAGATGACGATGATCCATGCGCTGCATGATTTCGCGTTCGAGAATCTCTTTTAGTTCTTTCAGGTCGAGGACCATGCCGGTCACCGGATCGGGCTGGCCCTCTACGGTCACTTCCAGCGTGTAATTGTGCCCGTGGCCATGAGGGTTATTGCATTTTCCAAAGATTCGCCGGTTCTCCTCAGCCGAAAGATTCGGGTTGTGATATACGTGCGAGGCAGCAAACTCGATCTTTCGCGTAAGAAGAATCATGAGTGCTCGCTTATCTCCTCGATTCCGGCGGCGCCAACGGAGTACTCTCGACCTTTCCATTGGATTCTTCCATTAACATGGCTCCGGTAGGACGCCCACAGCACCGCTACATATAACGCCACGGCAGGCACATAACAAAAGATGAAGGAGAAGGGGAAATGGTTACGTGTCAAATCAAGGCCGTAGCTAGTTTGGCGAGCAATGAGGAGCAAGAATCCCAGGAAAAGCAGAAAAGGATACTTCAATCCCATGCCGATCAGCAGCAACGGAATCCAAGGGAGACTTGACTCCATCTCGCGGACAACCGCCCACGGGGTGCCGCCCATCAAACGATATAGATTCTTTTTCCAGCCCTGCCACATCTCTTGGAACGAGCGGTACATTCTTACTCGAACAATGCCGTTGCCGGAGCCGAACCAGATGCGATGGCCGGCGGCCTTCACGCGCCTGGCGAGGGCCACGTCTTCCAGCACCTCCCCGGCGACGCCGGTGTGGCCGCCAATGGCGTCGTACACATCGCGGCGCATCATCAGAAACTGGCCGTTTGCGGCAGCAACAGGTGAGTTTGGGTCATTCACTTGGTCGTACGAAAAACGCTTCGCCAGCCTCAAGTAGACATAAGGAATCAGGGACTTCTCGTACCACGTACCGGTGATCTGCTCGGGAGAAAATGAAACCAGAGCAGCGGTGTGTTCCTGCGCAATTCGGAGCGCCGCAGACACGGAATTCCGCTCGTGTTCGGCGTCGGCATCGGTGAAAAGGAGCCAGGCACACTTGGCCTGTCGCACCCCTACCGAGAGCGCATGGTTCTTCCCAACCCAGCCGTCGGGCAATCCGCCGGCTTCTAGCAGGAACAAGTTTGAGATTTTCCCCAAGAGGTTGGTCACGACGCTGGCGGTCCCATCGGTGGACTGATCATTCACTACCAGTATCTCTCCGATTTCCCGCTGGCTCGCCAAGGACGCAATGCACGGCGCTATGACCGCCTCCTCATTCCGGGCCGGAACGATAGCGGTGACCGAGCCCGAGGCGGCTCCCGGGACGGCGGCGCCCATGGGGGGTAGATGATGGGCGTTGTTATGCATTGCGTATTGGATGCGGAAGGATCATTTCCCGATCCGGGGCGATTGCGTTATTATAGCATTTGATGAGAACCGTTCAAAAAATTAGGGCCTGGGCGGCAGTTGGTATCGCCACGCTGGTTTTGGTGCTCTTCGCCATGCCCTCGTACCGGCAAGGCGAAGACTCGATAGCGGGTAAGACCGCGCAAGACTTTCCTCTGGAAATTTGGGGGAAACCAGGGCACCTCACCGATCTGAAGGGCAAAGTCGTCATACTGAATTTCTGGGCCACCTGGTGTCCGCCCTGCATCGAGGAAACCCCGTCCCTCAACCGGCTTCAAAAGTACGTTGAATCGCGCAATGCGTTAATCCTGGGTGTGAGTATCGACGAGGACCCCGCGGCTTACGAAAAATTTCTGAAGGAGCAAGGCATCGTTTTTCCAACCTTCCGCGAGCGCGAACAAAAACTCTCGCTTGACTATGGCAGCCCCAAGATTCCGGACACCTATGTTATCGACCGGCACGGAAAAATCTTGCGAAAGTTCTTCGGCCCGCAGCAGTGGGATTCACCGGACATGCTCGCCTACTTCGATTCCATCCTTGGCAACTCCTGAAACAACCTAGAAGTGGCTGTCATCGAAACACAACAACAAGATGAAAGTTTGAAAACAAGAGAAGTGGCTTTATGGCGCGTTTCTCGGGTACCCTGATCCAAACGAATCTTGGGCGGGCGGACGTCGACAGGAATTGCGGTTGATGAAGTCCTGGTCCTCGTAGTGCTGCCGGCATTTGTCCTGTCCGGTTCCGTGGGGCAATCATTGCCGTCCGGAATCGCGAAGATAGCAGTCTCGTAATCCTGGCAATCCTCGCGTTTGCATTTGTGGTTCTTGACCATTTCCGCGGGACGGTGGGATGGCCTTGGCAGACTGTGCTGATTACACTTTGTTGGTTTCTGTTTACTGGGTCCGCAGGGCTTCAGGTTGTGCAGTCTCAATTCTGAATAATGGACTTTACTCGTAGCGCAGGGCCTCGACAGGGTCGAGCTTGGCGGCTTGCATGGCCGGGAGCCAGCCGCTGATCACGCCGACGACAACCAGAATGGCTGTAGACAGCATCATGGTTACGAACGAGAGCGTGAGCTTGATGTCCACTTTGCCGGAGTCGTCTTCGTAGGCGGGCCCGAGGAACGGCAGCGTGCCGATCGCCGCAGTGATGGCCGCCGAGAGCATCATGCCAATCAGGCCGGCGGCGAGCGTCATGACCAGTGCTTCCAGCAGGAACTGCCAGCGAATGTGAGATTTTCTTGCACCCAGCGCGCGGCGCAGACCAATTTCGCGGACGCGCTCTTCGACAGAGACGAGCATGATGTTCATCAGCCCCACGCCACCGATGCCCAGCGTGAGTGCGCCAACAAAAAAGAGCAACGCTTCGATGCCTAAGGTGATTCCTTCGTAGATAGGCTTGAACTCTTCGCGGCCGAACATGGTTATGGCCCGCTTGTCGTTTGGCGAGAAGTGCTGGCGGTTAGCGATGGCAGCGCGGAACTGCTGCATAGCGGCCGGCTCAAAATTCGGAGCAATCGGCTCAAAGAGCATCACGCTGGCGTAGCGCGCGTCCCATAGGTCGCCTGCCGTGGTGTATGGAATGAACACCGACTCATCATCACTGGTGAAATAGTTGCTGTCGGAGAATTTTGTGTCCATGGAGCCGACCACGGTGAATTTCACGCCGTCGATGCGCACCGTCTCGCCGATGGCAGGCGTGCCACTGAAGAGTTTCCTGCGCAGTATGGCGCCGAGGAATGCCACGCGGCGGCGTTCGGCGACATCCTCAGGAGAGATCCAGCGACCTTCCATGGGAATTTCATTGCGCATTTCGCCATATTCAGGATAGACGCCGCGGATTGCGGTGTCCGAGAGCCTTTCATCGTGTGTAATGCCCTTCCACCGCACCGTCTCGCGCGTCACGCGCTTGACCAGTGGGGACTGGGCCTTCACCCAATCCGCATCCTCTTGTTCGAAACGCACCGCCTTGCCAGCGCGTTCCCCTCCGGCCTGCTCACTGGTGGTTCCTGGCCAGCAGACCACGGCGCCCTTGCCAAAGACTTCGAATGTGTACATGAGAACACCGCGGAAGCCTGAGCCGTAGCTGAGCAAGAGTGTTACTGCCACAATGCCCCACGCAATGCCGGTCATCGTGAGTAAGCTGCGGACCGGATTGCGGCCAAGTGCGGCCCATGCTTCCCTGAAGATTTCGAGGAGCATCTAGCCTCCCGCCTCAAACCGCAGCGCTTCGACAGGGTCGACGGAGGCGGCGCGATTTGCCGGATACAGGGCGGACAGGACGGCAATCAAACCGAGTAAAAAGATGGAGAGAGCGCCAAGCTTCCAGCTTGTGAGCAAACCTGCAAAAAACAGGGGCATAGGCAGCAGATTCACCAGTGCGCAAAAACCATAGGAGAGGAGCAACCCTGTGCCGCCACTCAAGCCCACTACAATGATGGTTTCCAGGAAGAATTGGCGGAGGATGGATTCGCGCGTTGCGCCGAGGGCCTTGCGGACGCCGATTTCGCGGGTGCGCTCGCGGACCGAGACGAGCATCACGTTCATCACGCCCAGGCCTCCCAGGAAAAGCGTGGCCACACCGACCGTTCCCATGAAAACTTCCATTCCCACAATGATCATTCGATTAGCTTCAGCGTTCTTTACCGTGTCCCAAATACTGGCGGCCTCTTTGTCGCGCGGATCAAAGTTATGCAGGCGGCCAAGCGAGCGGCGAACCTGTTTCACGCAGTCAGGATGCGTCTCCAGCGACCAGGGCGCCACGAGCAAGCGGTCCACGCTGTGCTCGACGGCCGGCGGCTTGTTAGGAAAATCGCGGCGCATGGAATTGAACGGGATGAAAATCTTGCGGACATCGGCGCCGTCGTAGCTGGAATTCTGTTCCTTCGGCTTCATCACTCCAATGACGGTATAGGGAGTGCCGTTCAACGAGATGGTCTGGCCAAGGGCTTCACGGTCGGCAAAGAGCTGCTTTTTCGCGTCGCTGCCGAGAAAAGCCACGTTACGCGCTTCAGCGTTGTCCTCCTCGTTGTAGAAGCGGCCCTGGGCGACGGTGATGCTGCGAATTTCGGTGAATGGCGGCAGTGCGCCAACAGTCTGAAGATCTCCGCTGTTGAAGAGGCTGTGCACCTGCACGTTGTTGCCGAGCTCCGGCATGACGTATTTGCAGGCCGGCGCTTCCTTGGCGACCTGGACATAGTCTTCTTCGTTCCAACGGATCAGACGGCCGGAGCGCGTACCTCCAGCCTGCATGCTGGTGCGTCCTGCAAAAACGATCATCACGTCCTTGCCAAACGTTTCTTGGTTATTCTGAATCCCCTTGCCAAGACCCTCGCCGGCCGCGACCATCACGGTAATGGAGATGATGCCCCAAGCGATGCCGAACATCGTCAGCATGGTTCGGCGCTTATGGGCCAAGAGCGTTGCCAGCGTGTCTCGCAGTAAGTCCTGGAATGACATGGCGCTCCGCCGCTAGATTGGACTATTGCAGAATGACTTGTTGCTTCTCGCCGATGCCCTCGACGATCTCCGTCTTCACACCGTTCGAGATGCCCAGCTTTACGCTGAGTTTTTTCTTGCCATTGTCGGCCTTGGCCTCGGGGATCTCGACGGAGGCTTTTCGCTCTTTGTCGTAAATCAGCGCGGCTTCAGGGATCATCAAAACATTTCTCTTTTCTTCGAGCATAATTTCAGCATTCGCGCTCATGTTGGCTTTCAGCTCGCCCCCGGGATTCGAAATCGAGACGCGCACCTCGAAGGTGGTGACGTTATCCTTCTCCTTGCCGAGTGGGGAGATCTTGGTGACCTTGCCGGTGAATTTCTTATCCTTGAAAGACTCCACAACGATACGTGCCGGCTGGCTGAGAAAGACTTTGCCGATGTCTGCTTCGTCGACTTTGCCCTGCACGTAAACTTCGCTGACGTCGCCGAGCGTCATGATCAAGGTGGCCTGAGAGCCCAGCACCAGGATGGAACTGACCGCGTCGCCGACATTTACGTCGCGAGAGAGGACCAGGCCTTCAATCGGGCTGGTGATCGTCGAGTTGCGCAGATCTTCTTGCGCGTTTTCCAGCGAAGCCCGGGCCTGAGCCACCTGCGCTTCGCACTTGGCAATCTCCGCGCGGGATACCGCGAGGTTGCGCTGCGCACTGACCTGCTTGTTCAGCGCGAGCTGATAGTTTTTTTCCGCGTCCTCGACGAGGCTCTTGGACATTACGCCGTCTTTGTACATCTGTTCGGCGCGTTCCATATTGAGCTTCAGGAACGGCACGTCAGGGCCTTCGGCATCAACCTTGTTGCGCTCCAGAGTGGCTTTGGACGAATCCAGCGCCGCTTCGGCGGCTTGCAGGTTGGCACGCGAGGCACGTTCGGCAGCTTCGAGCTGCACTTTGTCGAGCTCCGCGAGCAACTGGCCCTGCTTCACGCGTTCACCGTAATCCACGTAAAGTTTTTTCACGATGCCGCTGGCCTTGGATTTGATCTCCACTTTGGAAAGTGGCTGAATCTTGCCGGTCGCCACGACCACGCGCGCCAAGTCGCCGCGCTCCACGGAAGCAATCTTCGATGGGTCAATGGTGCGGTTGGGGCTGAGCGCCGCCTTGACGCCATAACCACCGCCTCCCAGCACCACTATGGCCATCACGCCCCACAGCGTGCGACGCCGCTTCTTACCGCTTTTGCTGTTTCTCCCGTTTCCTAAACCATTGCCATTACTGGACATACGCGACCCCCGCTGTCTTGGCCTCGCTGCTACAAGTGAATACGCAACGGTGTGGGAAAAGTTCCCTTGTCCTGCTCGTTAGACGACGGGGAGAGACGTTTGGTCAGGTCGCCGCGCCAGCCACTCAGGAGTCTTAGCCGGATGCGCGGGACGAGCAATGCCTGACGGGGAGACAATCGGCCGCTACGTCGTGCTAGGAAAGCCGGTGCCGGGCGGTGCTCTGTTCTCGTGTCTAGAGCGCCTGCTGGCGAAGGCGCAAGGCGTTGGCGATGACGGAGACGGAGCTGAAGCTCATCGCGGCGCTGGCTAGCATAGGGCTCAGCAGCCAGCCGAAGAGGGGGTAGAAAACGCCCGCCGCGACGGGGATTCCGATCACATTATAGAGAAATGCGAAGGCCAGGTTTTGTTTGATGTTACGGACCGTAGCACGGCTCAGGTTTCGCGCCCGCATGATGCCCCGCAAATCACCTTTCAAGATGGTGATTCCGGCGTTTTCGATCGCCACATCCGTGCCGGTGCCCATAGCGATGCCAACATCGGCCGCCGCCAACGCGGGAGCATCATTGATGCCGTCGCCTGCCATCGCGACGATCCTGCCCTGTTTTTGCAGTATCCGGACGATTTCCGCCTTTCGCTCCGGGAGAATTTCCGCTTCCGCCTGATCCAGTGCGAGAGTTCGAGCAATGTGCAGGGCCACATCGCGGCGGTCGCCCGTCGCCATCACGATGCGTATTCCGTCACGCCGCAAACTGTCTATGGCCTCCTGTGCCGAGTTCTTGATGGTATCGGAGAAAATAAGGGCGCCCGCCCTCTTTCCGTCAATGGCAACCAGCACGTACGACAAAGCATCGGCCGTGGCCGGCCGGAACTCCGGCCCGTCGTTGGGACTAGCGATTCCTGACTGATGCAAGAAGTCAGTGGTGCCAACCAAGACCTCCTTGCCTTCGACCGTTCCGCGAACGCCTTTCCCAGGAACAGATCGGAAGTCGCTTGCGGGCAAGAGTGAGAGGTTTTTTTCCTCGGCAGCCTTCACGATGGCGCGCCCGATTGGATGCTCGCTCAGTTTCTCGATACTGGCGGCTAGCCGCAGTAGCTCCCAGTCGGAAAACTCATCCGGCCGCTCGACTTCGACCGACGTCACTCTAGGCTTCCCTTCCGTCAGCGTGCCGGTCTTGTCGATCACCAGAGTGTCGACTTTGGCCAAGGTTTCGAGAGCTTGGGCATTTCGGATCAGGACTCCAGCGTGAGCGCCGCGGCCTACGGCGACCATGATGGACATGGGTGTTGCGAGACCCAGGGCACAGGGGCAAGCAATGATCAATACGGCTACTGCCGCAACCAAACCATGCGCAAAGTGAGGTTCGGGGCCGAAGAAGGACCAGCCCAAGAAGGAGAGGATGGCGGCCGCCACTACTGCCGGAACGAAATAGACGGAAACCTTGTCCGCCAGACGCTGCAGCGGCGCTCGGCTGCGCTGCGCCTCGCTGACGAGCTTCACAATCTGTGCCAGCATAGATTCTGGGCCGACTCGTTCCGCTTCCATGACCAAGCTGCCGCTGGTGTTCAGCGTTCCACCAGTGACCTGGTCGCCTGCGGTCTTTTCGACCGGCATGGGTTCGCCCGTCACCATCGATTCATCGACGGCGCTTGCGCCTTCCCGTATCGTCCCGTCGGCCGGTACGCGCTCACCTGGACGGACGCGGAGTCGGTCTCCGCGCTGCACCTGACCCAGTGCCACGTCTTTTTCCGATCCATCGGAGCCCAGCAAATGGGCCTGCTGCGGCGCGAGATTGAGCAGCGCGCGAATTGCGCCGCTGGTACGTTGCCTGGCGCGCAACTCCAGCACCTGGCCTAGGAGGACCAGGGTAGTGATCACCGCGGCCGCTTCGAAATAAACGGGCGCGGCGCCAGGCATACCGCGAAAAGAAGCCGGGAAGATCTGCGGGAAAAAAGTGGCCGCGACGCTGTCGAGATACGCGGCGCCCGTGCCGAGTCCAATCAGCGTAAACATGTTCGGAGTGCGGTTCACTAGCGAAGACCAGAAACGCTCGAAAAAGGGCCAGCCGCCCCAGAGCACCACCGGGGTGGCAAGAAGGAATTCGACACCGTTTCGAACGTTGGGCAAGAGCGGCACGTCGAACGACTCACCAATCATGGAAAACACCAGAACCGGAAGCGATAACGCCGCACTGACCCAAAAGCGCAGGAGCATCGCGTGATACTCGGGATCGGCTTCGACCTCCGCGAAAATATCCATCGGTTCGAGCGCCATCCCGCAGATCGGGCAGATGCCGGGACCAACCTGAACAACCTCCGGATGCATGGGGCAGGTGTAGCGAATCTTTTTTTCCTCTGGCGCCGCGCGCGACACCGCTGCGGTGTCTTCGATCGCTCCAGGTCCTGCAGGTGCGGGACTATGTTCCATTCCCGCGGTGCTGGAAGTAGCCAGAAATTTCCCCGGGTCTTGGGAAAACCGTTCGACACAGCTCTTCGAACAAAAGTAGTACGTCTTTCCCGCATGTTCAATTTTGCCGGCTGCTTTTTCCGGAACAACCATCATTCCGCAAACGGGGTCCCCGTGCTTGGCTGGTAGCTGCAAAATCGGAAGTAACCTTCCGCCTGCATCCTGCGAATTCATAAGGTGATCTCCTCTGACCTCGGCAGCGCTATCGCAGGTGCGCGTAGATTAGTTCTAACAGCTCGTTGTACATGGCCGCGGATTCTTCTTTCTTGCGGCTCTTCAGCGCTTTGGCCGCACAGTGATGCAGATGGTTCTTCATCAAATTGCGAGCGACGCCTCGCAGCGCCTCTTGAACAGAAGCAACCTGGGTAATGATGTCGGCGCAATAGCGGTCCTGCTCGACCATTTTTTGCAGGCCGCGCACCTGGCCCTCGATGCGGCGGAGGCGGTTTTGATTGGCCTCCTTCAGACCGGGATCGACTCCCATGGCTTGGCGCCCTCCGGCGTCCGATGCGCAAGCACAGTTTGCAATGCTCGGGCCATCGAGCTCTCTTGGGCCGCGGATCGATTTCGCCGTCCTTGAGGTCATGATACCCTCCACCCCTATATATACCCCTCCCCTCTATCTGATGTCAAGCAGCCACAGGACCTGCCAGCCGTTTCGCTTGCGCTGGTTGCTATAATGCATTTATGACCCTCATGGAGATTACTTACGAATTGCAGTCTCCGCTGACGGAAGAGCAATTGCGCCAACTCGGCCAATTCGCAAACACCTATGGCCTACGCAGTTTCCACGTCAATGAATCGAAGAACCAGTTGTCGTTCGAATACGACGCTTCACGCCTGCGTGAGACGCAGGTCGCGCATGTGCTTGCCCAGGCGCGCATCGCCGTTACACGCCAAGTGAATTGAGCCGGTGCTGGTCGGACTAGTTCGACTCGTGCCAGAGGGCCACGATGAGCTCGTGGCCGGGCCGGTCTTAAGGATGAACCAAACGCCGCGGGATTCCGCGCCCCGGAAGAAGGAGCGTTTCCATGGTGGGGCGTCGGCTTGCCTCTCGAAAATCGCCCAAGGGACCCTCTCGGGTACGCTCCCGCCCATGATAAGCGTCTGAGAGTCAAATAAGGTGTTTATTATGTTATGGTTAGCTTTCAAGGGCCGCATCCACTCGCACGGAATTTGTACTTCTGGCTCAATGCGGAACGATCGGTAGTCTGAATCGGAAACGATCTCTCTGCCTGGCGACGGCGCAACCTAGCCGACTGGTTCCAGGACTTTGGTAACAAGATTTTGAACTCCCGGGCTATCGGTTTTCCCCCACAATTTCCCCAAAATATACCGATGCGCCGGCGCCATAGACTATGCCTCTTCGGAATCATCCTTCTGGGCTGCTCGTTCACACTCCTCGCGGACACACCCGCACTGCTTCGTAGTGTTCCCGCAGGCGGGTGCTACTGCCATTGTGCTGAATCGCGCCTGCGAGGCGGCTGCGTGAAAATGTGCGATTCGAAGCGGTACGTCTCGCGCTGGTGGGCAACAACGTGCGCGAAACCTCACATGCAGACGCCAGCCGATAATTCGCACGCGGGCCCGAGATTCGCGCATCCCGGCCGCGCCGAGCATGCCCGTCTCTAGCTCGACTTTCTTTCTATGACGACTCCCAGACTCTTGAAACGGGAACGAATTCCTTGGGTTTAGCGCTTTGCGGCAGTTCACCGAGGAGTTTCGCAAGGATCTCCGGGATCTCGAAAACGGCGTGGTTCTCTTGCGCTGCCACGTTCCTTCGAAACGCGGCGAGCGCCGCGGGATCGAGCATCCGCCTCACTCCTTCCGCCACATCTTCAAAGCTCTTCAATACGATGCCTACGCCCTTCTCCTTCACCCACTCCGCGTTGTAGCGCTCTTGCGGGAGCGTCCAGGCGTTGCATTCGATCAGCACGGGGAGCTTTCGGACCATGGCTTCTGCAACACTGCCAGGGCCGGGCTTGCCGATCAGAAAATCAGCCGCACGCATCAGCCGATGCACTTCTTTCGTGAAGCCCACGACGTGAACTGGCATCTGCCACTGGTGGGCACGCAGCCTGGCTGCCAATTCTTCGTTTCGACCACAGATTAAAATGAGTTGCAGCGGCAAGCCCGCGGCGTTCAACCGCTCGGTGATGCTGTACATCACTTTCGAACCGTGCCCTCCGAACAGAACAATCGCCGTTGGCAAGTCCGGGCGCAAAGCCATTCCTCGCCGCAGTTCCGCCGGATCGGAACTATCTTCCAAATAAAAATCCGGGCGCAAGATCATTCCCGAGGTCAGGAAAATGTGAGCGTCATCGTGCTCCATTGACCGCGCTTGTGCGGCGGCCTTTTCCGTTCCGGCAATGACATATTGATCTCTAATCGGTTCAATCCAGAACCGCGGCGGAAAATCAGCCAGGTCCGTGATGATGGTGACAAACGGGCGGCCGGGATAAACCTTGGTCCAGCTTTCGCAAATCTGCCTGTTGAAGTGGGGAATTACGGAGACGAGCAGGTCCGCAGGCTTTTCACGCCAAAATCTTTCGAGCAGATTCACTAACGGCCCGTGAAATATGCGGATGGTGGCCTGCAGCAAGCGGAGGAGATAGGTACTGCCCAGCGTCCAGCCGCTTTGGAGCAGGATGTTGTATTGCTGCTGGATGCGGATGCCGGTGAACTTGCGCAGTACGTCCAGCCGGTCAGTAAGGTCCTGAAACTGGATGAGTTCGATCTGCCAGTCGCGCTGCTGCTCGGAAATCACCGTTTGTAATGCCACGGCAGCGTTGCGATGTCCCCCACCGCCATCATGGAAGACAACGTGAACTTTCTTCATCGCGCCGATTGTGCCACACGCCGCTAGCAACTCACTACAGCACACTGCATGCCATGTGGATAAGTCAGTAAGCTGCTTGTGTTCAATGAGTTTCATGGGCACATTCACGCAGATTTCGCCACCTCTTTACAGGCTGTTCATATCGACCACAGACAATTCGCACATGCGCTGTGACCTTCACGTTCATTCGATCGCATCTGGAATGTTCACCGCCCCCGGGCTGAATCGAATTTGCCGGGAGTCCTACAACGACCCAACTGAAGTCTATGACCGGCTGAAGCAGATGAGCATGTCCGTCGTCACCATAACCGATCATGACTCCATCGACGCCGCAGAGATCCTGCGGCGCCACCCGGACTTCTTCCTCAGCGAGGAGGTCACCGTTCAGATGCCCAGCGGCACCGAGATACACATGGGTGTTTATGGGATCACGGAAAGCGAGCACCTTGAGATTCAGCGCCGCAGAAACGATTTCATTGCGCTGCTGATGTACCTCACCGAGCGGAAGCTTTTTTTCAGCGCCAATCACGTTTTCTCTGTACTAACGGGCCGCCGCGAAGAGAAAGACTTTCATTGGCTTGAGTCCTATGTCCCGACCTTTGAAACGCGCAACGGGCAGATGTGGGCGGGGGCCAACCAGAGTGCCGCACGGCTGGCGGCGCGGCTGGGAAAAATCGCGGTTGCTGGCAGCGACTCACACGCCATCGCCGGCCTCGGACATACTTACACGGAAGTGCCCGGGGCGCGAACGGTGGATGAATTTTTCGCCGGGCTGCGCACCGGTTGCGGACGAATCCACGGCACGCACGGGAGCTGTCGGAAACTCACCGCGGACGTTTTCAGCATCGTCCGATCACTCTTCCGGGACAAACCGTGGACGCTGGCGCTGTCGCCGTTTGCGTTGTTGATCCCCGCTTTCACCGCCGGGCACTGGATGAACGAAATTTATTTTTGCCGCAAATGGACCGCGGCTATCGAGCGCGGTGAGAAGCGCAAGCGGATGCTGTGGGATTTGGATTCGAACTTCGAGGCCAACTGGGCAAATTGAGGTGGGCAAGTCCTCCTATTCGTCGCTATGAGCAGGAGAAGGAAAGGCATGCGGGAAATCTTCCTGGCCTAATTTGTGTATTTTTCTGGTTGAAAACGCAGGTTTCCGGCTGTCGGGGTGAGGTGCAGCGATGGCAGTCGCACGCAACCTCTGGGGATATATCGATCGGCGCGATCACCGGCTAATGCGCCGGCTGAATCGTTGGCGCGCGCCGCGCTGGATCCGCATCTGGATGCTCGCCGCCACGCGCATGGGCGATGGCTGGATCTGGTACGGTCTGGGACTGATGTTGCTCGCCTATGGAGGCCCGCAGCGTTTTTCGGCCGTCGGGGCTGCCGGGGCTGCTGCAGTTCTCGGTATTTTTGTGTTCAAAGCGCTGAAGAGACTGAGCCAGCGGCCGAGACCTTGCCAGATCGAGCCTCATTGCTGGTCGAAGGTGCTGCCTCCGGATCAGTTTTCGTTTCCCTCGGGTCACACGATGACGGCGTCTTCCATCGCGATTGTCGTCAGTTACTTTTATCCTGCGCTCGAAGGCGTGCTTTTTTTCTTGGCACTAAGCATTGCAGTGTCCCGCATCGTGCTGGGCATGCACTTTCTGAGTGATGTCCTGGCGGGCGTTGTCATGGGCGTTGCCCTAGGCTGTGCTTCGATCACGGCGTTCGCTTCGTTCGGCCTCATCTAGCGTCCGCGTGTTTCCCCTTCATGATCGGGTTCTACGAAGGATTTCAGACGCACGAAACGATTCATCACCTAGGTTGGTTTGCGGATCCACACGCGGTCCGAATCGCGTTATATTGAGCCAACATGGCCGAAGCCGCCCAAGCCTCTCCAAGTGTTGTCAGTCGCCAACATTCCCATTCCTATCCGTTCTTTTTGCTCCAGGTTTCACGGCCTGGACTGTG
>MNIJ01000002.1 GCA_001919715.1 Acidobacteria bacterium 13_1_20CM_58_21
CCGTAGCGGTGAAGACCAGACCATCCCGCTGAAGGACGTCGTGAAACGTCATGGCCTACTGCGTTGAGTTGTCAACCGAGGTTGACCGGCAACTCGACAAACTCGACGAGCAGCACGGCAAGCGCATCCTGAAGTTCCTTCATGCGCGGGTTGCCAAGCTGGACGAACCACGCAGCATTGGAGAGGCGCTGCACGGCTCACGGGTTGGGGAGTTCTGGAAATATCGGGTGGGCGACTACCGGCTCATCTGCAAGATCGAAGACGATCGTCTGGTAGTTCTGGTCCTTCGCATCGGAGATCGCAAAGCAACCTATCGCTAGCGCTTTACCTGAAATTGCCATGCTGATCCGGCTGCTGAAGAAAGCCCTGCGGCAACGGGAGATGGTGGACTGTGAAACTCGGGAGGCCCTGATCGAGCAGCAGCCTCATCGGGCGTCGGGAATGGGCAAGACCTTGTCGTCAACCAAAGCCGACGCGAAGGCCAGCGCTTGCCGGATATCTTCGTCCTCTAGCTCTGGGTATTCGCGCTTCAGTTCGGCACGGTCAGGATAGATGGCGTGTGCTTCCAGTACTCGGCGGACCGTAAGACGGAGGTTCCGGATGCAGGGCTCACCATTCATCCGAGCTGGGTCAGTCGTGATTCGATCAGGTTTCTCCATCTGTTTTTCGCCTCTTCTAGCCAGGCGCCAGCGAGTGTTCGAAGAGCTCTCCGCTGGTGTGCAGTCTCCAGAATACCCGAGCTAGGCAAGCTAGGCCTCGAGAGCATCGATTTAGACAATAGAGGGAACTATGCGCTTTTGTTTTCCATCATTTTCCAATTAAGACCCTGCACAAAAATGCTAAGTGCCGCCGTTCCAGCGCGTTAGAGTTAACTACTCGAACCTTGCCAAGGTTCAGGTGTCGGTTCGATTTCGATAGGCCGCTCAGGCCGCTCCATTAAATCAAGCACTTACAGACTCTCCTTCTTCAGCGTGGGAACAGAAAGAAACAGAAGCCGTTTCTGCCGCTGGCCGGATCATCTCAACCACCTTCAGATGTGCTACACGTTTCGCGGGCGTCAACACGAAGCGCTTTCGAGGGCAGGACCACCTCAAGAAACTTTTGGGTGAATCGTCCGCAAAAAAGTGAGTCGCTCCCGCCTCGCCTGAGTTTGGCCGCGTCGTCCTTCCGGGCCTGCTCCTCGCGCGTTATTTTGTCGTAGGTTTTTGCTCTTGGGCTAGCGCAGTAATGAGGACAGAGTTCGGAAGAACTCCGCAGGGGTCGTGATCCGCAGTCCAGTACGCTTTGCGACCGCCTGGGTGAAATGCTTGGTGTTGTGCGTTAACAACCAGTCCGGCTTGCTGGCCATAGCAGAAAGAAGTATGGGGACGTCCGCGGCGTGCCGGATCAGGTGACGGCTTGACCTTACAAGCGCCTCGGCCGGGTAGTGGACCATCTCAGGATTGGTCAGTTTGACGAGCCGACGATAGTGTTCAATTAGCTCGTCGGCTTCCAAAGAGGGCAAACGCTCCGCGTGGATCAACAGATTCTCTTCTACCTCATCGCGAACAACCTCCGCCAGGACCAGTCTGCAAAGTCGCGCCGCACACAGCGACAAGGCGGCCTTGTCGAGGCCCCACCGAGAAACAATCCCTCCGGTGAGGACGTTCGAGTCCAGGAACAATCGAATTCGTCGTTGACTGGTCACTTCTCGCGTTGGCCGCGAGAATGTCGGCGTGAGCTCTTCGTGGAAGAATCAGACTTCTTGTAATGGCGCGCAAAGACACGCTTTCGTGCTTCAGGCAACGTTGCCAGAATTGATTCCGGTGTAAGGCCAGCACCAGTGAGAGCAGAGCTTAGTTGTTCGCATAGACGCTCAAATCGATGCTGCTCCGGCAGAAGAACAAGGCCGTCTCCCAAACGCAATACGGCAAAGGGCGCACCCGTTCCCAACCCCAGGTCCTTGCGGAACTGCTTTGGCACGGTGAGTTGTCCCTTCTCACCTATCTTCGTAGTTGTCAGATATTCGAGCGTTGCCCGGCGGCTCGCCATGAATTACTCCGAGTAGGAATATCCTACCACAGCCTGCATCGCCCGGCAACTTAAGTCTCGTGTTATCCGGACCTGGCGCCTTCGCAAACCCGAGCGGCGCCGGGCGTCCAGTCAGTGCACAGGGCCAAGTGTACGTGCTCCCCTGGCTGGATTGCATCGATTTCATCGATGTAACAACCGGAAGACTGCGTGCACGATATGCTACTCCTGAACCGCTCGTGACACCGCAGAATGTAACCGATGTCAAAGGTGCATTAGCCATTGATAGCACGGGATAAACCATTTTTTCTATTTCGTCATCCGGTCTCACGGTGATACAGCTTGCGGCCCCGATCGACAGCTTGCCTCAACCCGTCTGGCCATTTTCTAAAACGGCAAATAAATCCTTCGCAGCAGAAAGGCGTTCAAGCATCGAAGCATAGTCAGGTGAAGACTGGGGAGATGCACACGCGCTACAGCCACGCGAAGTCTTCGAAAACACCGACTATTGAAGGGAACAACGCGGCCTTTGTTTTCCATCATTTTCCAATTAAGGGCTGCCCAAGAAATGCTAAGTGCCGCCGTTCCAGCTCGTTAGAGTTAACTTCTCGAACCTTGCCAAGGTTCAGGTGTCGATTTCGATAGGCCGCTCCATTAAATCAAGCACTTACAGACTCCGCTTCTTCAGCGGAGGAACACAAAGAAACAGAAGCCGTTTCTGCCGCTGGCCGGATCATCTCAACCACCTTCAGATATGCTGCACGTTTCGCGGGCGTCAGAGCCTGTGCGTACAGGTTCATTGTGATTTCTGCCTTCGCGTGTCGCATTAGCTCCGGAGTGGTTTTGGCGTTCTCATCGCTGGCCGGCGCGGCTCAAGTTGATGGCCCCGGTGCCGAAGTCAACGTCAGACACTTCAGGCCCAGAGTCTCAGATACTCTCAATCCCGTGGTGGCGATCAGTAAGACCAGTGCGCGGACGGGTTCTGAAGTTCAGCAAGAAGTTTCTTTAGTTCTTCAGCATCTAAAACGTCAGGCATTTTCTCCCGCTTCGCGCTCTGACGGACGATGCTGATGGGATTCGTGTGCAGCCCATTCGTGACGGCAAGCGTGGGCAAGATACCGTGCATGACGTTTCTGACTTTAGCCTTTGTCGCGTTCGCAAGCGAAAGTCCATGCAGCCAACTTTTAACTGCGACCCGGCGCCCCCTGAACCGATGTCCTGGTCCAACCGCGGGGTCAGCAACGGCTGTGAGGTAACCGTGAAATCCACGGCATGGCTGGCGATCCATGGGTCGAATGCGCATCCGTGATGTTGGGAGACCAAGAAGCTACCGTTGGCCACGAGGCTGTCCGACCGCAGCAGATCCAGCGGAGGTGGGGCTAAAGCCAGAGGGGAGGACGGCCGGACCCCGCGCCGGCGGATTATGACTGTTCTGGCTTTGGAGATAGGTTGCCACGCCTTGATAGAGGCCCTCGGCCAGGCGCTCGCGGTATTCGGCTTTCCTGAGAAGTTGCTCGTCCGACGGATTGCTCAGAAAAGAGATTTCGGTTAGCACGGATGGCATATTCGCTCCAACCAAGACCACAAACGGCGCGCGACCCACCCGGCGGTTCTGCGCACTGCTGGCCGAGCGCTGGATTGACCGGCTGAGCGAGTCTTGAATGTCTTCGGCAAACATCCTTGATTCCTCCGTCATTTTTTTGCCTACCCCAATCTTCTTCATCAGTTCGAGCCGGTCCGATACCTTTTCTTGAGCCGTTGCATTCTCTCGCGCGGAGAGTTCCATCACCTCCGTGCTTCCTGCGAAGTCCAAGTAATAGGTCTCGATGCCTCGAACCGCGGGATAAGCGTTTGAGTTCGCGTGAATCGACAAAAAGAGATCTGCCTTTATGTCATTGGCAATGTACGTACGTTCTTCTAGGGAAATAAACACATCCTTGGTTCGCGTGAAGACGATTTCCGCGTTGGGGAGGTGCTGTTTGATGATCCTCCCGAGCCGTTGTGCGACGTCCAGGCAAAGATCCTTCTCCGTTAAACCCGTGGGCCCCGTCGTGCCTGTGTCATGGCCGCCATGACCTGGATCAATCACAATACGTACGATCTTCATTTCCAGCATGCGCGTCAGAAATGACTGCGCACGTGCCGCATCCGTCCCCGGAAGACTGGCAGCGGTTGTTGAGCCGGTGGTCAGGGGACCTGAAACCGGCGGACTCGGCGGAGGCGATACAACAGGAGCCGCTCCCGCAGCAAGCGGGTCCTGTGACGGTCGCCTCGCTCCAACCTTGTCATAAAAGAGTAAAAGACAGGCAAGGAGAACCGCTAAGCCAAGAGTCAAAACGGCCACGGTCTCGCGTTGCAAACTCTCCGTCGAAATCTCCGGATTGGAAACCACGGGCGCGTGGCGCGGCGCGGGGGTTGTCAATCGTACGGGTTGGGACGTTTTCTGCGCACTAGGGATCACGCCAGAGCTTGCAACCCTATTGTCCACGATAGTGGAAGCGACTTGCGTTGGCCCTGAGAACTCACTTCGCGACTTGCTTGGATCAGATTGCGCCTTTTGCGGCGGCACAAGAGACTTCGCGACTTGTGGCACCCGCATTGGGAGATTTAAGTCAAAGTGAGATACGGCCTCGGGATCGCTGCCCAGATCGCCTTCCTTCTGCTCTGAATAAGCCCGGTGCGAGACCTCGGCACAAAGGGGCGGAGATTTTGGCGGAGAAGGCGGTGCTCGCAGCTGAGCGACTTGTGGTACCAGGTCTGGAGGAGTGACGTCAAACTCGATCACAATCTCCCCCAGGTCTTTGGAGTCGGCTTGCTTGCGATCCAGGTTGGCCTCGAACATGCCTGGATCAAGAATGACTGGTGCCCTCTGTGGCGTGCCAGTTTCCCGCTGGGTGACCGCGTTCTTCACCTTGAGCGGATCCATTTCAAGGTCGGCCAGAACTTGGTCCATGATGGCGGAATCAATCTGCTTGCGCCCCGCAGCGTACCCAGCAAGCAGGGCGTTGAAACACAGATTGTTAATGTTCCGTGGAATGCCTTCGCTATGCCCCAAAATTCCTTCCAGAGCTCTGGTGCTGAACAGCGGTGGTCCTGCATAACCCGCCAGTCGAAGGCGGCGCTCGATGTATCCAAGCATTTCCTCCCGCGCGAGCGGCTCCAAGCGACAGAGGATCGATATGCGCTGCCTAAGCTGCGTCAGGTTAGTGCTCGATAGCTTCTCCGCCAATTGCGTCTGGCCCACGAGAATAATTTGCATCAGCTTCGTCTGGGGCGTCTCAAAGTTGGACAGAAGTCGAACCGTTTCCAGCACGGAGTTGTCGAGGTTTTGACACTCATCGATGATCAGCACAAGGCGTCGACCTGCTAGCAGCTCGCGCGCGAGAGCCTGGTTCAACCTCTCGTGCATCCTAACAATATCTTGCCCCGTGGCATCGAGCCCCAAGCCGCTGAGCACGTGGCGCAAGAGCTCCCGGGAATCACACTGGGTCTGGAACAAGTAGACTGCATGAGACGTCTGGTCTAGCTGGTTCAGGAGTTGGAATACCAGTGTGGTTTTGCCCATACCCGGTCCGGCAATAAGGGCCAGGAAGCCGCACCCGGCTTCGAGGCCGCGCGACAGGGAATTGAACGCTTTGCTGTGGGTTCGGCTAGGGCAGATGAAGCGCGGATCCGGCGTCACGCCGAACGGCTGCTCTTTCAACCCATAGAATTCCAGGAACATCGAGCTGCTACTTTCGATTCACAAATGCCCTGGGCAATCCAGCACCAGGTACAGTCGGCACCGATCGCCCAACTAGATCGTGAGACGGCTGGTCACTGAGTGACATTTTCCCTGCTGAGCGCGTACAACACCAACTCAACCCGGCTGGACAGACCCAACTTTTCAAAAACGCGAAAGATGTAGTTCCTGACCGTATGTTCGCAAAGGTTAAGCGCCACGCTAATCTCTTGGTTTCTCATGCCCTCCGCGACGAGGCGAACGACGTCCCGTTCGCGCGGTGTGAGCAATGCCTTTGCGTCTGCGTTCTGAATCTGGAATGGTTTAAGATTGGTGACCAGTTCGAGAAGAAATTCTAATTCAGTGTTGCTAATCCAAATTTGTCCCTGGTGAATTCGGCGGATACACCTCGGGAGGGCATTGAAGGAGCTGCCCCGGCAGAAAATGCCTCGGGCGCCGGCCCGAAAGGCATCGACCACGAGGTCGCGTTCCCCGGAATCCAGCAGCATCACACTGGAAATTTTCAGATTTGAGGCGCGCAACTGATGCAAAACCTTGAAACCAGCGAGTCGACCGTCTTCCAATTGAGCACTGATCACAGCGACGTGGGGGCGAGAATTCTCCAGCTCGAGAAATACCTCGGAAGAGCTCCCTGCAAATGCGCTGATATCGAAGTTGTTACGAAAGCGCTTCAACGCAGCCGCAATCAGCTGGCTGGCCATTCGCGTAGCATCGACGACAGAAACATGCACTCGTTCGGACTCCTGTTGGTATGGCTTGTCCATACAAGTTTCCCGTTTCCTTTTGACTTGTTGGGTTGGGGGGGAGGGGAGACAATTTTATACGACATGCGGGTTTTAAGTGCAAGCGAATCTTTTTACTTTTTAATGCTCTGCAAAGTATAAGAACAATAAAAGTACCTACAGACCATTCGTACTTGCGCGGTTAGCATCGCCTCTGGCCGTAGCGAGCATGCGCAGGACATGGGAAGGGGAAAACGTCCGGACTAGATTGCCTTCTCCTGCGCTAGGTCCACAGCAATCTCTGACTTTGAGCAATGCCGCTCGGCAGGTCTCTCTCCTCTAGGATCTAGGAGGGTGTCGGAGATAACAGATTTTCGACGAAGAATCAATAACTTGCAGACGTACCTCCGTCCGTAACTTATTGATTTCACGTGCGACAAAATCTATTCCCGACAGGCTCCTAGACCCTAGACCTAGACGTGGTTTAGTGGTTCCGCGTCATCCTTATATAGCTCGGAGGGCTTTGGGAAACATAAAAAGAACTCCTGTAAGTCCAGGAACAGATCGCGCAGACCAGGGGACTGGCACCCCCACTGGGGGGTCATTTGTCACCAGTCGGTTTCACCTCAGGCACTGAAATGCCCAGCCGTCTGGAACCAATGCACTGTGGTGAGAAGTCCCAGCAAGCATAGGTCACGGGGATCCAATCAAGATATGACTTTCCGCTTCTTGTGCTCGCACGGCTCGGTTAGTAGCCTTAGGCCGGAAAGAGATGCAGAACTATTTATGGCCATTGGGACGATCAGCAAGACGAACGACCGCGTGGTGGGAATGGAGCTCAGAAAACGAGTTCGGCACCGGCTTGCAGCCAACGCGGTGTTCACCTGGCAAGGCGCGCAGCAAAGCTCCCTCTTTGGAGCAGGACTAACCCGGGACATCAGCTTTGACGGGGCTTTCATATTTAGTTTAACGTGCCCGCC
Organism: Acidobacteria bacterium 13_1_20CM_58_21; assembly: GCA_001919715.1. Lineage (GTDB taxonomy): Bacteria > Acidobacteriota > Terriglobia > Acidiferrales > UBA7541 > Acidiferrum. The sequence goes on from MNIJ01000002.1 coordinate 7,455, forward strand.
AGTGGGATCCGCAATCCAGCTCGACGTCTTGCTTTTGCCGCTCCAGAGCGGGGAGCGGAGTCTGCGGATGAAGACAGAAGCAACAGTGATTCGGGTCGAGCATGCAAATGGAATTGAGGGCTTCGCGGTGGTCATCGAAGGCGTCAGCCTAGCTGAGGGTAGCAGTCATCTGAGTGTTGAGCGGATATGAAAGCCAGGGAAAAATCACCGATGAGCAGTGACCAGAAGCGCGAGGAAGTACGCATCAAAGATCCTGGTGAATCCCGAGCTGATTCGCTTGTAACTCCAGACACGACAGTGGCGAGCGTGCAGCCACTGAGCCGCATCTGACCGGCTGCGATCGTGACGCTAGGCTGGGGACGGGTCAGACATCTTACGGGCTTGCAGGGAAGAGTGGGCTCCTGTAGGTCACAGGGCGGAGCTTTATGCTTTGCACATCAACGGACTCGCACGGGAGTCATCTCGACTCGCAACTCGACTGGTACGCGATTTACACGCGTCATCAACATGAAAAGACGGTGGCTCGGATTCTCACAAGCAAGGGATTCGAGACCCTGCTCCCGCTCTACTCGGTTGCGCACCGTTGGAAGGACAGGACCAAGCTTCTCTCTTTGCCGCTCTTTCCTTGCTATGTATTTCTTAGGGGAGGTGCCGAGCGCCGCCTGGACATCATGACGACACCAGGTATACATGCCCTCGTATCGACCGGTGGT
>MNIJ01000072.1 GCA_001919715.1 Acidobacteria bacterium 13_1_20CM_58_21
GGGGCTGTGGGGCACGGTGTGTATGCAGGCTTTCTTGCAAATCCTCTTTACGCCGCAAAGTTAACACACGTTTCGGCAGTCACGCAACGGCATGGTGCCGTGTTTAGCATCAGGGTGGCGGCGGCAAGCGTTGCTGAAAAAGGGCCGTGTAGGTAATCATTACCGTCAAGGCGATCATGGCAATGGCAGTCACCCAAGCGACGATGTTAAAGGTCACCGTGTTGACGTATTCGCCCATCAGGTCGCGCCGGTTTACCAGCAGCAGAATAAAAATCACCACCACTGGGAGCCATATCCCGTTGCCCACCTGCGAGAAGATCAAAATCTTCCAGAGCGGCGCATGGGGCAGCAGAACGACGCCGGCTCCGACCACGATCAGAATGCTATAGAGCCAGTAGAAGATGGGGGCCTCTTTGAATTTATGGTCGAGTCCCGCTTCAAAGCCAAGCCCCTCGCAAATCACGTGCGCCGTGGAAAGCGGCAAAATGGAGGCGGCGAAGAGAGATGCGTTGAGCAAACCAAAAGCGAATAGCTTGCCCGCGCCTTTGCCGGCAAGCGGAATCAGTGTCTGGGCTGCCTGTGCGGCGTCGGTGATGTCCCGGTGCCCGGAGGCGTAGAGCGTCGCCGCAGTGCAAACGATGATGAAGAAGACGATCACCATGCAGCTTATGCTGCCGAACAGGACGTCAGCGCGCGCCTGCCGATATTGGCGCGGCCCCACTTTCTTTTCCACAAATCCAGCCTGAAGATAAAAGAATTGCCACGGAGCAATCGTGGTTCCGACGAGTCCCGTCAACATGAGCAGATAATCTGAATCGAGACGAAGATTCGGAATCACCGTATGTTTCGCGGCGATCAGCCAATCCGGCTTTGCCAGAATGGCGGAAAATACGTAGGACAGATACAGAATGCAAGCGAAGAGGAAGATCACCTCCACCTGGCGGTAAGTTCCTCGAATAACCAGCACCCAAACGACGATGGCTGCGATAGGCACGGCGACATATTTGCTGATCCCAAAAATCTGCATGGATGCTGCCACACCAGCAAACTCCGCCACCACGTTCGCCAAGTCCACAAGAAAGCCCATGACCATTACGAAAAAGGTAGGCCGGAACCCGAATTCCTCGCGAATCAGATCGGATAGTCCTTTCCCGGTCACCACGCCCATCCGCGCGCACATCTCTTCCGTGACGTACAGCGCGATGGTCATGGGAATGAGTGACCAGAGCAAGGCGTACCCGTATTGCGCTCCTGCTTGCGTATAGACGGAAATTCCGCCCGCGTCGTTGTCCACATTGGACGTGATCAGCCCCGGCCCTATCACCGCCAACAGCAGCGTCAGACGCCTGCGCAGCCCACGGATCTTCTTCTGCAAATCCGTGTCGCCCGCCCTCACGCGATCAAACTTCGACGAAATTGCGTCCCAGTTCATCGTTGGGCTCGAAACCCCTTCCTATTCCTTCACCAGCCTCGACACCACGTCGTCCACGGTGATGGCTCCAATCGGTCGGTTCTCTTTATCAATTACGGTCAGCATCCGCAGGTTGTATTTGTCGAAAAGCTCGAAGACCTCCTTGTCGTCCGCGTTTGGAGGGAGGCTGAGTAGGGGCTCGGTCTTCAGCTCTGTCATCCGTTGATCGGCGGCCGCCAGAAGGAGCCGCGCAACAGGGACGGTACCCGAAAACTGCGCCGAACTGTCCAGCAGAACGATCGTGTCCAGTTGGTCAAAGTTCAAGTCCTGTCCTCGCATCCACTCCAGAACTTCCTCCCGCGTTGTCCGCTCGCCTACAAATGCGAAATCAGGGTTCATCATGCCGCCGGCCGTCGCGGGATCGAATTCCAGCAATTCGCGAACCTCGTCAGCTTCCTGGCCAGGCATCTCATCCAGAAGTTCTTCGGAAGTTTCCCTGGACAAGTCCGCCAGAAGGTCGGCCGCCGCGTCCGGGGCCATTTCTTCGAGAATATCTGCCGCCTTCTCCGGATCTAGCTTTTCCACAATTTGCGTTGTGAGCCGCTCGTCCAGCTCGGCGAGAACCGCGGCCGCGGTCTCTTCATCCAGCGACGCGATAATCCCTTGCCGCTCCGCGGCCGACAGATCTTCCATGATTTCCGCAAGGTCCGCTGGGTGCAGGTCCTCAAGTTTTTCGTGTGTGATGCGCAGCTTCACGCGGCGCATGGGGTCAGGCTCGACGAGGTTCACAAACTCCCAGCGAATCGCGCGCTGAGGCAATTTGCCCTGCAGTTTGCGCACGACCTTGGAAGGCACCACTCCCTGCAGCAGCCGCCGCACGGCTCCCGGGAGCCCCACATCGACTTGCGTCAGACGCAGTTCGACGGTGCCATTGGTGCGAAAGGGGGTCAAGTCGACGTCATTAACACGCACGACTTTCCGCCCGCGGGTATCAATGATCTGTTGATCCAGCAAATCCTTCTGAACCGCCAGCCACGACTCATTCGGCTGATAGAGCTCGAGGGCTCGTTCACTGACACTCAACTCCATCTTCCCCGCTGTTACCGACGCAATCTGGTTGTGTTTGGCCACTAGCGGTTGAAAGTGCCCGCGTGATAGCAGGTAATGCGACACGCGATTGGGTGCTTCCGCAGGCTCGATAAAGAACTCGCGCACACGCCCGACATAATTCCCCGCCGCGTCGTAAGTCTTCGAGCCCATCAATTCTGTCGCGTAGAGATCCATACGTTCTCCCTCCTCGCGCGTCCCCGGGCTTTCCCGGCCAGCTGAACTCATCCCGGCAACAAAAAGCCCGCACACCGAGAACCTCGGCCGCGGGCAAGTACCTCACACAAATGGACTTACCTTTAGCCGCCGGTGAGCCCTCCCCGTCCGACCGCGCGCGTCGTGGCTTGCGCCTCGCGCGATATCGTCTGTACCCTCAGCCGATCGACCAACTCCAGGCTGCCCTGCTGCCCGGCCCAACTAGGGCCAGGCTTGACTTCGCTGCCCGCACTCATTGAGAGGAAAATCACTCCGTGGTCTGACCGCTCCGCAGTCACAGTTGCATTGATAAGCCGCGTGCTCCGCCTTGTCAAGAAAAGAATGACTTTAAAAGTGGTTTTTTTGTTCGAAAGGTCGCTTAGCAGCGTTTCTTGCGGTTCGGAAAGACCATGTGACTCGGTTGCACGCCTTTCCGGCGGCACTCTTCCATGTACAAGCGGAGATAATTCTTGGAGAGATAGTCGTGCTTCGAAAACCCCAGCTCCGCGGCAGCACGATCGATCGCCGCGGCGGGCCCCTCCAGTTCCACAAAGGTCCCTATGGGTGTTTCGTCCAGTTCAATCAGAAGACCCAAGGCCCAAGCTTTGGAAGCAGGCAGGCGAAACGTGGTACGGCACTTTTCATAGCGGAACCAGCCGCTCATTCCCAGTCCCTCGAAAATTCTGGTCAGATTGCCACCCTCGGCGACCTCCACCTCAATCTCATCTCGGACCTTGTATGACCCAGAAGATGCGCTTCCTGTCTCTGCACCAGCCGGCTGCACCATCGGCTGCTTGAAAGTCAGCACCACGCGCTGCTGCGGTCCAGTCGTCTTCGGTTTCCCCCGCACTTCTGGCGTCTCTGTGCGAATGCGCAGCAATTGCCCGTGCTTGGCAAGTCCACCTTGCGGCGTATCGAAAATTACATTTTCCTCATGAACTTTGGAGGTTCCGGGGCCGGCGAGGCGAGCTCCGATCCGCTTCAATGCCCGATGAAACGCGGGCAGGTTGCTGATTCGCAGTTTGATTTCAGTCTCTCTGGCCATTGGATTTCTCACACCCGCCCGAGGCAGCTTTCTCCGGCCGCCGAGTTCCGATAGTATAGCGGACGCGCATGAGTCCGGACGCCAATACCGCGACGCCAGCCCAGGAACCTGCGGCGGGTACAATTCCGAAGCCCCCGGTCGCCCGGCGCGAACCCGTGGAGTTTGTTTTGCATGGCGATCGCCGTGTCGACCATTACGCTTGGCTGCGCCACAAAGAAAACCCCGAAGTCATCGCCTATCTGCAAGCGGAAAACTCGTATACCGATGCCATGCTAAAGCCCACCGAGACATTGCAGGAGAAGCTTTATCAGGAGATGGTGGGGCGCATCCTGCAAACGGATCTTTCCGTTCCGTATAGCTTGCGCGGTTATCTCTATTTCACACGGACCGCAGAGGGAAAACAGTACCCGTTCCATTGCCGGCGACGCGATCAGGAAGGCGCAGCGGAAGAACTCCTACTCGACCTGAATCTGTTTGCTGAAGGCCATTCGTTTCTTGGATTGGGTTCCTTCGAAGTCAGTGAAGATAATGGCCTGCTCGCTTATTCGACCGATACCACGGGATTCCGCCAATTCACGCTGCAGATGAAAGACCTCCGCACCGGGACCATCTTTCCCGAGCGTGTCGAGCGCGTCACCAGTGTCGCCTGGGCCTCCGACAATCGCACGCTGTTCTACACCGTCGAGGACGAAACCACGAAGCGCTCTCACCGCCTGTACCGGCACGTTCTGAGGGCCACGGAACCGGACGCCTTGCTCTTCGAGGAAATCGATGAGCGTTTTCGAATCGAAGTACACCGCACGCGCAGCGGTGCTTTTCTACTTCTCACCATCGCGAGTCATACAGCCAGCGAAGTCCGTTTCTTGCGCGCCGATCAACCAACCGGAGAATTTCGGCTTATCAGTCCGCGCGAAGACAACCATGAATATTACGCCGACCACCATTCCGGGCCGGCCCCGAATGCGAATGACGGAGTGTTTTACATTCGCACGAATTCCGGAGGGCGCACCTTCCGCTTGGTGACCGCCCCGGTGAGCGAAGCTGGCCGAGAATCCTGGCGTGAGATCATCCCCCATCGCCCGGACGTCATGCTGGCTGCCGCGGAGGCTTTCCGGAACCACCTCGTGCTTTTTGAACGCGAGGGCGGCCTCCCGCATCTTCGCATCGTGGATTTGACCGCGGACGCCCCAAATGTTCTTGCGGCATCGCATCGCATCGAATTCGCCGAGCCCGCCTACAACGCTTCCATCGGGGAAAATCCGGAATTCGGCACCTCGCACGTGCGATTCCAATATGAGTCGCTCGTGACTCCTCGCTCTATCTTTGACTATGACGTATGGACACGCGAACGACGTCTTCGGAAGCAGCAACCCGTTCTCGGCGGATACGATCCTGCCCAATACGTTAGCGAGCGTCAGCATGCCGCCGCTCCCGACGGCACGCGCGTCCCTCTTTCCATCGTCCGCCGTCGCGATACGCCCCGCGATGGCTCTGCCCCGCTTCTTCTCTGTGGTTACGGCAGCTACGGAATCTCCGTGCCGGTCAATTTCAGTTCGCATCGGCTCAGCTTGCTGGACCGTGGCGTGATCTACGTCGTCGCTCACGTCCGCGGCGGTGGTGAACTTGGAAAGCCGTGGCACGACGCCGGCCGTATGAAACAAAAACGCAATACCTTCACGGACTTCATCGGCGCTGCCGAATACTTGATTGCAGAGCGCTACACGACGCCGGAAAAACTTGTCATTGAAGGTGGCAGCGCCGGAGGCCTTCTCATGGGAGCGGTGGCGAACATGCGCCCCGATCTTTTTCGCATGGTCATCAGCCACGTGCCCTTCGTCGACGTGTTGAACACCATGCTCGACGCATCTCTCCCGCTGACCGTCGCCGAATATGAGGAATGGGGCAATCCGGAAATCGCAGAAGATTATTTCTACATGAAGTCTTGGTGTCCGTACACCAACCTGGAGCGCAAGCCCTACCCTGCGATGTTGGTAAAGGCGGCGTTGAACGACAGCCAGGTGATGTACTGGGAGCCGGCGAAATACGTTGCGAAAATGCGCACGTTGAAAACCGATTCGAATCCGTTACTGCTGAAAATCAACATGGGCGCGGGACACGGCGGCGCTTCCGGCCGCTATGACTATTTGCGCGAGATTGCCCTGGATTGTGCTTTCTTCCTGGCGCACCTAGGCGTAAAGGAATGACTATCCACTGACGCGCGAAGAATGAGCGAGCCGACGACACCGCTGATGCAGCAGTATCACGCCATCAAGGCGCGCTACCCCCACGCTCTGCTGCTCTTCCGCCTTGGCGATTTTTACGAACTCTTCTACGAAGACGCCATCATCGCTGCGCGCGAACTCCAGATTACTCTCACCTCGCGCAACCGAGAAAAGGGCCAGCCTATTCCCATGTGTGGCGTGCCGTACCACGCCGCCGAAGGCTATATTGCGCGTCTGATCCGCGCCGGCTTCAAAATCGCGATCTGCGATCAGATGGAGCAGCCTGGGCCGGGCAAGAAACTCGTCCGTCGCGACGTCGTGCGGGTCATCACTCCGGGTACCGCCACCGACGGCGCGCTGCTCGACGCCCGGGAAAACAATTTCCTCGCATCTGTCGCCAAACATGCCTCAGGTTCGCCCATCGGCCTCGCTTTCGTCGATCTCTCCACCGGTGAATTTCAGGCCACCGAATTCTCCGGCGCGGATGCCGATGACGCTCTTCGCGACCAACTCCAGCTTCTGCATCCCAGGGAAACCCTTCTTCCCCGCCCCCAACAGTTATTCGACGGAGCTCCCCTTGAAGGCGTCGGCGGCGTGGAATCACACCTCGAAGATTGGATCTTTCAGCGCGAATACGCCGAGCGCATCCTCCGCGAACAGTTTGATGTTGCCGAACTTACTGGCTTCGGCTTCGATGATCGCCCGCAAGCCCTCTCGGCCGCCGGAGCCATCGTTCATTACCTCCGTGAAAATTCTGCCCGGGGTGACGATGCGGCCAACGGCGACGCTCTCCGACATCTCGACCGTGTCCGTTACTACGAGCTGCGCAACTCTCTGGTGCTCGATCCCGTTTCCGTTCGAAACCTTGAACTTCTCGCACCCATCTTCCTCGAGGAGAGCAGTCGTTCCCCTAGTCCTACGACGCTGATCGCTGCTCTCGACGTCACCGTTACCGGCATGGGCGCTCGCCTTTTGCGTTCGTGGCTTCTCCGTCCGCTCATCGATCCCGACGCCATCGAGGCGCGCCTCGCGGCTGTCACCCACCTTGTTCAGCAAACCGTTGTCCGCGGCGAGATTCGCAAGGAGCTCAAAGGCATCCTCGATCTGGAGCGGCTGACCGGCCGTATTACCCTGGGTCTAGCGGCGCCGCGCGAACTCGTCGTCCTTCGCAAGTCGCTCACGCAACTGCCGGTGCTGAAGAATTTCCTTACTCCGCCTCCCGCCGGCGGCAGCGAACTTCTTCGTCACCTCCATGAGGAAATTGACGAGCTCGCCGATGTCCGCGAACGCCTCGAGCGCGCCATCGCCGACGAGCCGCCGGCCCTGGCCACCGAGCCCGGAATGATTCGCAGCGGCTACAACTCCGAGCTCGATGAACTTCGCGACCTCAGTCAGCGCAGCAAACAGATCATCGCCGCGATGGAAGAGCGCGAGCGCAAACGCACGGGCATCGGCTCGCTAAAGATTCGCTACAATCAAATTTTTGGCTATTACATTGAAATCTCAAAACCAAACCTGCATCTGGCCCCGGCGGACTACGAACGCAAACAGACGCTTGTCAATGCCGAACGTTTTACTTCCACGGAACTAAGAGAATATGAGCGGAAGATCCTTGCCGCGGATGAGCGCATTCTCGAGATTGAGCGTCAACTTTTTATCGATGTGCGTTCTTCGGTGGCCTCCCAGGCGGCGCGATTGCGGCGCACAGCTGCCGCCGTGGCGCAGCTCGATGTGCTGACGTCGTTCGCAAAGTTGGCTGCCGATCGCGGATACTCCCGGCCGGAACTCAGCTCCACCGGTGAGCTTCTGATCATTGCGGGCCGCCATCCCGTGATCGAGGAACTCCTCCGGCAAAAAGGCGAGCGCTTTGTTCCCAACGACCTTTGCTTTGAGCCCGGTCATCAGCAACTTCTCCTCATCACCGGTCCGAACATGGGCGGGAAGTCTACCTATCTTCGCCAATCTGCGCTCATCGTGCTGATGGCCCAGATCGGCTCGTTCGTCCCCGCGCGTCAGGCGAAGCTGCCCATCACCGACCGCATCTTCACGCGCATCGGCGCAAGCGATAATCTCGCGCGTGGCCGCTCCACGTTCCTCGTGGAAATGAGCGAAGTAGCGGCCATTCTCAACCACGCCACACCTGCCAGCCTTGTTCTTCTCGATGAAGTCGGCCGCGGCACGGCTACCTTCGATGGTCTGTCCATTGCTTGGGCGGTGGTCGAGCATCTCCAGAAGCACATCCACGCGCGTACGCTTTTCGCCACGCATTATCACGAACTGACGGAGCTTGCCAACCTTCTCCCGGCGGTGAAGAATGTCCACGTCTCCGCGAAGGAGATGCCTAGCGAGATCATTTTCCTGCGCCGCGTCGAGCCCGGCAGCGCTGACAAAAGCTACGGTATCGAAGTTGCCCGGCTCGCCGGCTTGCCTCACAGCGTGATCAAGCGCGCCCGCGAGGTCTTGAAAAGACATGAGCAGAGCGAGCACGAACTCAGCGAAACTCTTTCTCCAGTCGGCTCCGGCACTGCGCACAAGAACGGCAATCAGGAGGTGCTATTCACCGCACTCGATCACCAGGTGCTCGAAAAGCTGCGTGGCGCGGACCTCGACCAATTGAAGCCTCTCGACGCTTTGAATCTCCTCGCTGAACTGAAAAAACAAATCTCATGAACGGAAAATCCAAGCTCGTTCTCGGCATGATGTCCGGAACATCCGCGGATGGAATCGACGTTGCGTTGGCGCGCATCTCCGGGGCACCCCCAAACCTGAACGCCAGACTGCTTAGCCACGCCTCCGTCAAATATCCTCCTGCGCTTCGAAAGGAAATTCTTCGCGTCGCCGAACAGCGCCCCCTCATCGCGGGCGCTCTCAGTCAGTTGAATTTTCGTTTGGGCGAACTCTTTGCCGGGGCCGCTATTGCCGCTTGCCGGCATTTTCGAGTGGCGCTATCGAAGATCGCCTTAGTCGGAAGTCACGGCCAGACCATCTTCCATCAGGGGCGCCCGATTCCGTATTTCGGTTCGCCGACAGCATCCACGCTTCAAATTGGTGAGCCATCAGTGATCGCCGCGCGCACCGGCATCACCACCGTCGGTGATTTTCGTCCCGCGGACATAGCCCTCCGTGGACAAGGCGCGCCTCTGGTTCCTTACGCAGACTATCTTCTCTACCGCCACACGAAGCTGGGCCGCATTTCCCTCAATCTCGGAGGCATCGCCAACATAACGGTGCTCCCTCGTGCCGCCAAGCCACAGCAGGTACTGGCCTTCGATACCGGCCCCGCCAACATGCTCATCGACGCCCTGGTCGCGCATTTCACACAAAGCCGCCTGCGTTTTGACAAGAACGCGCGCCTGGCCATGCAAGGCCGTAGCCTCCCCGCGCTGCTCGACGATCTCCTGGGCGATCCCTATCTGAAGCTGGCACCACCCAAATCCACCGGCCGCGAATACTATGGCCACGCCTACCTAAAGATGCTCTTCAGCCTCGGCCGCCACTATCGCGCCAGTCCCAATGATCTCATCCGCGCAGCTACAATCTTCACCGCGCTCTCGGTCGTCGATGCCTTAAATCGCTTCGTATTACCCACAACAAAAATTCAGCAACTCATTGTTTCTGGCGGTGGAGCGCACAATCCGTTAATACTCGCCCAACTTGCCGCCGCCCTTCCCGGCATCGAAGTCCTGCCCTCTGGGCGTCTCGGCATTCCCGAAGACGCCAAGGAAGCTTTGGCCTTCGCCCTTCTCGCCTACGAAACATTTCACCAGCGCCCCGCGAACCTCCCGTCCGCAACCGGCGCCCGTGGCCTGGCGATCCTCGGGAAAATCTCCTATGCCCCACCGCGCTAACCTCCTCCTCTCCAAGTTCCATCTCCTTATTACTTCCTTGCTGCCTTACCCCATTGTTTCGTTTTGTTTCCCTTCCTGTTCACGCCCAGCTCACGACGACTCTTTCTCGCTCACCTTCCTCATCGAAGCCAGCCCCACCAACCTAGACCCGCGCTTGGCCACCGATTCGCAATCCCCAACGCATCGATGGGCTCCTCTTTAGCGGCCTGCTAGAGGCTAGAGCGCGACAATCAAATGTATTTCCACGGGGATCTTGCCGAACCCTGGTCAACTCCCGACGCGCTCACCTACGTCTTCCATCTTCGCAGGAACAGTGGGGTCGCGTCGGCATCCAACTTGAACTGCGGCCGCTTGAGCTTGCCACGCTGTTCTCCTACGTTGCCAAGGGAAATTGTCAGATCACCTACCAGCGCTGGGGTTGGCGCCAACACCGATCCGGACTTTTTTGAATATGCTTTTTCGTCGAAGCGCTTTCCGCCGGATGGCGCCAATCGCGGGCACTATCGCAACGCTCGCATAGACGCGCTTACGGACCAGATTTGCGTGGAAATGAATCAGGAAAGAAGGAAAGCTTTATGCAGTGAAGTTCAGAAAATTCTGGCGGACGATCTTCCCTATTTGGCCCAGTGGTTCAACGATGTCGTTTCCGTTCACCGCCGCGCGCTCAGCCCCCTCGATCTTCCCTCCACCGGCAACTACAACTTCCTCACGTCTCTTCATCCAATCACAGCCGCTGATTCGTCACACGAGTTCAGCAACAAAAATACGTTTTTCCCTGACAATCCTTTCCAACGCCGCTTTTTTGCGGTTTCGAAAGATAGATGTTTGTTTCTTCGTACGCCATGCTGTATGAAAAACACCGTTATGTCCCGAATTGCGCGCACTATTTTGACTGATTAAGGCTCGCATACTCCGCCCCGAAGTGCTGGGCTTGCGCTCGCCACTAGGTCATCCTGTTCCGGGGAAATGCGACACTACTCCAACGCCTTCTCAATCTCTGCCATGGGAATCGCCCCTTCCCTGCCGATTCTCCACGCGTCACCGTTCAATTCCACGATTGTCGAAGCCAACGTACCGCCCGTTTCTCCCGTGTCCAGCACGAGCGGCACGCGCAACCCCAGCTGCTTCATCACTTGTTCCGCGTTTGCGCACGATGGAAACCCGGAAATGTTAGCGCTGGTCCCTGTCACCGGACCCTCAAATTCATCGATCAGGCGCCGCACCACCGTGTTATTCGGCCATCGCAATCCGATGCGGCCTGTGCCTGCGGTCACCTTGAGCGGGATGCGCTGCGCGGCGTTCACGACCAGGGTCAATCCTCCTGGCCAGAACGCCTGGGCGAGCCGCAAGAATTTCCGCGACGCTTCCCGCGCGAGCAGAATGGCTTGTTCGATCGAATTCACAAGGATTGGCAGAGCCCTCGTTTCCGGCCGCCCTTTCACGCGATAAATTTCATCCACTGCGGCGAGATTGAATGGGTCGGCCGCCAGCCCGTAGAAGGTATCTGTGGGAATCGCAATCACACTTCCGCGGGTCAGAAAATCTGCCGCATACCGCAGCAGGTCCGCCTCCGGAGTTTGCGCGTTTACGCGCAGCAGTTCAGCCGGCAATTTCTTGGCCTTTGGCGCAGTCGTGACGCCACCCTGCAGCGCCTGTCGGCGCTGCCCTTATTTGGGCGACGCTACCATACACCTGTTGCCCGTGCAATAAGAGCCTGCTTGAGCCTGCTTGAGTGCTTGAGCCTGCTGACAACCAAATCCACCCCGCTACGGGCGCTATCTTAGGGCCTGTCGAGAGTTAGCCTCTGCAGGTAGAAATTTGTTACGCTCCACGGAGATGGCCACGCTCGGAAAACCCGCTCGTAACGCCGGCCCCACTGGTGCGCCTGCGCTCCTTACCAGCCGCGACAATCGCTGGCTCAAGGAGTTCCGAATAGCTCTGCGTGGCGGACTGCCCACGGAAGGCGGCTTCGTGGGCGTCGAGGGCGTCAGACTTGTCGAAGAAGCTCTGCGTTCCGGTTGCCGCATTCAGGGCGTGCTCTTCAGCGAGTCCGGCGAACGCCATCACCAGCGCCTCTCCCCCATCATCGACCGACCCGAAATGGCCTTTCCGATCCTGCGCACCACGGACCGCCTCTTCGAGGGCCTTGCCGACACCGAACACCCGCAGGGGGTTGCCGCGCTGGTTCATCCTCGGGAGACTTCATTTGATGATTTTGCGCGCTCCCCTCTTTCAGTCTGCGCTCCCTTGCTGGTCGTCCTGGCCGGAGTTCAGGATCCCGGTAACGTTGGGGCGATCCTACGCACTGCTGCCGCGTTCGGCGTGACCGGCGCCGCCACGGTGGCTTCCAGCATCAGCGGCACTGCCAACCCTTTCTCGCCGAAAGCTCTGCGCGCCTCCGCTGGCGCCGCTCTGCATCTTCCGATCCTCGCTGGGATTTCGCTTTCGATTCTTCTTGCGCAACTCAATGTCACGGGTGTTCGCACGCTTGCTTCGAGTGTCCGCGAACCGCGTCGCGCTGATCAGCCTCTGCTGGCTCCGTGGGAAGTCGATTGGTGCCAGCCGGTGGCCCTCCTCGTGGGCAACGAGGGCACCGGTCTCCCGGAAGAAGTCGAGCGAGGCGCCGACGCGCGCCTCCGCATTCCCATGGCCAGCGGCATCGAATCACTGAATGCCGCCGCCTCGGTAGCAGTTGTTTTTTACGAAGCCGCTCGCCAAAGGAACTCGGCGCCCGCATCGAGCATCCAAACGTCAGTTCCTTCGCAGCCGTCTAAGACGTCAGACGCTGTGCGGCCACCCAAGGAAACGTGAGCCTCTTCTCAAAACTGCCGCCACCGGCACCGGAACCCGACGTTCCCGCGGCCAACCAGCCCCTCGC
>MNIJ01000060.1 GCA_001919715.1 Acidobacteria bacterium 13_1_20CM_58_21
TTAGGTTGTAGATGAGCCGAGGAGGAATTCTTGGCGACCGCGATAGAAAACATCATGGTGACGCAAGCGGTCACACAGCTTGAGGAAATCTTTCGAGCACACCAGGTCTGTGTCCTCAGGGCGGCCTACCGCGTGACCGGCAGCATGGCGGACGCGGAAGACGTCTCACAATCCGTCTTCCTCCGGTTAGCCCGCGGGACTTTCGACTCGGGTCGTATCTCCAATATGGAGAGTTACTTACGCCGGTCCGCGGTCAATGCCGCCCTGGATCTGATTCGCTCGAAGGACAATCGAGAGACCGTGCCGGTCGAAACGGCGGACGAGCAACAATCCATTTCCAGCGTATCGCCGGAACGCGCGGTCTCGTCGTTGGAAATCAAGAATTGGCTTCGCCAGCAGCTGGCCACGCTGAATCCCCGCGCTGCCGAAATGTTTGCTCTGCGCTATCTGGAAGGTCTCGACAATCCCGAAATTGCCCGAACGATGGGCACATCGCAAGCCGTGGTGGCGGTGACGCTGCATCGTACTCGCGCGCGGCTTAAGAAGGGCTTTCATGCTTTTAGGAAAGGTGCATCATGAAATTATTTCGATCGAAGCAAGACGCCGACCTTGAGCAGGCGATTTCCGAACTTCGCGCTCAGGAGCCCGACGCTAAGACACTGTCTCTTTCCGCACAGCGCGTGTGGCAGCGTCTGCAAACAGGCCAAGGCGCAATCAGCGCTGTCCAGCTTATTCGTGGCTGCGCCGACATTCGGTCTCTGCTCCCGGCTTTTCATCGGCAAGAACTTCCTCAGGCTCGCGTACTCATCGTAAGAGATCACCTGCGGGAATGTCTCTCGTGCCGCTCGTATGCGTCTGGCCGCGGAGTTGATGGAGCGGCGACTGTCGGCTGGCAGATGGAGCCTGGCGCGCGTGGTTTCCAGTGGAACTTGGTCAGACTATCCTTCGGGGCAGCAGCCGTGGCCGTGCTGCTCGCCGCGGTCTGGATTGGCCGCAACTGGTACTTCGCGGGTCCGCCGGGCACGCGCGCGCGGGTTGATTCTATCGAAGGGCAAGCGTATGGCATTGGCTCCGCTGGCGAGCGGGCATTGAAACTCGGTGACGAAGTCGGTGAGGGTGAATTTATTCGCACGGGCGCCAATTCCCATGCCAAGGTGCGGCTGCTGGATGGATCTCAGGTGGAAATGAATCAGCGCGCAGAATTGGCGGTCCGCGCCAGCCGTCGTGATACAACCATCCATCTCGATCAAGGCAGCATCATTGTGCAAGCCGCGAAGCGTCACACCGGGCACCTGTATGTTAGTGCTCCGGATTGCACGATCGCTGTAACAGGAACCGTCTTTTCGGTGAACTCTGGCACGAAAGGTTCGCGGGTGGCGGTGATTGAGGGAGAAGTCCACGTCGAACACGCTGGAGTGGAATCTATTCTGCATTCTGGCGAGGTAGTGGCGACCACGCAGAGCGTCGGCGTGGTATCCGTCCGCGAAGAGATTGGATGGAGCAGTGACCTGGATCATGAACTGGCTTTGCTTGCGGAATTCTCAAAGCTTCGTACGAAATTGGAGGACATCCAGACCCCCGGTCCGCGCTATGAAAGCAAAATCCTGCCGTTGCTGCCGACGGATACAGTCCTCTATATCGGCATCCCCAATCTTGGAGATGCGCTGCAACAGGCCAACCAAATCTTCCAGCAGCAGCTTTCGCAGAGCACCGTCCTCGAAGATTGGTGGAACAAAAGCGGAAAGTCGGACCAGCATCCCACCCCCCAAGAGTTGATCGACCAAATTCATGCGATAAGCCAGTATTTGGGCGACGAAGTGGTGATTACCGCCAGAGCAAGCTCCGTTTCTGACTCGCACGGTCCAGTCCTGTTAGCCGAAGTGCGGCAGCCCGGACTGAAGGATTACTTGCAGCAACACCTTGCTAACACTTTGACGAGTGGACAAGGCACGGGCAATCTGCGGGTCGTAGACGCGCAGTCGCTCCCGTCGCTGAGTGGCGATGAGCGCGGCATGATAATGCTGATCAGACCCAAGACTCTGGTTGTCGGTGGTGACGCCGCCTCGGTTCGGCAGATGAGCGCGCAGCTCGATTCCGGAACAACGCTTTTCGCCGAGACGGATTTTGGGCAGCGGATTGCGAACGTCTACAGCCGAGGTACGGAGACCTTAGTTGCTGCGAATCTCGGCCAGATTGTAGAGAGCGTGCATGCGAAGCAAGAAGAGTCGCAGGCGCTTCGGAACAGCGGCTTGAACGACATCAAGTATTTGATCGCGACGCGCGGTGAGTCTGCCAGTCAAGGAGATAACCGGATTACCCTGGAATTTAACGGACAGCGGCACGGGATGGCCTCCTGGCTGGCGGCTCCAGCTCCCATGGGTTCGTTGGACTATGTTTCCACCAACGCCGGCGCGGCGGTCTCCTTCGTCGCGAAACAGCCGGCGCTCATGCTGGATGATATTTTCAGCACCATCGGCGCTTCCGACCCTAACTTCAAACAGGGTCTGGCTCGCACAAATGCAGAGCTCGGTCTGGACCTGCGTAACGATCTGGCCAGCGCGCTGGATGGAGAACTGACACTGGCGCTCGATGGCCCGGTTCTTCCGACACCTTCCTGGAAAGCAGTAATCGAGGTGAACAATTCGGGCTCGCTGCAGCTGGCCATCGATAAGCTGGTGCAGAGCTTTAACCTTGACGCACAAAAGTCAGACCGGCCGGGTGTAACAATCAATCAGGCACAGGTTGGTGGGCGAACGTTCTACACGATCGAATCGCAGGTTGGTGGACTTTCGACCGAGTACGATTACACCTTCGCGGACGGCTATATGATCATGGCGCCTTCTCGCGCGCTGGTTCTCGGCGCTCTGCAAACTCACGCGAACGGCACCTCGCTGGCTCGCTCCGCCTCGTTTCGTGCTCTCCTCCCCAAGGACAATCAAGCGAACTTCTCGGCGATGATTTATCAAAATCTCAGCCCGATACTGAAACCGCTCGCTTCCCAGCTTACTTCCGGGCAGTTTGCGCTCCTGCAACAGTTGGCAGTCGACGCCAAACCAAGCGTATTCTGTGCTTACGGGGAAAGTGATCGCCTCGAGGTGGCCAGCAGCGGCAAGCTGTTTGACTTGAATCCAGGTCTTCCAACTTTGATTCACCTGCTGGGTTTGTCCGATCACGGAACCTGGCACCAAGCCAATCCGTAATGATTGGTAGATGATGAACCCAACCATCGAGCTAAATGGGCTCGAAGTACAACTCGGCGGCCGCACGATCCTTCATGGTCTCACTGGCATTTTGAAGAGTCGGGCTATTGGGCTGCTCGGGCCCAACGGCGCCGGCAAGTCGACGCTCATCAACACCCTCTTGGGTTTTCACTCCCCATCCAAGGGGAGCGCTCGCGTGCTCGGGCTCGACTCTCACACCAACGGCAAGGCGTTTCGATCGCTTGTCGGGTACATGCCTGAGAACGACGCTTTTATCTCAAAAATGTCGGGGGTCCGCTTTGTTCGCTACATGGCAGAGGTTTCCGGCCTTCCCTCAGCTCAAGCGATGGAGCGCGCGCACGAAGCTTTCGTGTACGTGGGGTTAGGCGAAGCGCGGTATCGCCCGGTAGGGACGTATTCTCTCGGCATGAAACAACTGGTAAAGTTGGCCCAGGCGATCGTGCACGGCCCCAAGGTTTTGATTCTGGACGAACCGACGAACGGCATGGACCCGCCAGCGCGCAAGCGCTTGATCGAATTGATTCGCGAAATCCGGGAGGGCAGTGATATTTGCCTGCTGCTTTCCTCGCATCTTCTGCGCGACGTGGAAGAAACCTGCGATGAGGTGCTGATTCTACGCAACGGGCAAATCGCCTCCATCTCGAACCTCGTCGAGGAACGGCGCGCCAATCGCAAGTTTCTCGAGTTGGAAACGATGGGCGCCGAGGCAACATTTACGTCCACGCTCGAGGGCCTTGGCTGTGAATGCGCGGTTTTCACCAACGGCCGCATCAAGATTGTTATGCCGGACGGCGTGGAAATCAGGGAGGTGTTCAAGGTTGCGGCGGACAAGGGTGTGCAGATTCGCCGCATGAATCATCGTCGCGATTCGCTGGAAGACATCTTCCTCAACGCGATGGAACAAACGGGAGCGGCGGATGGCCGTATATAAGCGCAGGTACGCTCCGTACACCGGGTCTCTGACGCCGGAACAGTCGCGGTTTCTCGTCCTAACGCGTTTTGCGTTCGCCGACCTTTTTAAATCCCGCTTCTTCGTTCTTCTCTTGATTCTTAGCCTTGTGCCAAGCCTGTTTTTCGCGGGCTACATATTCATCGCCAACAACAAGGCCGTGCAATTGCTTTTGCCCACGGGCCCTGCCGATATGTTCTCAGTGGAAGCCAGATTCTTCACGCTCATCATGATCGTGCAGACCCAGGCAGCCTTTCTTTTGAACTGTTGGGTTGGTCCTATCTTGATCGCGGGAGATCTGACCAACGGCGCCCTCCCGCTTTTTCTGAGCCGGCCGTTCAGCCGGGCCGATTATGTTCTTGGAAAGCTCGCGGTAATGGGACTTCTTCTGTCAAGTGTCACATGGGTGCCCAGCTTGCTGTTATTCACCCTGCAGGCAGGGTTGGCAAAGAGCGACTGGATCTGGTCGCACATGTGGATGGTCGTTCCTATCGTGTTGTGCTCGGCGATTTGGATCCTGATGCTTTCTCTCATTTCTCTGGCCGTGTCGGCGTGGGTCAAGTTGCGAATTGTGGCAACGGGGGTAATATTCATCTTATTTTTCATTCCTGCGGGCCTCGGTGAGATGTTCAACGCTATCATCGGTACCATTTGGGGCCGACTGCTGAATTTTTCATATTTGTTCCAGATCATTTTGGCGAGAGGATTTCGTGAACCATCCAGGCTGGGTACTATGGGTTGGAACGAAATCCCCGTTCCCGCGGCATGGGGCGTCCTGATTTTCGTCTGCCTGCTTTCGCTGGTCATTCTGAATGCGCGATTGCGCGCCCGTGACACGGTGCGCGGATGACCTCAAGCGCCCGCCAAATCGTTTTCGCGAATGTCTCCAAGTTTTACGGAGAAGTTCTCGGCGTGAACAAAGTTAGTTTCTCTCTCGGGCCCGGGATTACCAGTCTCGTCGGCCCCAACGGCTCGGGCAAGACCACGCTGATGAACTTGCTGACTGGCCTGATCAGGCCTTCACAGGGCGCAATCTACGTCCTCGGCCTTACCCCGCAACAACCGATCGAGTTCTTCCGGCAAGTCGGATATTGCACGCAGTTTGATTCCTTCCCTCCTGGCACGAATGGCTACGACTTCATTTATTGGCCGTTGCGTCTTCATGGTTTTGACCGCGACCAGGCAGCGAAGCTCACGAACGAAGCCCTGGAACGCGCCGGAATGGCGCACGTGGCACGGCGCAAAGTGGCGGGCTACAGCAAAGGGATGCGCCAGCGCATTCGCCTGGCTCAGGCCATTGCGCATCATCCGTCCGTGCTGGTTCTCGACGAACCGCTCAACGGCCTTGATCCGATGGCTCGCGCGGAATCGATCGCGCTCTTCGAAACGATTGCCAAGCAGGGGATGCACGTGATCATTTCCAGCCATATTTTGGAGGAAGTCGATCGCATCTCCGACCGCGTCGTGTTGATGAGCAGCGGCTACGTTGTTGCAGAGGGACAAATTCGCGAGGTTCGCAAGGAAGTCCACGATCATCCCATGCAGATCCTTGTCCGATGCTCGAATGCAGGGCGGTTGGCAGCGGCGGCGTTCGAACTCGATCACGTTGTCGAGGCTAAAATTCTGAATGATGGCCATGGCGTCCTGGTGCGCACGCACGATGCGGAGCAGTTCTATCTTTTACTGAACAAGATCGTTTCCGGCGGTCTCGTTGAAGTCGATGCAGTTGCGCCCGCCGACGATGACGTCAACTCCATCTATCAATATCTTATCGGATCTGATGGAGGACCGGTGTGAGTGCTCAAGATTTAGTCGCGCGGGCCCAAAGGTGGTCGAAGGAGCAACCTTGGCGACTCTTTGGCAGCCAGATCTTCATCCTTGTGCGCAACGAAGTTCGCCGGAACCTGTTTACGCGCCGCAGAATTTGGATGTATCTGCTCGCTTTGATTCCCGTGCTCATCATCCTAGCTCACGTGATCTTCGACAGAAACGAACCCGCGGGCCCGGCCCAAATCGAGAACGATACACAAGTCCTCGCGGGAATCGTCCAGCTGTACTACCTCCGCCTGGGTATCTTCTTCGCTTGCATGGCGGTCTTTACGTGGCTATTCCGTGGCGAGATCGTGGAACGTACTCTTCATTATCAATTTCTCGCCCCGGTAAGAAGAGAAGTCCTGGTGGTAGGAAAGTTTCTTGCCGGCGCGGTCGTTGCCACTGCACTGTTCGAAACAGCCGTCCTTGCTTGCGTTTTCCTCATGTATAGCCGTTTTGGTTCAGCGGGCAAATCGTATGTTTTTGATGGGCCGGGCCTCGGCCAGTTGGAGTCCTATCTTCTCGTGACGGCTCTGGCCTGTCTCGGCTATGGCGCGGCGTTTCTCGCTCTCAGCCTTTTGTTCAAGAATCCGATCATCCCTGGAGTTGTGATCATGGGATGGGAAACGATCGCGCCAATCTTTCCTGCCTGGGCCCAGAGGCTCAGCGTCACTTTCTATCTGAAGCAACTCTGCCCAGTTAGTCTGCCCATCCGTGGCCCCTTGGCCATTTTCACTATCGTGGCCGAACCCGTCTCTCCATTTATTGCCGCCCTCGGCTTGCTCTGTCTTACCATCGCGATTCTTGCTCTATCATGCTTTCTCATTCATCGGATGGAGATCACTTACACGGCAGAGTAGGTCTGAACCACGCATAGGTGCCTGATCAGCTAATCGGAGCGCGGGCGACATTTCAAGACGCAGCTTACCGGGCGAGCGCCCACCGGCAGTACGTCCGATTGATCCGGGAGGCGCGAATCGATCGTGACTTCGGCCACTGGACTCCGTTCCTTGAGGTGGGTGTCGCGAACTCTATACCCGATACGTTCGTCTATCGGCGGCCCTTTGCTTCCTACGGAGAACTCGGCCACTTTCAGGCCGGAGTCGGGTATCACGTTGTTAATTGGCTTAGCGCAGCGGCGTCGGCCTTCGATGTCGCGCCATGGGGGTCGCAGACGACAGACAGCCAAGTTCTTGGTAACGGATCTGGCGGGTCCGCCGGTCACGGCCCTCCGTTTTTGCAAGGCCACCAGACGACAGGCGGTTCGAGTCTGGCGGCGGACAACGGATTTAGCGCCGGCTTGGGTCTTTCGCTGTCCAAGGCGATTGATTTGACGATCGGCTACAGCCGAAGCACCCATTACGGTCTCAATACGATTTCGTTTGGCATCGCAGTGAACATGCGCGCGATCTTGCGCCATTCGGGTTTGTAGGTTTTGTAAATGACGTACTACTTCGGTGTGGTTCTTTTAGGGAGGCAACACATGAAACGCATATTTTTGACCATCACGTTAGCGGCGGCGGCGTGGATCCTGGCGATTCCGGCTACTGCGCAGGGGCGGAGCCAGAGCCACCCCGGCCGTGGGTCAGCTGCGGCCCGCTCGATGGGCGGAGGGCATGGGATGGACGCTTCCGGGACGTCTGGCCCGCACACGCCGGGCCAGTTGCTCACGCAGAACACGCAGCTTTCCTCGAAACTGAGCTCGCTCTTGCCGACCGGCACGGACCTTCAGTCTGCCGCCGGTGGGTTCCGCAACCTCGGGCAATTCGTAGCAGCAGTGTACGTCTCTCACAATCTGGATATTCCGTTTGATCAGCTGAAGTGCACTGAGTTGGCGAGCGCGGCCGCCTGTCCCAGCATGACCGTGCCTTCGAAGGGTTCGAACCTCGGGTGGGGCGATTCAGACGCTCAAGCCCACGATGAGCTCCACGGACAGCAAGTCGGCCGCGAAGCTGGCGGAAAAAGAAGCCTCAGCCGACATGCATCAGTAATCATCTTGGACTCCAACCACTTGGCGGGGCTGGCTGAACCGGCCTCGCCGCGCATCAATTGATTATCTCCTCGATCTGGCTCGTCGGCACCGATATCCCGGGGTTGACCATACCCAACGGTTACACGCACGATCTCCAGGAGCTGCCGTTCTTCTCTTGGTTCTACGGCGCTCTCGGTCAGTGCTGGCGGGCCATTCTCTGACAACGGCACGTTCAAAACGGATTGGTGGTCGGTCTGACAGTGAGCACCGGCCCCGTAACTTGGCGCGCACTCAAAATGCCTTCACCTGAATATATCCTTGGTACCTCTTCCATAACCGGGCGTGCGACGTCAAGTGCCCCGATGGGGCTATTCCGGAGTGAGCGTGGTGCGATAGACCGTCAGCCCGTAGCCCCTTTCGACCAGATCATGTCGTTCGCGTTAGTGAGGCGCTGGGGTAGAATTGTCGCCTCTTGCCGAATTTCAAACACATCAAGCGCGAGGTGCACGGATGCGTATGCTATTTTTGCTTGGCTGGCTGCTCAGTGCTGTGAGCGCAGTTGCCCAATCCCAGAAGTCTATTGACGTTGCGGCCTTCGTTAGCGTAGAGGCACCACTCTTCGTTCTTAACCACGTCCGAATCATCGATGGGACGAGTGCAGCAGCGAAGGAAGATCAAGCAATCGTGATCGCCAATGGCAAGATTCAATCCATCGGTCCGGCGGCGTCAGCTCAAATCCCTCAGGGTGCACAACTTCTAGATCGCTCCGGCTATACCGTGATTCCTGGGCTCGTTGGAATGCACGATCATCTCTTCTATACGGATTCGATTTCCGTGCAAGTTTCCGGCGGAAGAATTGGCGAGCCAGGGTTGTTCGTTGCGGAAATCCCTTACACAGCGCCGCGACTATATCTAGCGGCTGGTGTCACCACAATGCGCACCACCGGTAGCCTGGAACCTTACACCGACCTAAAGGTAAAAAGGCGGATAGATGCAGACCTGATGCCGGGACCAAGCATCGATGCTACGGCGCCGTACCTGGAAGGCGCGCCGACGCGATTTGCTCAGATGCATGAACTTACTGGACCGGACGATGCAAAACGCATGGTGGACTACTGGGCAGCGGAAGGCATGACGTCGTACAAAGCGTACATGAACATAACGCGTGAGGAACTGGCCGTAGCGATCCAGCAGGCACATGCGCACAAGCTAAAACTGACAGGACATCTTTGTTCGGTAACCTGGCCGGAAGCTGCAGCTCTGGGGATCGATGATTTGGAGCATGGGCCGGTGTTTGCGGACACCGAATTCGTCGGGGACAAGCAGCCGGACATGTGCCCGGCAGGAGGCAGCAGCAGTTGGGCAAAACAGGAGGTGAATGGAGCGCAGGTGCAGGAGCTGATCCACAAGCTTGTGTCACATCACGTTGCGGTGACTTCAACGCTGCCAGTGTTTGAGTCCGGCACGCCGGGCCGACCGAAATTGCAGCGGCGTACTCTGGATGCGATGTCCGCTGAATCGGCGCAAAGCTACCTGACCGCGCGGGCTAACGTGCCGTTGGACTCGCCCATGCCAGCCCTGCTGCGCAAAGAGATGGATTTTGAGGTGGCATTTGTCAAAGCCGGAGGCTTGCTGCTGGCGGGGCCGGATCCAACCGGAAATGGCGGCGTGCTTCCGGGATTCGGCGATCAGCGCGAAATAGAGCTGCTCGTGGAATCGGGGCTCACCCCAGTGGAAGCCATTCAGATCGCCACACAGAATGGTGCTGTGTATCTCGGCCAGCAAGATCGAATTGGAACCCTGTCCCCTGGCAAACAAGCAGACCTCGTGGTGATTAAGGGCGATCCTTCAAAGAGCATTGACGAGATCGAGAATGTCGAGACGGTGTTCAAGGCCGGGATCGGCTACGATTCCAAGAAATTGATTGATAGCGTGCGAGGACAGGTCGGGATCCGTTAGGAGCCTTCGATCGGGCCTATTACCGCGTGGGTCGTAAAGCCTCGGCGTTTAAGCCGGGGATATAGGGGATGTAGGCCCGGTTGATTTCTGCCGTCCATTCTCCCATCGAGGCAGGGCATGCCTTTCGAGCTTCTTCGCTGTTTTCGCCCGAAGTAAGGACGTCATGTCAGGAACCCACCGAAGCAGTCTCGCAAAAGGCTAGCAGGACGCCGTGGGAATCTTCTCTCTTTAGGGCGAGGAAGTCCCACTATGGCTCACGCAAGAATGCAGCAGCCGTTTTCAGAAATTCGGGCCATCCGTCGCCGATGACGGGGCCGTGACCGCCGTTGGGGATGATCCATAGACTGGACTGCCGAATCGCTCTTGCCATCTCAACAGAAATCTCGACCGGATACAGCGGATCGCGGTCGCCCTTCACGATGAGCGTACGGGCTTGAATCGTGGAGAGGTACGGGGGAGTGAAGTTCATGTCGTCGTAACTGGTGGCGAATGCCTTGGTGCTAGCCAGGAGAGCTCTGATCTGCGCGTCTCCCTCCGGATGCCGGTGCCGCAGGACTTCCCACTGCTGTTGGGGCAGACTGTCGGCATAGTGGGTCATGATGGTGCGGGCTTGGGCTGGGAAATAAGGGGTCGCGCTAACCAGTACTATGGCTTTGACGCGCTCCGGTTGCTTGGTGGCCATATGTAGCAGGACGTTGCCACCACCGCTCACTCCGAGTCCCTTGCAGGCGCCGATTCCCAAGTGATCGAGCAGCGCAAGCATGTCCGTCGCCGCCTCCTCATGCCGGAATGGTTTCGACAGAATACCGGAGCGGCCGTGGCCGCGCAGGTCGGGCACGATAAGCTGGAATTGGTTGCCCCATTCGGTTGTCGATGCCATCCAATCCTGGCTCGAACCGGAGAAGCCGTGCAGCAACACGAGCGGCTCACCGGTTCCGGTGACTTCGAAGTAGAGTTGTACGCCGTTGACCGTTTCGATCCGTCCCCGCGACTGTGCACCCGTCATCTTCATTGCCTCCTTCAATTCACCTTGTACCCCAAAAACAAAACCGCCCACGTGCAACCGTGGGCGGTTTCATGTCCCCCATGAGATTATCATGGACTCAAGTCCATGGGCGCTTGACTGCCCGTACCGCCTCGGGACGGTTGCGGGCGAACCGTCGGCAAGCTGGAAAAGATCTTGCGCGATTTCAGACGCGACTGCTCATGGCCCTGCGACCAAAAACGCAGGACAAGCACATCTAAGCGGTGTCCTCCTTGCTGTTAGGGGGTGGGCTTTGCCTTACGAGTTGTTTTCCATTCAATCAGGGATAATTCCCGCGTACGGCGTCGTCCGCTCACAACCCGATTCCCGATTGGCAATTCGACAAGTTCTTGCTTCGTTTCTTTGGAAGACAAATAGTATTATAGTAATTGTCTCCTTCGGCGCATTGTTCCCCGATCAGAACTAGGCCTTCGGCCTGCAGAATTCGTTGGTACTGCTCGGTCCCCAAGGAAATCGATTCATGCTCGGTCAGTGCGTCGCGCCATTTAACGGATTCTTTCGGCGAGGTAAACAAAAATGTGCCGCCCAAATTTAACGCTCTGGCAACCTTGCGAATGACGACGGACTGGAACTTCGGCGGCAGTACGAACAGCAAACCCCATGCAATTACGCCATCAAATCTGCGACCAAAGAACTCTGAGTCCTCAACGGCCGAGCATTCCGCGGAAGCATCAGCGAATCGATTGCGAAATGCCGCCAGCAACTTCCTTGATGCATTCACGCCGTAGATGGTGAACCCTTGTTCGATGAGCGTCTGCGAGACCGGCACGCCGTGGCCACAACCGAGGTCGAGGACTGAGCAGCGGGGCGACAGGATTTGGCGCCGCCTCCGAACCTTTACCGCACCTATACGAAGATTCCACGCGGACATGAAACATTCTGCGGCTGCTTCGTAGCCGTTAGGCTTATCTGGAGGAATGGGAATCGCCGTCAAGGCATTCTCCAGCTTAAAGAGAGGCACGAAATTCTACTACCAGGATTTGTCGGCAATGCGGAGGTAATCGCCAAGCTCAGGTTTCCTCGAAGATGAATCGTCCACCAGTCTTCAGCGCTTCTTCTCGCGGTTTAGAAAGGCGGTTAAGGAGGTTGGCATAGCAAGACCGGGCCACTCCCCAGATCTCAGTCGGCCATGCATTTCCCAGCTGTGGATACGTAACCCTCGACCTGATCCTTAAAACATGCTCCAAAGCGTGGTGACAATGTTTACATGCCTGTCTCCCTCAGCTCTTCCCGGAGGCCCGTTCCTGCTGTTGCTGATTCTTAAGCTGCTATCTTTCTTGTGAGTGAAAATGAGTATTCACCCACGGCAAAGTTCCTGGTTCGACCAGGCCGGTTTCACTTGCTGTGCCAGCCAAG
>MNIJ01000005.1 GCA_001919715.1 Acidobacteria bacterium 13_1_20CM_58_21
AAAAGGGTAATCAACAGAGTGACCACTATGTTTCTCAAACGTTCCCTCCTGTAGCGCTCCCGGCGGCTTTGCTGCCGCAGAGCAACACGGCTAGCCCGCCGCGGCCTGCCAGCGATTCTATCTGACCCGTATGGTCTTTGCTCGTTTGCCGGTTTCTTCCGCGGGTGCAGTTCCGCGGCAACACTTTGGGGTTGTAAATGAGTGAGTTTGCGCTGGAAGTTGAAAGTCTCGTAAAAGTGTACGCCTCAGGCGGGAAAGCGCCGATCCGCGCCGTCGACGGCATGAGTTTCCGCGTGCCAAGCGGGATCATTTTCGGTCTGCTTGGACCCAATGGTGCGGGCAAGTCGACGCTGCTGCGCATGCTCTCAACGCTCACGCTCCCGACCGAAGGCACCGCGAAGATTCTTGGCTACGACGTCGTGAAAAAGCCCGTCGAAGTACGAAAGCGGATATCTTCCGTGATTCAGGCGACCGCGGTGGAGCTGCTGTTGTCCGTCAAAGATAATCTACTCACCTACGCTCGCTTTCAGGGACTCGACAAAGCGACGGCCGCGCGCCGCGCCGACGCCCTAATCGGGGAATTTCAGCTCGGCCCGGAAGTCGACCGCAAGGTGCAGGATTTGAGCGGCGGTTTCCGGCGCCGCGTTCAAGTCGCGAAAGTCTTCATGGTTGACACGCCGGTGCTCTTCCTAGATGAATTTTCCACCGGAATGGATCCCCTCCTGAAGCGCCAGGTAATGAATCTTCTGCGCGCCGAAGTCGAGAAGGGAAGAACCATCAT
Source organism: Acidobacteria bacterium 13_1_20CM_58_21 (assembly GCA_001919715.1). GTDB lineage: Bacteria > Acidobacteriota > Terriglobia > Acidiferrales > UBA7541 > Acidiferrum. Next base: position 782 of record MNIJ01000005.1, read on the forward strand.
CCTGACGACTCAGGTTCTCAGCGAGGCAGAAGAGCTTTGCGACGATATCCTCATCATCAATAGGGGAAAACTGATCGCACGCGGCGACCTGAACACGCTGAAGCTGCTGTCCGAGGGCGTGTACGAGATCACGTTGGCTTTCGACCATCTGCCGGATAATATCCAGGCGGAGATTGCCGCACTCTCGCCCATCCGCTCCGCAATCGAAGCAAACGCGATTGATCTCGCGCTCAAGATCGAAGAAAGCCGGGTCATGGAGGTGGTCAGCGCGCTCTCGCGCAACCGCCATGTTCTGCGCGTCGAAGTCCGGGGTGCAAGCCTGGAAGATATTTTCGTCGAATTGACGACCCGCGAAGGGAGGGAACTCCTGTGAGCGCACTATCCGCCGTTGTTTATCGCGAAATGAAGATTCGCGCGACGAACTTTACGTTCATTTTCTGGGATCTTTTCTTCCCGCTCCTGTACATGCTGGTCTTCGGCGTGGGCGTCAATTCCGCTCTTGGTGCTCCTACGGGGATCGGGAATGTGAGTTACAACGAGTTCTTTCTGGCCGGAGTTCTGGCCATGGCCAGTTTTGCAATCGCCTCGAATACTTCGTGGTCGTTTTTCCTCGACCGCGACAACGGCATATTCTACGAAATGCTGACCTATCCCATGCGCCGCAGCGAATACCTGCTCGGAAAGGTCCTCTTCAACGTCCTCATCGCCGTAGCTCAGGCTGCCCTCACCCTCGCCGTCGGCCGAGCGCTGCTAGGCATTCGCGTCCAATGGCCGAAATTACCGCTGCTTCTCGCGGGGATGGCCATCGGCACGGCGGGCTGGTTTTTCTTTTATGCGATCTTTGCTTTGAGAATCCGCCGCAACGACATTTTTAACAGCCTTAACAGCGTCTTCTACTTTGCCTTCATGTTCGCCAGCTCGATGTTCTATCCGCTCGAGCCGCTCCCCATCTGGTTCCGCCGGGCCGGGCTCTTGAATCCCATTACCTGGGAGATCGATTGGCTGCGCTACACCTCCATCGGAATCGGCAATTTCCATTCGATTTTGCTCCAGGGGGCGGCCTTCCTGATTTTCTCGTTGGCCTGTTTTGCCTTGGCCGTCCGCTGTCTGAAGCAGCAGGAGTAGTTATCCCCGGTAGGGTTTGACCTCTTGACGATTGGCGCTTTTCCGGCAAGAGCACCCCGGACCCCGGGGGCAGCCCTGCCCCAGTTAAGGACTGATTGGGCACAGTACCACCCGTTACGCCGTTCTATCTTCTAGACTTAGAGTGCGCTTTTGTCGGAGGACTCGTCTAGCTATGCCTCGCCGCGCTTGGGCTACAATGCTGGTGTTTCTGCTGGCGGGCGCTCCCCTGCCTGCACGAGCTGCGGGCCCTCCCAACCTGCTTCCCTTGGGTGTTGTCACGCAAGCCTCCGGCGCGCACTTCAATGCCGCCAAGGTCTCCCTAGGTTCCACCATTTACGACGGCGACGGCTTGTCTACTGAGCCCGAAGGAGCACTCCAATTCCGCGGTTCAGCCGCGCAGCTGTACCTGCCCGGATCCAGCGGGATTACCTTGCATGGTCTCCCGATGAGAACCCAGGCACAGCTTCAAACCGGCACGGTGGTCTTCTCCACCGCTAAAGCTGCCGCCATGGAAATCATTGCAGATGAGGCCCTCATTCGCGCTGGCGCCGATGGTCCCACGGTGGCTCAAGTCACCATTATCGGCCCGAAGGAATTGCAGATCTGCGCTCGGCGCGGTGTCTTGCAATTTGCCTATGCGGGCGAAACCGAGAAGATAGCCGAAGGCGCGTCCTACCGTATCGTTCTGGATCCTCCCGAAGCTGCGCCGCCCTTCCCCCAGCGGCGCCCAGCGAAGGCCGGACGTGAAAACAAGAAATTCAAAATGATCGTAATCGTGGCCATCGCCTGGGCCACGGAATGGGCCCTGCACGAAGTCTTCGAAAGCCCCGACCGTCCGTAATTCCGAATTCTTTTTGAATCGAAATCCCGATTGTGAATCTAACTCCCGCTGGTAAATTCGGCCAGACTCGCCAGTTTCTCGCTGGCTGCCCCTGATGAGATGACGAAACTTGCGAGTCCTGCTGCTTCGCGAAAATTGGCGGCGCCAGCTGCAGCAACGAGCGCAGCAGCAGCATTGACCACCACGATATCGCGCGCCGGTCCGGCTTCCCCTTCTAGGACCCGCCGTATGAGCGCAGCATTTTCGGCAGCCGTTCCTCCACGAATGGATTCGAGCGGCGCGCGTGCCACGCCGAACTCTTCCGGTGTCAACGTGAAGCGCCGCACCGCACCACCATGGACCTCCGCAACCAGCGTCTCGCCGGCGAGCGAAATCTCATCCAGGCCCCCTGCCCCATGCACCACAAAGGCGCGCTCCACACCCAGCTCCGCCAGCGTCGCGGCCACGAGGTCGATCACGTCCGCTGAAAAAACGCCCAGCACCTGCGATTGCGCCCCCGCTGGATTCGTGAGCGGTCCCAGAAGATTAAACACCGTACGCACGCCCATTTGTTTACGTGCGGGAGCAGCATGCCGCGTTGCCGTGTGTGCGACTTGCGCGAAAAGAAATCCGATGCCAATCTCCCGGATGGCACGCCCATACCGTTCGAACGGCAAATCGATCCGTACCCCCAACGCTTCCAGCACGTCTGCCGATCCGCTTCGCGAGCTGACCGCGCGATTTCCATGCTTTGCAACGCGCGCGCCGGCCGCCGCCACAACGATGGCCGCGGCCGTCGAAATATTAAACGTGTTCGAGCCATCGCCGCCGGTTCCGCACGTGTCCACCATATTGGCGGGCCGCGCCTCGCCCTCCGCAAACACGCGTGCGGCGCGCCGTCGCATCACTCGCCCAAAGCCGGCAAGTTCCTGCACTTCGAGGGGCCGCCGATTAAGCGCCTCTAGCAACCGCACGATCTCCGGCGTTTCAACGTGGCCGGAGAGCAGCTCTTCCATCGCTCGATCAGGGGAAGCGTCATTCGAAGGCGGCCCCTGTGCACCGCCGGACCGTTCTGCAGTCCGCGCATGTTTTGGCCGCTGGCAGCCTCATTAGGCGCGTCCGTGTCCTTGCTCGATCCTAATGTTCCGAGTAAACTTTACAGTTTCGAGCATCCTCAAAATTCTAACATTGGTTGACTGCTCCATCGTCACACGGAAAACAGGACCGCGATGAAGATCCACGAGTATCAAGCGAAGGCGATTCTAGCGCGCTATGGCGTGACCACTCCTCGCGGCGAAGTCGCCTTCACCAAGGAAGAAGCGCGCGAAGCGGCGCAGCGCCTGAGGTCGCACATCTCCGTCGTGAAAGCCCAGATCCACGCGGGCGGCCGGGGCAAAGCAGGCGGCGTGAAGCTGGCGCGTTCCTCCGATGAGGCCGCCGATATCGCCGGCCATATTCTCGGCATGAAATTGGTCACTCCGCAAACCGGTCCCGCCGGGCGCATCGTCAAGCGTCTTCTCATCGAAGAAGGCCTCGACATCAAGCGCGAACTTTACCTCGGCCTCCTCGTGGACCGTGCCACCGGCCGCGTGGTATTCATGGCCAGCGCCGCGGGCGGCATGGAAATCGAGGAAGTCGCCAAGGAAAATCCCACCGCCATTTTGCGCGAAGCGATTCATCCTGCGGTGGGTCTGCAGCCGTATCAGACTCGCAAGATTGCGTTTGGCCTCGGCTTGCCTAGCGAAGTTGTGAACTCCGCGACACCGTTCCTCCAGGCTCTCTACCGAGCTTTCATCGATACGGATGCCTCGCTGCTCGAAATCAATCCGTGCGTGCTGACCGGCGAAGGCAAACTCGTCGCGCTCGACGCCAAGATGACCTTTGACGACAACGCACTCTTTCGTCACAAGGAATTGCGCGAGCTGCGCGACTTCGAGGAAGAAGATCCGCTCGAAGTCGAAGCCTCCAAGCATGGGCTCAACTACATCAAGCTCGATGGCAGCGTGGCCTGCATGGTCAACGGCGCCGGTCTGGCTATGGCCACCATGGACATCATTAAGTATGCCGGCGGCTCTCCTGCAAACTTCCTCGATGTCGGCGGCGGCGCCTCTGCCGAACAGGTGAAAAACGCTTTCCGCATCCTCATGAGCGATCCGGAAGTCAAAGCCGTGTTCATCAATATTTTCGGCGGCATCTTGCGCTGCGACGTCCTCGCCACCGGGGTGGTCGCTGCTGCCAAGGATTTGCAATTGAAAGTCCCCGTGGTCGTTCGCATGGAGGGAACCAACGTCGAAGTCGGCCAGCAAATTCTCCGCGACAGCGGCTTGAATTTCACCATCGCTGACGGCATGAAGGACGGCGCGCAAAAGGTCGTGGCCCTCGGGGTAGGTGCGCGATGAGCATCTTGATAAACGAAAAAACTCGCCTGCTCGTCCAGGGATTTACGGGGCGTGAGGGAACTTTCCATGCTCAACAAATGATTGAGTACGGCACGAATGTGGTTGGCGGCGTGACGCCAGGCAAAGGCGGAACGAAACATCTCGAGCGCCCGGTCTTCAACACCGTGGCTGACGCCGCGAAAGCCACCGGCGCAAACGCCTCTGTGATTTTCGTTCCCCCACCCTACGCCGCCGACGCCATCTTAGAGGCTGCCGACGCCGAGCTACCGCTCATCGTTTGCATCACCGAAGGCATCCCCGCCATTGACATGGTACGGGTCGCCTCCGTTGTGGACTTCAAGAAAACGCGTCTGATCGGCCCGAACTGCCCGGGCATCATTTCCCCCGGCAAGTGCAAAATTGGCATCATGCCGGGCCGCATACACAAGCAGGGAAATGTCGGCGTCGTCAGCCGTAGCGGCACGTTGACCTACGAGGCTGTCCATCAATTGACGCAGCTCGGCATCGGCCAATCCACCTGTATCGGCATTGGCGGCGATCCCATCATCGGCACGACGTTCCTCGACGCCATCCAGTTTTTCAACGCCGATCCGGACACGCTCGCCGTCATCCTGATCGGCGAAATCGGCGGCAACGCGGAAGAGCGCGCTGCGGAGTGGATCAAGGCCAACATGGAGAAGCCCGTCGTTGGCTTTATCGCCGGCCAAACCGCCCCGCCGGGACGTCGCATGGGCCACGCCGGAGCGATCATCAGTGGCGGCCAGGGCACCGCCAAAGACAAGTACGACGCGATGGCCGCGGCCGGCATCCGCACCGTCAAAACGCCCGCGGACCTCGGCGCCACCGTCGCCGCCTTGAAATAGCTTTGGCTGTTTCTTTTTTGGCCCTGCGGTTTAGCGGCAGCACATGTCCACCAAGTAGCGCTGGCATCTTGCCGGCGAATTTTGCAGTTCAATTGGGAGGAACTCTCTCGTGGCAATCGAGCGCACTTTTGCAATCATCAAACCCGACGCTGTCAGTCGCGGTCAACAGGGAGAGATTCTCTCTCGCATCCACAGAGCGGGCTTCAAAATCATGGCCATAAAATCTATGCGCTTGACCAAAGAAGAAGCCGGCGGGTTCTACGCGGTCCACAAAGAGCGCCCCTTCTTCCCCGACCTCACCGATTTCATGAGCTCCGGCAAAATCTTCGCCATGGTCCTCGAAGCAGAAGGCGCCGTCTTGAAGTGGCGCAACACCATGGGCGCCACCGACCCGAAGAAAGCCACCCCCGGCACCATTCGCCACGATCTCGGCACCAGTATCGGCAGCAATTGCACCCACGGCTCGGATGCCCCTGAAACCGCTGCCTTCGAAATCGGCTACTTCTTCTCCGGTCTCGAACTGATCTGACGACTCGACAGGGGCGGAATCCCGAGGAGCCCGCCGCGGCGGGCGAGGAGGGATCGTTCCACGTCCTTACCTGGTTACTTCTTTACTGCATTCCTTCTACACTCTTTCCCATGGATCCGGTCCGCGAACTCGGCCGCACGCTCCTCGTTGTGGGCGCCCTGCTCTTGTCCGTTGGCGCGGTACTTTATTTCGGCGGAAAACTCCCATTGCGTCTCGGCCGCCTCCCCGGCGACATCATCCACAGAGGCGAACACACCACTTTCTATTTCCCCATCGTCACCTGTCTCGTCCTCAGCCTCGGCCTGTCTCTCCTCTTCTGGCTTTTTGGACATCTCCGCAAATAACCGAGTCTTTGGTTTACCTCCTTTTTGCCCTAATTTCCTTTACCTCATTTTCTCCACGCCAAACTCCGCGCGAATAAAAGCCTTGATCCCTTCCTCCCCCGTCAATCGCAGGCACAGCAATTTGCCCTCGCGCTCGACATCGATGTGAAAATCAAAGAACGGGCAGCACTTGCTTTCCGCGCCGACCCACTCCGCCAGCTCGGCAAGCGATATGTCCGTCGGGCGGTACTGAAATTCGTAGCCCCTCGCTGTCTCCGCGATCTCCTTTCGCAGCGCCTGCAATCTCTCTCCCAATTGCTGATGACGCGCCCGCTCCGCCGGATTCAGCGCTTTGGTGTTGCAATAGAATTTGCCTTGTGTCGTTGTCATTTGTTTCTCCTGCTCCACGAGTGCGGTTGAGTCTTGAGCAACGAGCCCTGCTACTTCGCCGCCCACAAGCAGTAGCGCCAGCGCCGCACTTGCGGTCACCGCCGCCCTTCTCTGGTTCACTTTTCCAAACCGTTCCCTGTTGCTATTCATGACTTTCCTCCAAATAGGATTTGCCACGTCCCATCCCCGGATGCTAGAACTTAAAGTCAACTTTAAGTCAAGCAATATTTCAGGAGCACCATCATGAAAATCGGTGAACTTGCCGCCCGCGCCAACCTCAGCGCCTCCGCCATCCGTTACTACGAAAAACTTGGTCTCCTCGCTGCGCCACAGCGGATCGGCGGCCAGCGTCGCTACCCCAGCGGCGCCCTCCAGCGCGTCCTCCTCGTGCGCTTCGCCACCGACATGGGCTTCACCCTCTCGGAAATCAAGCTCTTCCTCAACGGCCTGGGCGATCACATCCCCGTCGGCCCTCGCTGGAGAAAACTCGCCAGCCGGAAACTCGTCGAAGTCAAACAAAACATTTCCCGCTCGCTCAAACTCAAATCTCTCCTCCAGGGCCTTCTACGCTGCCACTGTGCCTCTCTCGAGTTCTGCGTCACCCGCCTCAGCCTTAGCTCCAACCTCCGTGGGCTCTCTCGGAGCAACCGATGACCACCGCCGTGGTAGCGGCGGCCGGAACTATCCCGATTTGGTCGGCAGGTCGGCGTCCCTTTTTTCTTCTAGGCGCATTTGGCTCGACATTGCGAGACTGCCAGCCGAAGGGCCGCGTCCAATGGTCAGCAGCGTGCCATGAAGCGGATCTTGACCTTTTCACCCTCGCTAAACGTTCTCTGCTGGCCCAAACCTCCCGATACGTCACAACACCCATGACAAGAAGATGGGATGCTCCGTTCATGAGTGCTTGCCGAATAGCAGGCGCCTTCTACTTTCTTGCGGCTACTCCAAATCAGCCCGTCTCGACCCGCAACTGTGTGAGCCACCTCCAACTCATTGAAAAAACAGATAGTTCAAGTACTGAAGAACCTGCACTCACCGACGCGACACCGGCAACTCTAGAATCCAAACTTCCAAAAATAGGGACGTGGGGGCGGCTTTTCAGGGTGTACCTCCACTCGACGCTTCCCGCTTACTGGCCTTTAACCACCACCGCCCTTTCTCCGTTCTTCACTTTCAACTTTCAACTTTCAACGTTCAGCCTCCTACCGCTCACCACACGCCACTCGTCATCCGCTTGCCCCGCACGGAGACCAGGGGCCATTCACCCAAAGGGTGCCGCATGACCCAACAGCTCACCTTCAACCTCATGCCCGGCCGCAAGACCTGGACCGTCAGCGAGTTGACTGGCAAGATCCGCGACCTGCTCAGCAAAAACTTCACGGACATCAGCGTCCAGGGGGAAATCTCCAACTGCCGCGAGGCCCAGTCCGGCCACATCTACTTCACCTTGAAAGACGACCGCGCTCAAGTCCGCTGCGTGTATTTCAAGCAGCAGCAGCGCGGCATCAAGTTCCGCCCCGAAGACGGCTTGCTGATGACCGTGCGCGGCTCCATAAGCGTCTACGAAACCCGCGGCGAATATCAAATTTACGTGGACAATCTCGAGCCCGTTGGGCGCGGCGCGCTGCAACTTGCCTTCGAGCAATTGAAAAAACGCCTCGAAGCTGAGGGCTTGTTCGACCGAGCGCGCAAGAAGTCCCTGCCGCTCCTCCCCAGCCGCATCGGCATCATCACCTCGCCGAGCGGCGCCGCCGTGCGCGACATCGTCCGCATTCTCACGCGCCGCTTTCCAAATGTGCATCTGACGGTCTATCCCGTACGCGTCCAGGGCGAAGGCTCCGCCGCGGAGATCGTCAAAGCGCTGAAGTTATTCAATCAGAAGAAACTCGTCGACGTGCTGATCCTGGCGCGCGGCGGCGGGTCCATGGAAGATCTGTGGCCCTTCAACGAAGAAATCGTCGCGCGCGCTATCTTCGCTTCAGAAATTCCCGTGATCTCCGGCGTCGGCCACGAAACCGATTTCACCATCGCCGATTTCGTCGCTGACGTCCGCGCTTCGACCCCTTCGGCCGCCGCGGAACTGGTCGTTCAGACCCGTCGCGAATTTGACAAGCACATCGCCGACTTGCGCGAAACGCTGGCTGGACTGATCCGCTATCGCCTGCTGGAATTCTCCCGCCATGTCCACGAGCTTTCCGCGCGCCGAGGGTTCCGCCGCCCCCTCGATCTCCTGCGCCAGCAGCGCCAGCGCGCCGATGAAATGACTTCGCGCCTGGCCCTCGGTCTTCGCGCGCGCCTCGAACAATCGCGCAAGCGTTTCACCGCCGCCCACCTGCGCATCGCTTCGTTTGATTTTCGCGTGAAGATCGCAGCTTTTCGCTTGCATCTCGAAAAGCGCGCTGCTGAACTCGGCATCCGCGCCGAGCGCGTGCTCCGCGCCAAGCGTGAACGCTGGCGGCTCCTCTCCCTGCAACTCCAAGAACGCGGCCCTCGAAAGGTCCTGGAACGCGGCTATGCCATCGCCACCGACGCCACCGGTAACCTCCTCCGTTCCGCGGATCAAGTCGACCTCGGCGACACGGTAACCATCCAGCTCCA
>MNIJ01000108.1 GCA_001919715.1 Acidobacteria bacterium 13_1_20CM_58_21
CCCTGTCGTCCAACTTGAGAACACCCGGCAGTCTTGGCTTATACTCTTACCGCAGACCGATCCAGGCGCTTCCCTAGGCAGGATTCAACCGTCCAATGATGGGCGGTAGGTAAATCGAGGGGATGCAACCTAATCGCCGGATCGGAAGTCCAACATCCAGATAAAGTGTTGGTCTCCGGAATTCCTTCGGAGTATCGTCGAGGGCGATATGGATCAGGCCACTCTTTTCCGCGGTAAGCCCGGCAAGATCATGCTCGCCGGAGCCGCCTTTCTGCTTCTCGTTACCATCCCGTATCTCTTCGCGCACTACCGGCAGGGCCAGCGGGAGGCAACTCGAGGGGAGTCCACCGTAAGAGTGGAAAGGAAGAGTTTCGCGCAGGTACTCCGCCTGAATGGAACAACGCAGGCATCGCGTTCCTTCGTGGTCCTAGCCCCGAAGCTCGAAGGAGCTCAGGTCGGCTCCATGGTCATCACCAAGCTGATTCCTGCCGGCACGCATGTGAAAAGAAGTGACGTCCTGGTCGAATTTGATCCGCAGGCTCAGACAAAAGACTATCTGGATAAGAAAAGCACCTACGAAAACCTTGTCGGGCAGGTGGCCCAGAAGCAGGCGGAGCAAGACATCGCGCGGGCCAAAGACGATACGGCGATGAAACAGGCCGAAGACGAACTCCAGCGGGCGGAACTCGAGCTTCAGAGGAATGAAGTCGTTTCCCGCATTGACGCCGAAAAAAATCAGGAAGCTCTCGACGAAGCCCAAGCAAGTCTCAAGCAGCTTAAACAGACCTATGAACTCAAGCGCGCCGCGTCCGCGTCAGCCATTCGAATTCAGGAAATTCAGCGCGACCGGGCGCTGGAGGCCATGCGTTACGCGCAGGGAAACGCGGCAAGGATGGTCGTTCACTCTCCCATGGAAGGAGTGGTCGTCTACAACACCATCTGGCTCGGCGGCCGAATGGGAACGGTACAGCAGGGCGATCAAGTTCGGCCGGGCGTGCCTTTCCTCCAGGTGGTAGATCCATCCCAAATGGAGGTTCGTGTCGAGCTGAACCAAGTGGATCTTTTGAAAGTACATCCCGGCCAGCGCGCCGAGATGCACCTGGATGCCTATCCGGGAACGACTCTGCCTGCGGTTCTCGAAGAACTCTCGCCCCTTGGTCACCCGGGACAATTCGCGGAATCCGTCAGGTCATTCGCCGCGCGCTTTTCCGTTCAGGGAACCGACCCAAGACTCTTGCCCGACCTTTCTGCCGCCCTGGATGTCGATCTCGGCTCGAAAATGAGTGTACTCGTAGTTCCTTGGCAGAGCATTGGCATCGAAGCCGATCACGCGTTCGTTTGGCTGAAAACTACAGCAAGCTTTGAAAAGCGCACCGTGCAAATGGGCTCCCGAAATGATCTCGAAGCCGTTGTGGTTTCTGGACTTTCCGAGGGGGACGCGATCCGGCGGGCCGCTATCGAGGACGAGCCAGGAGCAGCCTCTGAATGATTGGCCGAAATCACAAATGGAGACCTGGGAAGAGGGCTTTGACCGGCGTCGCTGCTCTGGTCCTCAGTGGCGGTGTCTTTGGTGCCTTCCGTCTGGCAAGCCCCGGGGTGAAACTTCCCACCGCGGATGTGAAACGAAAGGAATTCGTCGACAATTTGGAAATCAGAGGCGAGGTCAAGGCTCTACGCTCGGTGGTTATAGCCGCGCCCTATGGTGCGGGCGATCTGCAGATCATGAAGCTTGCCACCAATGGCGCGAAGGTTAAAAAGGGAGACGTTTTAGTTGAATTTGACAACACCACGGTGAAGCAAAAGCTGGCCCAAGATCAATCTGCACTCAAATCGGCGGAGGCCGAGATTCAACAGTCACGTGCCGCGGCGAGATTGAAGGAAGAGAAAGACCTCACCGACGTCATGACCGCAGACTACGACGTGCGGAAGGCGCGCATGGACGCCAGCAAGCAAGAGATTCTTTCGGTAATCGAAGGTGAGCAAGCCAAACTGAAACTTGCGGATGCCGAGCAAAAACTCAAGGAAGCACAAGCCACGCTCAAGGCGGACCGCTCTTCCGCCGCGTCGGATCTTGCCAGCAAGCAACAGAAGCGCGACCAAGCAGCCTTCCAAGTGCAGCTGGATGAGCGGAGCCTCGCTTCTCTGGCCTTGATTGCGCCGCTTGACGGCGTCGTTGCGCTGCAAAACCACTGGCAGCCGCAGGGTGGCCCCACACCCTTCAAGCCCGGCGACCGCGCGTGGCCGGGCGCGGCCATCGCCGAGCTTCCGGATCCATCGACACTCAAGATTTCCGCACGCATCGAAGAGGCGGAGAGAGGCCAGTTGAAAATGGGTCAATCCGCTGCGATCCGCGTGGACGCTGTCCCCGATGGCAGTTTCAGCGGAAAAATCGATACCATCAGCCCCACCGCCAGTCTGGACTTCAATGCCGGGTGGCCCGTTCCGAGAAATTTTTCCGTGGAACTGGCTCTGGCGAGCAGTGACGCCCGTCTTGCACCGGGAATGGGGGCCGTTGTTCGCGTGGCGGTGGGCCGCGTTGCCGATGGGATTGTTATTCCTTCCTCCGCGCTGTTTCGCAAAGCAGGCCGGACCGTTGTCTACGTTCGGCGTGGTTCGAAGTTCGAAGAGATCCCCGTCGAAGTATCGCGGCGGAGCGGGGATGAGGCGCTGATCGCAAAGGGATTGCAGCCTGGAGAACAGCTGGCCCTCAAGGACCCAACGCTTACGCAGTAGGATTTCCTTATGATGAACGGTCGCTCAAAAAAAACCGCGCTTCTTTTGCTGCTGGCGTTGGGTGCAAGTTGCACAGCCTGCCGCCAAACGACGGTTCTCGCCACCGACGCGGAGATTCCCACAACCACGGTGAAAGAAGCCAAGCTACAACTCAAGGTTTTCACCACGGGCGCCTTGCGCACCTCGCAGTCGAGAGCCATCACCGCTCCACCGATCGCCGGGGGTACCTTGCAGATCATCACGCTGGCCCGCTCCGGCGGCCAAGTGCACACTGGTGACATCGTGCTTGAGTTTGACCCCAGCGAGCAGGAATACAACCTTGCGCAAAACCGGAGTGACCTCGCACAAGCCGAACAAGAAATTGTCAAAGCCAAGGCCGATGCCGACGTCCAAGCAGCCGAGGATCAAACCGCTCTTTTGAAAGCAAAATACGCTGTGCGCCGTGCCGAACTCGAGGTCACCAAGAACGAACTGATAAGTTCGATCGATGCTCAGAAAAACCTCCTGGCCCTCGAAGAGGCCAAGCGTGCATTGGCTCAGCTTCAGCAGGACATCCAGTCTCACAGTGCTTCAAATCAGGCGGCGTTGACGCTCACCGAGGAGAAACGTCATAAGGCGCGACTCGCAATGGAGCAGGCGGAACAAAACATCAAGAACATGCACATCACCTCGCCGATTGACGGTCTTGTCGTGATTCACGGCAACCGGGATTCTACGGGCGGATTCTTCATGTATGGGATGACGCTGCCGGACTATCACGTCGGCGATCAGGTCAATCCGGGAAGCTCCATCGCGGAAGTCATCGACATCTCTCACCTGGAAGTATCGGCGCAAGTAAGCGAAACCGACCGCACCAACCTGAAAGCAGGCCAGTCCGTTGACGTAAAAATCGATGCGCTTCCCGGTGAATCGTTTTCCGGCAAAGTGCAAACCGTTGGCGGCGCGACGAGCCACGAATTTTGGGACGATAACGCCAAGCACAAATTCGATGTGGCTATCCAGCTCGACAAGAGCGATGCGCGCCTCCGCCCGGGCTTCGCCGTTAGGCTGGGCATCCTGGGAGACAATCTTGCTCGCGCCGTATCCATTCCCGGGGAAGCCGTCTTCGAACACGACGGCAAGAAGGTAGTGTATTGCAAACGCAACCGGGGTTTCGAAATGCAGGAAGTCAAAGTCCGTGCGCTGAGTGAAGGCCGAGCGATCCTCGATGGTATTTCTCCGGGAACGATCGTGGCCCTCGTGAATCCCGAGAAAAATCTCGCCGGAAAAGAGAAGGGAAGCAACGCATCCAATCCCAGTGTCCGTTCGGGCTCTAAGTGAAGTCAGGCACACACCCATGAAAGCCAGCTCCTTGGCCGAACCCCGATCACTGCAACAATGGCTGCCCGATGTTGTCTTCGGTTTCGAAAACCTCGCCAGCCACAAGCTTCGCTCTCTTCTGACCATGCTGGGCATGATTTTTGGCGTTGCCGCGGTTGTCGCCATGCTCTCCATCGGAGCCGGCGCGCAGCAGAAGGTCATGGCCTTCATCGAGCAGCTCGGCGTGCGTAATCTCATCGTTGAGGCCAAGGAGTCCCCCAATTGGCAGGAGCTGCAGAAAGTCCGAAAGAATTCCCCGGGCCTGACCCTCAACGATTACCAGATCATTCGAAAGAATGTGCCCGATATTCAGGATGGCACCCCGCGCAAGCGCTTTGTTCCAGGTAAGCTCCTTCCCAAACCGCAGCAAGACTTACCCATCGTTTACGGCGTCGAGCCAAGTTACCTGGCAATCGGCCATCTCCGCGTCACCGAGGGCCGCTTCTTCGACGGCTCGGAAAACGCCGCCGCCGCACCCGTGTGTGTCCTCGGCGCGGCCGCAAAAGACAGTCTGTTTGGCGCTGCGGCGGCGGTCGGCGAATACATCAAACTCAACGAGCAGTGGTGCCATGTGATCGGAATTGTTGCGCCACAGCTCGCCCCGCAGACCGAGGTTTCCGGCGTCCGCACGGAAGACATGAACAACCTCGTTTTCGCTCCCTTGAATGCCGTTCTTTACCGTCTCGAAGACTCGCAAAGTTTCTTAAAGGATGAGATCGACGGCCTCTACCTGCATCTAGCCTCGCCCGATACCAGTTCCACCGACGCGGAGGTCGTCCGCGGTATCCTCAATTCCTCGCACCGCAATGCCGGCGACTTCAATGTCATCGTCCCGGCAGAGCTCCTCGCCCAGCAAAAGCGCACGGAGCAGCTTTTCAATACCGTCATGGTGGCCATCGCTTCCATCTCTCTGCTTGTCGGGGGTATCGGCATCATGAATATCATGCTGGCGGCCATTCTCGAGCGCACTCGCGAGATTGGCGTGCGCCGCGCCGTGGGGGCCAGGCGCTGGGACATCATCCGCCAATTCATCATCGAAGCCGTGCTGATCTCTTTCGCCGGCGGGCTTCTCGGCGTGGTCCTCGGCTTTGCCATGTCTCAACTCATTGCCTGGCTAGCTGGATGGTCCACCATCGTGACCATCAGCTCCATTCTCCTGGCATTCGTGGTTTCCATTTCAGTTGGGTTGATTTTCGGCATCTATCCGGCGGTTAAGGCGGCGCGGCTCGACCCGGTTGAGGCCATTCGATACGAATAGCTCCGGTTGGCGGCAGGAAAATCCTTCGGGGGTGAGCGAATGAAGGTGGTGCGTCTTCTCGTTGTTGCGTGTTTTATTGCCGTGATCTTTGGTGTGGCCGCGCGGGCGCAAGAGGCCCCGCGTCTCGAAAGGTTGCTGGGCATCAGCACACATCAAAAGCCACTACCTCCGCCTACCCCGCCCCAGGGCCTCGAAGATCACGTCACCAATGGGAAGCTGGTTCTATCTCTCAATGACACCATCCGCCTGGCCCTAGCGAATAACACGGACATCCGCCTGGACCGTTCCCAGATTGACTTTGCCCAGAACAATCTTCATCGCGCCAAGGCAGCGTTCGATCCCTTGGTCACCTCAAGCTTCTCTGATAACCGGGCCAAGTCGCCGACCATCACACAGATTCAAGGGGCCCCGGTTCTCGACACCCTGTCTCAAACGACCACCCTGGGCTTCACAAAAACGTTCGAGACCGGCACGAAGTTCCAAAGCTCCTTCAGCGCCAGCAAATTGTCGACAAATAGTATCTTGAGTACTCTAAATCCCTCTATCGCCACGGATCTTCAATTCACTGTCACCCAGCCTCTCCTTCGCAACTTTGGCCTCTTCCCCAATCGTGCTCCCATCCTCATTGCGCAGCGAAATCTGAAGCAGGCTCGCGCTTCCTTCCAGGGCCAAGTAAACGACATTATCCTGCGGACCGTCTCGAATTATTGGAATGTCACCCTGGCCCGCGAATCCCTTGTTGTGCAGCGGAAATCTCTCGAAGAGGCTCAGAAGAGCTACGACCACGATAAAAAGGCCCTCGGCCTCGGCGCGCTTCCCCCCCTCGATATTTACCGCTCGGAATCCCAAGTCGCTTCACGCCGCGTTGGTGTGATCCAGGCGGAATACGCGCTCAAACAAGCCGAGGATCAATTCCGTCAGATCGTTGGCGCCGACCTGGATCCTGCGATCCGTGTTCTCGACCTCGAACTTATTGACCAGCCCGAGCCTATCGGTGATCTGCCCAACACCGACATTGCCACGGCACTCGCTCGCGCCCTCGCCAACCGTCCCGAATTTGAAGCCGCGCGTCAGCAATTGGCCGGCGATGAGTTGAACATTCGTCTGGCGCACAACAGCCTCAAACCCGACCTCGAACTCTCCGGCTTTTACTTGGGCAACGGGGTCGCCGGCAACCAATTCAATACCGCTACTCCTCCCCAACTGATTGGGACGACTGGCCTTGGCGATGGCCTCAGCCAGACTCTTCATTTTATCTACCCGGCTTACGGGGCTGTTCTTGCGCTGAGTCTTCCCATAAAGAATCACAGCGCGGAAGCCAGCCTCGCCGATGCCGTTGTTGGCCACCGCCGCGATCAATATCAGGAACGGCGGACCAATCAGAACATCACTCTCGAGGTGACGAGTGCAGTCCGTGCCCTTGAAGAGGCCAAACTCTCCATGGAGGCCTCCAAAGTAGCTCTGGACCTCGCGCAGAAGTCACTTCGTGCCGATGAACGCAAGTACGAACTGGGAGCAGAAACGGTCTTTTTTGTTCTTGATTCGCAAATCGTGCTTGCCCAGGCCGAGCTGAACCTTGTCCAGTCACAGGTAAATTTCCAGCTGGCCGTCGCTCAGGTAGACCATGCGACGGGAGATTTGCTCGACCACCATCATGTGCAGATTCTCGACCCACAGAAATAATCCGAATTCTGGTTTGTTGCGGGCACGAGGCATAAAAGTCGACGGGACGGCGGGCCACGGGCTCACAATCAGAATGTATTAAGGATGCCGGGAATCTCCCCTGCACATTGCAAGCAGTCTTGGCAATGCAAAGGCAGATGGGAGGTCTTGTTGTCAGCCCGCCAGTTTATGTGGAATTGCTGGCCTATCCGAAGTCCACAGAATCATTCCTAAATGACTTTCTTGCCGATACGGGGATCGCTGTGGACTTTGAGTTTCAACAGCCCGCATGGGTTGGGGTTGGTCGGCGGTTTGCACGTCATGCGACACTACCTTGTGGCTAACTTCATCCCTACGGGAATTCATCCGTGAATTCCCTGGATGTGTTCTCGGCCGCGACCTTCTCAGGGAATCCGCGGAGAATCTTCCGCTGATCCTGCGATGCGCCGTTTCCGCTTGTGGTTGTGGAATTCTTGGGTAGCCACAGGCAGATTATGGTTCTTCGTCTTGATCATCGATGGCATATCTATCGGGCAACATGCCTGATGCAGGATACGAGAAACTAGAATGCCTCCGCGCTCCTGGCGGTAAAACACGACGTGCTTTGCATGTTCCAAACGGTGCAGGCCAGGGCGGACATCATCACAAAGTCGGCCTAACGCGGGATTGTCGGCCAGCGTCTGGCAACAAATCTGAAGCTCCCCGATGTAGTGGGCGGCTTGGGTTTTGCCCCATGTGCGAAGGCTGTATTCGCCGATGCTCAGCAAGTCGGCTTCAGCACGACGCGAAAAACGAAACCTAGCCACGCCTAGCGCGACGACGCGGGCAGCTTGAGGGCCTTACGGACCCGCCCAAATACGTCACCCTCGGCGACACCGCTGGTGTCGCCGTCGTCGATGGCCGCTCGCAGCGCGGCAAGCTTCGCTTCGTACTCCCGTTCCTCGCGCTCCAAAGTCCGCAATCCGGCGCGCACGACCTCACTGGCGTTTTCGTAGCGTCCAGTCTTAACCTTCTTGGCGACGAAGCGGTCAAGTTCGTCGGTCAAATTAACGTTCCTGGTAGGCATGGTGACTGGCCCTTCTGTAGATGTGAATTTCGAAGCCATCATAGCACGATTGGCAAAGTTTGCCAATCTTCGTTGTAGGCGAAGCTATTGCGGAGAGATTTTAAACGCATGATTCTCCGTCTTTGTTATCGAGGGAAGGACAGGACCGCCCGTGACAATGGGCAGGAAAAAGGCAGAGTTCTAACCAGGCCAAGTTTGCCGTCGCGTAGGTGTCCTAATTAGGGATTGAAACGGGCCACTGTCATGAGGTGGGCACTGGCTCCGTGTTCCGAAGGCTCTCGCTCCATCAGCGAAAGATACTCCATCAGGCTCATTCCAAGCCCCATGGAACAGAGCCGCACTCCATGCCTCCATTTTTGTAAAGCCCCTGTCGACCGGACCTTCAAGATCTGGAGACTATTCCCCGGAGTCCTTTAGGAATCAAATTAGACAGTACTGTCGCGTTCGGCGATGTGTGTGCCTCTACTGAACGCGCGCCACTTTTTCCAGATGGCTGGAGGCACGTCCACCGCTGATGATTGTTTGTACTACTGGAAGGCTTTTGAAGAAAAGAAGCCCTTGGTATTGCGCGCAGAACAACGGGAGAAGAAATTGGAGGGAGGTACTCCGCATATTGACATTCGGCCGACGCTGCGCTGATGGCGCGATGTGCATACCTTGCGGCCGCAAGCGATTGCGTCTCCTGTCATACCGTTCCTGGCAAGCTTCCGTGTGCTGGAAGCACGTGAGTTCTTCATGGGCTCAGTATACGTGCAGCTCTTCAACTTGCTGACGGCGAACCTTGATTTTGCTTTCGTTCTTGCGCGCTGCTGCGAGATCATAGGCGAGTTGCATTCGCAGCCACGTCTCCGGCGTGCTGCCGAAGGCCTTCGATAGCCGTATAGACATCTCCGGGCTAATGCCGGACTTGCCGTTCACGACGTTATTGAGAGCCTGCCGTGTTACGCCGAGCACCTTTGCTCCTGCGGTTACAGAGAGCCCCAGAGGCTCAAGGCAATCATGACGGACGACGAGACCGGGATGAGTGGGGTTTTTCATGGGCATAATATTTTCTTCCTCCCAAGTGGTAATCGATAAGTTCAACCTCAAACGCATCATTCCCTGCGAAAAATGATGCGCCAATTAGCTCGTACCGTCACAGCCCACAAGCCCTTTAACTCGCCTTTAAGCGGGTGCGGCCGATAGCGTGGGATATCCAGAGCTTGCGGTGTCGCGGCGGAATCGAGAACCGTAAGAATTCGTTCGACCGTTTCCAAAAGGTCGGGTCGTATCCCGCTTCGATCGCCGCGTTCATAGAGGCGTTTCAGACCTCGATGCTTGAAGCTCCTAATCAACAGAGGCTATTGTCAAGTAATAATTGTCACTTGTCAACTCCCGTAGGCCGCGGCGGCCGCGTGACCCATACTCTGTACGGGCAAGTCGGACACACAGCGAAAACGGCGACACGGAACCACCTGCGTCAATGGTGAATCACGATGGGCGCCTTGGCTGCCGTGCGGTAAAGCCCATTCTCAAGACGTGATTACCTATCGGTTCTGCGCGTGCTGCCGTCCCACCTCGTTATTGTGATTACCAGAGCAGCTTCAATCCCAACTGAATTTGCCGGGAACTCGTGGAAGTCGCCGTGATCACTCCGGCCGTCGGAGACGGTCCGCCCGCCGCCGAAGCAAATACAATCGTGTTTGGGGTATTGAAGTTCGTATGATTGAGCACGTTAAAGAAATCGGCGCGGAATTGCGCGCTGAAGCGCTCCGACAGTGAGAGTCTTTTGGCGAGCGCCAGGTCCAACTCGGCCAATCCAGATCCTTGCAGTATGTTGCGTCCCACGTTGCCGTAGGTCCCACTAGCGGGCACAACGAACGCGCTTGAATCGAAGTATCGGTGCGGTCCACCGAGAACTATTTGCCCTGTAAAAGCTGGATTCCATGACGGCCGGATGGGGTTGCGGCTGTCTCCGTCGTTCGCGGGGTTGAAGCTCATCTGCGGCGTGAAAGGCACCCCGGTCTCGAGCGTTTCGATTCCGCTGATTTGCCAGTCTCCGGTCAGTTTGTTCAAGAACGGACTCGTGCCGGATGCTTTGTTTTGTCCAAAGGGTAGGTCGTAGATGGCGTTAATGACTGCCACGTGCCGGATGTCGAAAGATGCGCGGCCGTAGTCCCATTTGGGTTGGAGCGGATTCATGGTGAACGCGGGAGAATTCGTGGCGATGCTGGTGTTCATGTTGTCGCCGTCGTCGAGACTTTTCGAGAATGTGTAGACACCGCGGAATTGCAGGCCGTGACTCAAGCGGTGGCTCACATCGACCTCCAGACCGTGGTAAGAGCTGATGCCCTCGGAGAACCAGCTCGTTGTATTGGCGAGCTTTGGGTTGGCCAAGGGGGCGTTTGTGGGATTGTAAAGAGTGCCCGCGGAGAGGTTCGCCGGGCAGGGAGACGCCGGGCAAATCGT
Organism: Acidobacteria bacterium 13_1_20CM_58_21; assembly: GCA_001919715.1. Classification (GTDB taxonomy): domain Bacteria; phylum Acidobacteriota; class Terriglobia; order Acidiferrales; family UBA7541; genus Acidiferrum. The sequence continues at coordinate 10,527 of MNIJ01000108.1, forward strand.
GGGGACCGGAACATTGGCATCAATCGACAGCAACTCGTGATAACCGTGCGATCCCACGTAACCGACGGCGAACGAGGTGTTCGGCGTGACCTGCTGTTCGATCTTCAAAGAGTACGATTCCACGGTGGGCGTCTTGAGATCCGGCTGTACACCGCTGGGAGAAATCTTTGCGCCAGCGGGGACGGGCGCTCCGGGAACGATGTTGATGCTCGACAGCGCGACGCTTTTGAGGGCCAAGACGGTGTTGAACGGACCATTCTGGTCGAGGCGATAACTAAGATTGTCGTTCAGTGCGTAGTACAACCCGAACCCTGCGCGTATCACGGTAGTCTTCGATGAGAACGGGGACCAGGCCATTGCTAAGCGCGGCGCCGGCAGAAATTTCGCATGGTTAACGGTCAAGGCAGAATTGCCGACGACCGGGTTGGTGGCAATCACTCCACTAGCGTCGAACACGTAATTCGAAGCGCGGCCGTGACTCTCGTTCCAGCCGCTCGTAAATTCACTGCGGAAACCGATCCGCAGTTCGAAGTTCGGTGTCAACTTGAGAGCGTCTTGAGCAAACACGGCGCCTTCAAGAGAACGCCAGCCAAGCGGCGTTACGACCGGGGCGACCGTAAACGTGGAGACCGTGCCGTCGAGAAAACCCTGCAGATTCGAAAATGACGCTTGCCCATATTGATTTTGTGCCAGTCGGTCGTTGGCCTGGATCCGCTGGACCCACACGCCAAATTCCACTGTGTGGATGCCGTGGGTTGCCGTGACGCGGTCCTGGCCAGTGAACAGATTGCGCACCGCTACGAGGTTGCTGCCGGCATTTGTTCCGGCAGCGGAGATCTGGGATGCCCCGTTGAGAGTGGTTCCGCCGCCAACGACGACTGCGCCGATGGGGCGGCCTTGTACAAATCCAGGCAAACTGACGGATGTGTCGCCCGTGAAATAGAAGGCCCCGCGCGAAAAGCCCAAGGTGGCTTGATTGACAACGGCAGAGGACACCAGGTGCGTCTCACTCAAGCTGGCTACCTGTTCCCGCAGAGACACCAGGGCTGAACTGAGGGGATTGGCCGCTGGAGTGTTCGCCGCGCTGTCGTCCACCGTGTAGACAGCGGCCAGCGAATCTTTGCCTGAGAATACATGGTCGAGGCGCGCGGTACCGAAGTCCTCGTTGACAATTTGTAAAGGATGGCTAAAGGCTTCGGCAATCCCCTGCCCGAGGTCGGGACCGTTCGCCACCGGCCACAAATTGAGGAGCGGAGCGGCGCTGGCGGCTACGCCGACGCTTACGAGACCGGAGGCCGGGCACGGGTTGGGAGCGGGAGTGACGGCGCCGCATGGCAGGAGCCCTCGGCGTGCGTTGCTGTCCGGCACCAACGTCACACCGCTCAGTCCCAGGTGCTGCCGGAAGCCTTCATAGTTTCCGAAGAGGAATGTTTTGCCCTTGACGATAGGTCCGCCAAGGGAACCTCCGAATACGTTGCGCTGAAATTGCGGAATGCCTCCCTGGTCGAAATAATTTCTCGCGTCCAGCGCGCTGTTGCGCAGAAATTCGTAGGCGCTCCCGTGAAACTGATTGGTGCCACCGGACGTGACGATGCTGACCTGCGCTCCCGGGCGCTTTCCGAACTCGGCACCATAAGTGTCCTTCACGACCGCAAATTCCCGAACGGCGTCCACGCCCAGCAATTGTCCGCTCGTCCCTCCCGGCGTGTTGTTGATCTCGGACGCTCCCGTGAATTCGACATCATTGAGGAGAAAGAGGTTTTCTTGCGGGCGGCGACCCGAAACAGCAAACATGTTACCAAGAGCAGAGTTGGAGGTGCCCATGCTGCCGGAGCGTTGCGAGGTGTAGTTGACGATACCGGGATTCAGCGTGAGCAGTTGATCGTAGCTTCGGCCGTTGAGCGGCAGGTCTTTCACTT
>MNIJ01000062.1 GCA_001919715.1 Acidobacteria bacterium 13_1_20CM_58_21
CTACGCGCGATACACGCACGAGTACATGGAGCTGGACGGGTCAGAGTTCGAGAGAAAGATTTACGTGAAGAAGGATGCGGCGCCGCTGCTGGCGCGGGACGTGGCGCACAAATATTCGTATTCGTCGGAAGCGTCGGGCGGGGCGCGGCCGGACCATATTGCAATTGGCACGGCGACGGATCCCTATCAGCCAGCCGAACGCGAGTACGGAGTGACGCGGGCTTGTTTGGAGGAACTGGCGAAGAGGGAAGGGCTGAGCGTTTCGATCATCACCAAGTCAAACCAGATCGTGCGGGATATTGACGTGCTGCAGCGCATTGCGGAGCGGTCGAACCTGGGGATCGACATTACGATTACCACGTTGCGCCCCGGCTTAACCCGACTGCTTGAGCCCCGCGCGCCCCGGCCGGATTTGCGGCTGGCGGGGGTGAAGCAGTTGCGCGAGGCGGGGCTGGCGGTCGGAGTTTCCGCTTCGCCGCTGATACCTGGGATCACGGACCGCGATGGGGAGCTCGAAGAAGTTGCGGGCGCTGCGCGGGAAGCCGGGGCGCAGTGGTTCTTCTCCGGCGTGCTGTTCCTGATGCCGTCTTCGGCGAAAGAATTCTTGCCCTTTGTGCGGGAAAAGTTTCCGCGCCTGGCGAAGCAATACGAGCAGTGGTATGCAAGAAATGGGTACGCTCCGGAAGAGTACCGGCGAAAGGCGTCGGAACGCGTGGCCCGGATCCGGGAGAAGTATGGATTTCGGTCGCGGCCGTGGGTGGAAATGACGCCAAGCACGGGCTGTCGACAACTTTCGTTGACGTGGAACGCCAGCTTGGTAACTGGAGCGAGGGAGCCAGCACCTTCTTCCGCGAGGGGGTGAATTTGTCACCCTGAACCCCACGACTCCGCTCAGAGCAAACTTCGCCAGGCATCGCAGAGCTTCGGTGAATCGGCGTTGATCTTGTCGTACGCCTTCCTCGGATGCTCCGGAGAATAACAGGGGAGGTCCTGGAGGCACGTCGGACCGTGATCGCGATTGGAAAAAAGGAGCAAGGCTTCCGCACTCCAAAGGAGCTAGGGCACGATGATGCGGGATTCTTCGCGTTTGAGTTCGGGGGCTTGCGGGAACTGGCCGCGAAGGAAGGCGATGAAGCGGCGTGAGCGTGGGCGGCCGTTGGTGCGCAGCAAACCCATCCGATAGAGAAAAACCAGCAGATAGAAAAGTTCCGAGTCCTTGATGGCGGCGGAGTTGGCGCGTTCGGCTTGCTGCTTTTTGACTTCGGAGATGAAAGCCACCAATCCCGCATAGAGTTCGCGCGGGAGCGGTGCGGCCGGCGGTTTTTCATAGATGATGCCGGAGCTCAGTGTCTTGTAGGTCTGGGCAAGGGCCTGGATGGCGCCGAGGACGTCGGCGTCCACGGCGGCGGGCTGAAGGGTGCAGAACTTGGCGATGGAGAAGGCCAGCGCAGCCATGAGTTGCTGCTGGGTGTAGACGATATCGTCGGGAATTTTTTGGTCGAGCAATGGAGTGTCCGCCGGTACTGAGCGCTGGTGCCCTTCGTAGCGGTGTGCGGCCACCAGATAGGAGCAATCGGAGGGGCAATCGATAGTAACTTCGCGCTCGGTGCCGCAGCAAACCGCGCAGATCGTTTCACCTTTGGCGGGGCAGAAGCGAGCAGCTTTGCGCTTTTCACAGATCGGACAGGACACCAAGTCTCCTTAGCCGCGAGGATAATGCAGCAGAATACGCTCCGCCGCCGCAAAAGACAAAAAGCGGGGGAGAAGGCTCAGGCCATGATGATTTTGTTCTGGAAACGGCGGGCAGCGATGATCAGCAGAATGGTGCCGATAGCGAAGAGGGCGAGACCGTCGATCCAGAGGTGGGCGATGCCTGCCCCGCGAAGAATGATGCCGCGGGTGATGTTGATGTAATAGCTAGCGGGAATGAAATAGCTGATGACGTAGAAGACTGTGGGCATGGTCTCGCGCGGGAAGATGTAGCCCGAGAAGAAGATGCTGGGGAGAAAGGTTAGGAAGGCGAGTTGGATGGCCTCGGACTGGGTATTGGCTTTGCTGGAGACGAGAATGCCGATAGAAAGCGAAACGAAAAGATAGGGAAGAGACAGGAAGGCGAGAAGTAGAACACTGCCGTGAATGGGAACCTGAAAGACAAAGCGCATGAAGGAGAGAATCAGAGACAATTCGGAAAAACCGATCGCCAGATAGGGAAGGAGCTTGCCGAGGAGAAGACCCATGGGGCGGACCGGCGTGACGAACAACTGTTCGAGCGTGCCCCGCTCTTTTTCTCGGACGATGGAGAAGGCCGTGAGGAAAGTGGTGACGTTAAGCAGGAGAATGGCGGTCAAGCCGGGCAAGAGGAAATTCGGAGAACGGGAGTCCGGGTTGAAGAGCAGTTTAGGACGGATATCCACGGCCAAGGTGGAACGATCCTCGAGAACGCGACGAAGGGATTCATCAAGACCGATGGCCGTGGTGACGTTGATGGCCTGGCCGGCGACGGAGGAGTCCGAGCCGTCAATGAGCACGAGGACCTGGGCACTCATGTTGTGGAGGAGGCGGTCAGAATAATCCACCGGAATCTTGATGCCGACGCGGGCCTTTCCAGCAATGATGGCGTCGTTGAGATCCTGATCGTTGCCGACGTAGCGCCAGATGTGAAAAGTGTCGGAATTTTTCAGGCGGTCGATGAGTTCACGGCTTTCGCGGCGAGCGTCGGCGTTGTAAACGACCGTGTTGACCTGTCGGATGTTGGTGTCAATGCCGAAACCAAGCACCACCATTTGCAGTAGGGGAATGACCAGAGAGAAAAAAAGAGTTGCGGGGTCGCGGCGGACGTGCAGGACTTCCTTGTAAAAGACAGCACGGAAACCGCGAAAGAAGTTACGCACGGGCGGCCTCGAGGATGGCTTGGTGCTTGCACGTGAGCTCAACAAAGACGTCTTCGAGGCTGGGAGCGAGGGGACGAATTTCGGTGACGACGATGCCGTTCTTTAGGAGCTGGTCGCGAAGATCGTCGGGATTGAAATGATCTTCGATGAGTGCGTGGATGGATTGGCCGAAGATGGTGGCACTGCGGATGCCGGGAATCTGGCGCGCGAAGCGGAGCGCGCGCGTGACTTCCGGCGTGGTGATTTCAACGCGCAGTGTGCCTTGCGGCTGAACGTCGGGGAGCTCGCGGAGCGAATTGGGCGTGCCGTCGGCAATGAGCTTGCCGTAATAAATGTAGGCTACGTGGCTGCAGCGCTCGGCTTCGTCCATGTAGTGAGTGGTGACGAAGAAGGTGATGCCATGACCGGAAAGCTCGAAGAGGAGATCCCACAGTTGGCGGCGCGCGACCGGGTCGATGCCGGCGGTGGGCTCGTCGAGGAAAAGAAGGGCCGGCTCGTGCAACATGGCGCAGCCGAGGGCGAGGCGCTGCTTCCAGCCACCGGAAAGCTGCGCGGCCAGACGTGTCAGATAGGGTGCCAGGCCGTTGAGCTGAACAATTTCTTCGATGCGGCGCTTTAGGCGCGCGGGCTCCAGGCTGTAGATGCGCCCGTAAAACTGCAAGTTTTCCGCCACGGTAAGATCGTAGTAGAGGCTGAAGTTTTGTGACATGTAGCCGATGCGCTCGCGGACGGATTCAGAATCTGCGCCGACGTCCACGCCTTCGACAAAGGCGGAGCCGCCGCTGAGTGGCAGAAGACCGGTGAGCATTTTGATGACGGTGGTTTTTCCGCTGCCGTTGGGGCCGAGGAACCCAAAGATTTCACCCTTTTCGACACGAAAGCTGACGTCGTTGACGGCCGTGAAGTTGCCGAAGCGCCTAACCAGATGTTCGGCGGAGATAGCGGCTGCGGCTGGATTTTTTGCCATCGGGTCAATTTCCCGCTTTCAGCTTCACGTCGGCAGCCATGCCGGCAAGCACCTGGCCGCCGGGATCATTGATGCGAATCTTTACGCCAAAAACCTGGTGCACGCGTTCCTCGCGGGTCTGCACGTTGCGAGGCAGGAATTCAGCCTGCTGATTGATCTGTTCGAGGACCCCCTCGAAAACAGTTTTTGGAAAAGAGTCGACTCTGACTTCGGCCTTCTGGCCGAGCTTGAGGCGGCCATATTGGGTTTCGGGAATGTAGATGCGAACGTAAATTTGATCCTTCTCTAACAGCGTAGCGACGGGCGCATTCGGTGCGATGAGGTCGCCTGGGCGGACGTCGAGAACCTCGACGATCGCGGCGCACGGGGCGGTGACCCGGCGTTCGCGGAAGCGGGCCTGGTCGAAAGCGTAAGCTGCTTTGGCCAGGTCCACGTCTTCGCGGCGATTGCCGCGCTCCAGTTTTTCCATGTTTGCCAGCGCCTGATGGTAGTGCGCTTCGGCGGAGGCGATTTCCTCAAGACGGTAGCCGCGCTGAAGTTCGTCGAGCTTATGCCGGGCACTCTGTTGCTGTGCGACGGCGACTTTCCAATTGGCTTCGGCGGTGTCGCGCTGCTGCTTTGAGACCAGATCTTTTCTTGCGAGTGCGTCATAGCGGTCGAAATCCAGATGAGTACGGATTTCGTCGGCCTTTGCTCGATCGAGATCGGCTTGTGCGGCGGCGATGTCTTCCTGGCGATAGCCATTCTTCTTCATCTCATATTCGGCTTTGGCTTGGGCCGCGAGGGCTCGGGTTTCCGCGATCTCTTCGGGGCGGTAGCCGCGCCGGGCTTTTTCCGCGTTCGCCCGGGACTGCTCGAGAGAAGCTTGCAACTCCTTGTCGTCAAAGGTGATCAAGACCTGGCCCGGCTGGACGGAATCGCCCTCGCGGACCAAGACCTGGTCGATGCGGCCGCCGATCTTGGAACCAACGCGAATGTTGCGGGCTTCGACGGTGCCGGAACCTTCAAGCGCCATGTCGCGGCGGAACCATCCGGCAAAGAGCCCAGTAGCGGTCAGCACGGCCGCAGCCACGAGGAAACTCAGGATGCGCTTGCGGTTCATGAAACTAGTCTCCTGAGGTGAAGAAAGGGACCGGCAACGGCGCCGTCGAATTCCCGCGAGGCGCCAAGCCGGACCACAGCAGGTTGAATGCGGTCTCCATCCGGGAGTGCAGAGTGGCGTCGCCGTAAAGCGACCAGATCAGAAGTGTGCCGAAAATAGTCTGACGAAAAACGTGGGCGATCTCCGCGGCGGGAAGGTCGTTGCGGATTTCGCCACGATCCTGACCGAGCTGAATCATCTGGCTATGGAGGGCATGGACGCGTTTTTGGAGGTCCATCATGGCCTCGCGAACCGGAGTCGTTGAAAGATAGGCCTGCAGAAGCGCACGGATGATGGCGGGATTGCGAGTCGGTTCCTGGGTCATGCGCACACCGAGCGAACGCAAGAAGTCGGGCATGGGCTCGCCCGTGAGGCCGGCCAAGTCGATGGCTGCTTCCAGCTTGCCGAGCTGCATTTCTCCGAACGCCAACAGGATATGGTCTTTGCTCGGGAAATAATTGAAAAAGGTGCCTTTACCGACGTCGGCGGCCTCCGTGATGTCCTCGACAGTCGTTTCTGCGAATCCCTTTTGAGCGAAAAGTTCCAGCGAGGCGCGGAAGAGACGCTCGCGAATAGCGGCGCTGCGGCGCCGGCGCCGGTCGGAGGTGGAGGCTGAGAGATCAGTGCGGGGAGCGGGTTTTGAATGGCGGGCCATAATGACCAATCCTCATAAATGACTCTAGGTCATATTGTCCCCGGCGTCAAGCATAAACCTCTCCGGAAGCCTGACGGAGTCGAACAGCGCCACGGGGGAGGCATAGAAATTCGAACACCCCGGGTTGAGCCGGGGTGTCTTCAGAAAAACCGCGGTTTTCGAGCTACTACTTGAGGGACTCGGGATCCGACGTATTCTTCGGAGACTTCTGGTTTAGATACGCAATCATTTTTTGGGCGGCGGGGGGAACGGCGACAGTACCCTTAAACACGATGGATTCTGCCTCGACTTTCTTGCCATAGATGCGCTCATTGGCGTCATGGTCCGGGCGAACCGTCGAGCCTTCTAGTGACAGGCCGGCGAAAAGGCCGCGGGCGCGGGAATAGCTCAAGACTTCGGCGCGCATCGTTACATCGGTGGATGCATTTGCCGTGCGCCCCTTGGGACCAGCGGCTGCCGAGGCGTCAGCGCCAAGCTTTACCTTGCTGCTCAAGATGGCGCGAGCGCCTCGCGGATTCATGACCAGCAAGACGAAATCCGTGGCCTGGCCTCCGAGTTGAAAGCCAATGCTGCCGCCTTCCAGTGCCATCATCGTGGGGGCGCTCCACGGGCCGGTGAAATGCTCACCGGTGCGGCAGGTCATCGCACCGCGACCGTAGCTGCCGCCGATAAGAAACGCAGCCTTGAGCACCGACGGAAAGACGATGAGGCATTCGGACTTATCAATCAGGTCTTGAGGAATGTCATCGGGGATGTCCATGACTTCTTGGATTACCTCCCCGCAATTCTCCAGACGTTCGGTTTCCTTCTTGTCCCCCGCGCCCAACAGCGGCAGCGCAACGAGCGCCAACGCCATTAGGGAAGAAATCACGCGCTTAATCACAGTTCACCTCGTAGTCTTCTGGGCTAGAGCCATCATAGGGTGCCCGCAGGCTGGGCGCAACCTGGGGGCTTGGAAACGGGCCTCGAAATGGGGTTTGTTCCGTGAATGAGACGCGCCAGCGACAGATTGCGTTGCCTTTCGACTATACTTTTTGAGCGAACGACTTACGCGCGAGTGAAACATGAGCATCGAGAAAATCCTGCAGCGATGTGCGGCCGTGACAGTGGCCAGCGCCTGGTGGGCCCTCGGAACCGGCGTGCCACCCCTGGGTGCACAATCGAAAGCAAAGACGGCGTCGGCGTGCTGTGGCGCCAAGAAACAGAGTGTGGCTTCGAGGAAGGCCATAGCCGGATTCGCGGCGCGCGTGGATGCGTTGCTGGGAGCAACGCCCGCGAGCAAGGGTGAGTGGGGACTGCTCATCGTGGATGCCGAGAGCGGCAAGACGCTGTACGAGCTGAACGCGGATAAGTATTTCGTCCCGGCTTCGAATATGAAGCTGTTCACCACGGCGCTGGCCCTGGCGAAACTAGGGCCGGAATTCCGCTTCCACACCACGGTCGAGACGCGTGGCGCGATTTCGAGCGATGGAGTGCTGCGTGGAGATCTCACGCTCGTGGGGCGTGGCGACCCGAATCTATCGAACAGAAAATTCCCCTATGAGCTGAAGGAGGAATTTGATGGGCTGCCGGAGAAGGCGCTCCTGGAGCTTGCCGACGCGGTGGTGGCCAAGGGGGTCAAGGAAATTTCGGGAGATGTGATCGGTGACGACACCTATTTCCCACGGGAGCGCTATCCGAATGGCTGGGAGATCGACGACATGGTGTGGGAGTACGGCGCGGCCATTTCCGCAATCGTCGTGGACGACAACACCGTGGCGCTGACGCTCACGCCCGGCGAACAAGCGGGGAATCCCGTGCAGGCGGCGGTGACTCCCGCGACGCCGGATTTCACGGTCGAGAATGATGTAACCACTTCGGCCGCGGAGATGAAATCGGATTTGACGCTTACGCGCGAACCGGGATCGCATCTGGTCGTCGTGAAAGGCAGTCTGCCAGCGAAGAGCGCGCCTCGGAGACTGGTTCTGGCAATCGAAGAGCCGGCGCAGCATGCCGCGACGCTATTGAAGCGGCTGCTGGAGGAGCGAGGAATCAAGGTGGGTGGAGTAGCCAGGGGACGCCACCAGCAGGAAGAAGTGGCCGGGGATCCGCTGGTTCTCGCCGAGCACGTTTCCGCGCCACTAGGTGACACCGTGAAACTGATCAACAAGATCAGCCAGAACCTGCACACGGAAATGCTGCTCCGGACGGTAGCGCGACAAAACGGAGTGTGGACCACGGTGGACGAGCTGATGAGGGTTCCATCGGATTTCTACCTGGCGGCGGGAATCGCCCCGGGCGACGTGATTCAAACGGACGCCTCCGGATTGTCGCGGCACGATTTGGTAACCCCGCGGGCCATTGTGACCCTGTTGAGCTTTGCGCAGAAGCAACCCTGGTTCGGGCCGTATGCTGCGTCGTTGCCGGTGGCGGGAGTAGACGGCACGCTGGAAGACCGCATGAAAAATACACCGGCAGCGGGACGGATTCACGCCAAGACGGGCTCGGTGGAACACGTGAGGACGCTTTCAGGATTTGCAGACACGCTGGCCGGGCGGCGGGTGATCTTTTCATTCTTGAGCAACAATCAGGGCGGGACGAGTCACGAAGCGGCGGACGCTTTGACCGGGCTGTGCGTGGCGATGCTTGAGGAGTTCAACGTGACGCCGCCGAAGCGCGGGTTGGAACGCCAACACCCGCAGTGAGACCGAGGATTGCAAATGGGCGGCGCATTGGTGGTCACCGTGTTTGGCAGTTCGCGTCCGCACGAAGGGGACGCTGATTATGAAGAGGCGCGGATCCTTGGGCGGTGCTTGGCGAAACACGGTTTCTTTGTTTGCAGCGGCGGTTACGGAGGAGTGATGGAAGCGGTGTCCCGCGGAGCGAAGGAAGCCGGCGGGAAAACACTCGGGGTGACCGCGGAATTCTTCAAAGCCGCGAAGATCAATGCCTGGATTGACGTCGAAGTGCGCAGGGAGTCATGGGAGGAGCGACTGTTTGAGCTAATCCGGCGTGCGGATGGGTTTGTGGCCTGTAAAGGCGGGACGGGAACGCTGGTGGAGCTTGCGGTGGTGTGGGAGATGCTGAACAAGTCGGTGATGAGCGAGAAACCGTTCGCCGTGCTCGGAGATTTCTGGCAGCCGGTTTTGGATCGCGTGCGGGAAGTAGAATTGGGACACCCGGCGTCATGGGGCGAGGCCAACGGGCGGCTGGTGTATAGGGCGACGTCACCGGGGGACGTGGCAAATCATTTAGCCATGAAGTTAAAGCAAACATAACGATGTCACGGACGGCACAAGACGTACTGGAGTTCGACAGACTGCGCGAATTGCTGCGACTGAGGACCACGTGCGCGTCGGGGCGGCGAGCTGTGAATGCACTCGAGCCAGGGATGGAGCGCGCGGCGCTGGAATCGGCGTTCGCGCTGATTCGCGAAGCAGCCGAGTGGCTGCGCGCGGGACACGAGCTGGGATTTGGCGCGCTGTCCGATCCGCAAGGCTGGCTCGAACGGATCGAGGGACTGGGCGCGGCGCTGGAGCCCGGGGAATTCCTGGATGTGGTGTCGTTGCTCGAAACGGCGGGATGGCTGCGGCAGCAGTTTCGCGAAGAAGCGATGAAGTTTCCCTTATTGGCGGCGCGGGCCGCTGCGCTTGGTGATTTTCGAGATGCCCACGCAGCGATCCGGCGTTGCGTGCTGCCGAATGGCGAGATCAGCGACGCCGCGTCAGCGACGCTGCGGCGAATCCGGGTGAGCATCACGGAGACGCGCGATACCATCCAGAAGAGCCTGAAGCAGATTTTGCGCGCGCGCAATGCGGAAGCGGGGGAAGACTACGTCACCCTGCGGAACGATCGTTTCGTGATCCCGGTGCGGGCCGAGCATCGGCGGGGCATTCCCGGCGTGGTGCACGGAGCGAGCGCGACAGGGCAGACGGTCTTCATGGAACCGTTTGAGACCGTGGAGGCCAACAATCAGCTCGTGCAGCTCGCCGATGACGAAGCCGCGGAAATGGCGCGGATCTTGCGGGAACTCACCGGGCAGCTGCAAATCATCCAAAGGCCGCTCCGAGCGGCGGCTGAGACCATTGCGCAACTCGACGGCGTGTTTGCGCGGGCGCGGTTCGCGCGGGATTTTGATGCCGCGATGCCGGAATTCTCGGCGACAAATGAACTGCGTTTAGAAGGCGCGCGTCATCCGGGCCTGGAGGACAAACTCCGCAAAGAAAACCGCTCCATTGTTCCCATGACCTTGACGCTGGGGGGAGAAGAACGCGTGCTGGTAATCAGCGGACCAAACACCGGCGGCAAGACGGTAGTGCTGAAAACGACGGGAATAGCCGCGCTATCGGCGCAGTCCGGAATTCCGGTGGCCGCCGAGCGGGCGGTCCTGCCGCTGTTCGACCGGGTGCTGGTGGACATCGGCGACGAGCAATCGATCGCGGCGGATTTGTCCACGTTCTCGGCGCATATGTTGAACTTGAAGACCATGCTCCAAGCCGCGACGCCAAATTCTCTCGTGCTGGCGGATGAAATGGGCACGGGAACTGCGCCGGAGGAAGGCGCCGCTCTGGCGGTGGCGCTGTTGGACGAATTTCGCGCCAAGAACTGCATCGTGCTGGCAACCACGCATCACGACCGATTGAAGGCGTACGCATCGACCACGCTGGGGGTGGTAAACGCTGCGGTGGAATTTGACGAGGTCCATCTGCGGCCGACATATCGCTTGATGGTGGGTGTGCCGGGCGGCTCGAGCGGAATCGCCATCGCAAAGCGACTGGGGATCGCCACGGGAATCATCGAGC
>MNIJ01000019.1 GCA_001919715.1 Acidobacteria bacterium 13_1_20CM_58_21
CGTCGAATCGATCTATTCGCTCGGAGCTATGGTGGCCAAGCTGGTGCCAAAAGCACGCGTTGTTGTGGCCCACGGCCAGATGGCCGAAAAAGAGCTCGAGAGTGTGATGTTGAAATTCATCCGTGATGAAGCAGACGTGCTGGTGGCCACAACCATCGTCGAAAACGGCTTGGACATCCCGCGCGCCAATACGATTTTGATCAACCGCGCCGACCGCCTGGGGCTCGCAGAACTCTATCAATTGCGCGGCCGCGTCGGTCGTTCCGCGCAGCGCGCCTACGCCTATCTGCTCGTCCCGCCCGACGCCTCGCTCTCCGACATCGCCCGCAAACGCCTTGCCGCCATGAAGGAGTTCAGCGAACTGGGTGCCGGATTCCGCATCGCCGCGCTCGACCTGGAGCTTCGCGGTGCCGGCAACATGCTCGGTCGCCAGCAGCACGGGCACATCGAAGCGATCGGATTCGATATGTATTGTCAGATGCTGGAGCGCGCCGTATCGAAGCTCAAGGGCGAAGAAGTCGCGCCCGACCTGCGCACTACGCTCAGCCTGGGCTTTGACGTGCGCATCCCGCAGGACTACATTCCCAGCGAAAATCTCCGTCTGCGCACCTACAAACGCATCTCCTCGATCGCCTCGGAAGAAGACAAGCAGGACGTTCGCAAAGAGCTTGAAGACCGCTTCGGCACAGCGCCTTCCTCGGTAGAAAACCTTTTGGAATATGCCGCCCTCAAAGCCATGTGTGAGCGCCTGCGAATCTCGGCCGTGGAACGTCAGGGGACCCGCATCGCGGTAAGATTCCATCCCGAGACAATGCTGGACCCAGCCAAGCTGGTCACCGTGGTACGCTCTCGTACAGGCATCAAACTCGACCCTAGCGGCGTACTCTGGATGGAAATCAAACGGGGAGAATCGATCCCCGCTGCCTTGAGAAACGTATTGCTCGGTCTTCAGGGGCAGGGCTAAACTTTAGAGGTGAGGGAATTGATGCGAAAACTGGTTATCATCGCGGCGCTCTTAGCCGCCCTGCCGCTCGCGGCACAACAGCAACCACAAGGTTCCCAGCCGAAACCATCGGGCGGGCCCACGCTCGAAAAGCCGGGGATGGCCGCCCCCGACGCAAAATCCGAAAAGCCGGCCAAGCCCGCCGCGCCGAAAACCGCTAATGCGGATAGCGGGAAGACCGTCGAAGAGATCATTGCCCGCGTGAACAATGAGATCATCACCCGCTCGGAGTATGAGAAAGCACGCTTGGCTGCGGTAGAAGACGCCAAATCCGAATGCCAGAATCGTTGCACGCCGGAACAGTTGCAAATCAACATCGAGGATCGCCAGAAAAACACTTTGCGCGAGCTCGTCGACCAGTCCCTCCTGGTGCAACGCGCCAAGGACATGGGTGTGAGCGTCGAGCCTGAGCTCATCAAGAGGCTCGATGCCATCCGCACTCAGAACAATCTACCCAGCATGGAGGAGCTCGAAAAGGCGGTTTCCGGGCAAGGAACGAACTGGGAGGACTTCAAGAACAACATTCGCAATAATTTGCTGCAGCAGCGCGTGATCAGCAGCGAGGTCGGTTCGCACATCACCATCAGCGATGAAGAAGTGACCAAGTATTACGAAGCGCACAAAACCGAATTCGTGCGCCCAGAGCAGGTAGCGCTGCGGGAGATCGTGGTTAGCACGGAGGGAAAGAAGCCCGAAGACCTCCCCGACCTGAAGAAAAAGGCGGAGACCGCGCTCAAGCGCGTCCAGGACGGCGAGGATTTCGCCGAAATCGCCAAGCGGCTTTCCGATGGCAGCACGAAAAACCAGGGTGGCTTTCTCGGTATCTACAAGCGCGGAGAACTTTCCAAGGAACTTGAGGACAAGGTCTTCAAGATGAAGCGCAACGAGCTGACCGAGGTCATGGAAACCAGACAAGGCTTTTTGGTTCTGCAGGTTCTGGAGCACTACGACGAAGGCGAACAATCACTCTCGAAAGTCAAAAATGAAATCATGGACAAGCTTTACGGCACACGCATGGAACCCGCGATGCGCGAATATCTCAAGACCCTACGCGAGCAAAGCTACGTGGTGATCAAGCCTGGCTATCAGGACCTTGCCGGCGGCGGAGGCTCCGAGATTCAGGAAGTGAGCGCCACACCAGAGGTGACCAAGAGCAAGAAGAGCCACAAGAAATTCCTGCTCTTCGGCAAGCGCTCCGGCTCGGCATCCGCCACATGAAGACGCCCTTCGTTACCGACCTCAATTCCGAACAAACCATTACTACGTTTTTCCTCGTTCACGAAAAAGAGATTCGCAGCACCCGAGAAGGCAAGACCTATTTGCGCCTCGAGCTCGGCGATCGTAGCGGCACCATCGAAGCGCGAATGTGGGACCAATTTGATGCCGCGGTGAAGAACATCAATCGCGACGACTTCGTCAAGGTGAACGCGCGGGTTGAAATCTACCGCAACAAGCCGCAGCTCTCGCTTCAGCAGCTGCGGCTCGCTAAACCCGAAGAGGTCGACCTCGCCGACTTCCTTCCCCACACAAAAGAAGACGTCGGTAAGCTTTACGCCCAGCTTCTAGAACATGCGGCATCGATCACGAATCCTTGGCTCAAGAAGTTGGTGGCCCAAATCATTTCCGATCCTGGGATAGCTGCGAAGTACAAACGCGCCCCCGCCGCAAAGGTCATGCACCATGCCTATCTCGGCGGTCTGCTTGAGCACGTCATCGGGTTGTGCGGCCTCGCGAAGCAAATCGCCGCGCACTATCCCGAGCTCGACGTTGATTTGCTGCTGACCGCCGCGATATTACACGACGTTGGGAAGCTCGACGAGCTGTGCTACGAGCGCGCCATCGGCTACACCGTCGAAGGCCAGCTCCTCGGCCACATCGTGATGGAGCTGGAAACGGTCTCCAGGGCGGTGGATGCCATCGAGGGTTTTCCAGCGAATTTGAAGACCGTGGTCCAACATCTTCTCATCAGCCATCACGGCCAATACGAGTTCGGCTCGCCAAAGCTCCCGATGATCCGCGAAGCCATGGCCTTCCACTACATGGATGATCTGGATTCAAAGCTGGCAGCCGTGCGCGCCGCACTGGCCGTCGATTCCGGCGACCCCGAGTGGTCCGCCTATTCCGGTGCCCTCGGCCGTAAATTCCTCCGTCTCGATGAATTCTTGAATACCAAGGACGCGGCGGCAAAGAGGACGGCGTAGCTTCATGACTCCTGCAGTCTTCCAAATTCGCGACTTGACGATCCGCCCCGCTGCGGTGCTGGCGCCCATGGCCGGCGTAACGGACACGCTTTTCCGCCGCGTCATTCGCGGCCTCGGCGGCTGCGGCCTGCTTATGACGGAATTCACCAGCTCCGAAGGCATTACCCGCAGCGCAAAGAAAACTTTACGCTATCTCTACTTCCAGGAAGACGAGCATCCCATCACGGCGCAGCTTTTTGGCGCGAATCCTGCTGTCATGGCCGAAGCGGCGAAGATGGTCGAGGACCTTGGTTACGACGCCGTGGACATCAACCTCGGCTGCCCCGCCAAGAAAGTCGTGAAATGCGGCGGCTCCGGCCTGCTCCGCGAGTTGCCCTTGCTGGAAGATATTTTTCGCTCCGTCCGCGCGGCGGTAAAGATCCCGCTGACCATCAAGCTCCGCGCTGGTTGGGACGAAAATTCCATCGTCGCTGTGGAGGTTGCGAAAATGGCGGAGAGCATGGGCGTGGAAGGCGTCGCGGTGCATCCGCGCACGCGCGCGCAGGGCTACACTGGCGCCGCGGACTGGACCATCATAGCCGCCGTCAAACAGGCCGTGAAAATTCCCGTCATTGGCAACGGCGACATTAACAAGCCCGAAGACGCCGCGCGCATGGTCAGCGAAACCGGCTGCGACGCCGTCATGATCGGCCGTGCCGCCGCCACGAACCCGTGGATTTTTTCTCAGATGCGGCAATACGCGCAAACCGGCAGCTACGATACCCCCACCGACCCTGTCCGCTACCGTTTACTAATGGACTACTATAGACAAATTAATGCCGCCAACCTTCCCGATGGTGTTGGCAAAATGAAGCAGTTCGCCTGCTGGTTTACTCATGGCGTGGGGAACGGCACAGAGCTGCGTAGAATCGTACATGCGGCACGCACCCCCGCAGAGATCCTCGAGAGCGTCGAATGCTTCTTCGAGGACCGAGCCATGGCGCGGCCAAGAAGCTGACCGCTCCGGAATCGAGGACCTAGCCCATGGTCGCCCTCAGCACCACTGCATCGAGGCAGCGCTCGGAACGTAGAATCGCCGTCCGCCTGCCGCTCAAAGTGCGCGGCCACGATGCCCGCGGCTACGCCTTCGAAGAAGATACGGCCAGCGAAAATCTTGGCCGCAATGGAGCAGCCTTCGTGACACGTTTCGACATCGCCATCGGCTCCGACCTCGAAATCCGCATCCCGTTTTCGCAATACTCTCGACGGCGTGTCGGCCGCCTTGCGGCCGCCAGAAACAACGATGCGGACTTCGCCACCCGCGGTCGCGTTGTGCACATCGCTGAGTCCCAGTCCGAAGGCGAAAAGCTCATCGGCGTGCAGTTCACCGGCCCCCGCTTCCATCGCGTTTTCCGCTCCGAATCCGCCGCTTAACCTCTTTCTCTTTGAGGGGCGGTATGCAGACCGCTCTGTTCTGTTCTGTTCCGTTGCTAGCGCCCCAAATGGGTGGCAATAAACCAGCTGTTGCCCCATGCATCTTTGACTCCTGCCGCCCGGTCCCCGTACGGCTTGTCCTGCGGCGTCTCAATTGATGTCGCTCCTACGCGCAGCGCCTGCGCGTACACTGCAGGAGCGTCTGGCCACGACCGCCTTCGGTCCAAATTCTGCACCGCAATTGTAACTATTTTATGAATCAACACTATATGAACAACACAGCCCTGTTGGTGGTGTAACTAGGATTCCAGCTCGAAGCAGCGCGTTTTGCGAAGGTGACTTACTCGTCGCTATTCACCGGGCCTTGTTGCCCGCTCACAATCTCGTGGTATGCCGCACGCCGCGTCAGCCCGCGTTCCTTGGCGGCGAGCTTCAAGGCTTCTTTGCGGTCGAGCTTGGCTTGGCGGATGAGCTCCTCGACTCGGTCGGCGAGGCTTTGAGCCGAATTTGCCTGCGTGCGTGCGTCGGCGGGAGCCTCGGGCCCGATCAAGAGCGTGATTTCGCCGCGTGCGGGGCGTTGCTCGAGTGATGTGGAGAGTTCAGAGAGCTTGCCGCGGCGGAACTCTTCGTGCAGCTTCGTAACTTCGCGCGCGATGCAGGCGTTGCGATTGCCGAGAACCTCCCGGGCGTCGGCAACACAGTCCGAGACACGGTGCGGAGCTTCGTAAAGGATGATCGTGCGGTCCTCGATGCGCAGGCGTTCGAGGGCGCGGCGCCGTTCACCGCTCCGCGCGGGCAAAAAGCCGACGAAGAGAAATTCTTCGTTAGGTAAGCCCGAAGCAGAAAGAGAAGCGAGCAGCGCAGACGGCCCGGGAATGGGAACGACGGGAACGTGATGCCGCAGGCAGAGCGTGACGAGACGGTGGCCGGGGTCGGACACGAGCGGCATCCCCGCGTCGCTAACCAGCGCAATCTTCGCGCCTTTCTCCAGAGCGACGACCAGCTCAGGCGCGCGGGTCAACTCATTGTGTTCGTGGTAGCTGACCAGCGGCTTGTGAATGTCGTAGTGCGTAAGGAGCTTCAGAGTATGGCGCGTGTCTTCGCAGGCGATTTGATCGACCTCCTTCAGGATGCGCAGTGCCCGAAGCGTGATGTCTTCGAGATTTCCGATCGGCGTGCCGACAAGATAGAGGCAGCCGCCGGCTGCCGAATTCGCCGCATCTGCCGGCTTGGGGGGAGCAGTTCTCGCACTCATGGCAAAGAGTCTAGCACGCGTTCCGACGACGTCAGCCACGCGTGCTATACTTTCAGTTTTGAGCAGTACCTCAGAGGAGCGTCAGTGCCCCTGTACGAGTACAAATGTTTGAAGTGCGGCCGCAACACGGAAAAAATCGAGAGCGTTTCCGGCCCGCACCTGAAAAAGTGCCCGCGCTGCGGCGGAAAAGTGGAGTCGGTAATCACCGCGCCCGCGATCCAGTTCAAAGGCGCGGGTTGGTACGTGAATGACTATGGTGGGAAAAAAGCCACTAGCGGCGATGGAGAGAAAGCGGACAAGCCGCCCGTCACCGAAGGAACAGAAGCAGGGAATAAAGATAAAGAATCGGCGAGCAAGGAAGCGGCATCCAAGGATGCCAAGGATGCCAAAGAGGGCAAAGAAAAGAAGCCCGCAAAGAAAAAGTAGTTCTCTTCGAACGAGATGCTTCGCTCAGAGTTTGAGAGTTTTCAAGTAGCTGTGAAACGCGGCGCCGAATTCAGGATTCTGCAGCGCGATCTCGACAGTGGCTTTTAGGAAGCCAAGTTTATCGCCTGCGTCGTATGAAACGCCGTCGTAGATGTAAGCCCATAGCCCTTGCTCCCTGGCGAGAATGCGCAGCGCATCCGTAAGCTGAATTTCATTTCCAGCGCCGGGCGCGGTGCGCTCAAGGCAATCGAAAATGGCTGACGGCAAGACGTAGCGTCCGGTGATGGCAAGATTGGATGGAGCGCTTTCCGGTTTCGGTTTCTCGACCAGTTCTCGGATGCGCAGCAATCGTTCGCCGAAAGGCGGCTGCGGAGCAGCTTCGCCATCCACGATGCCATAAAGATGGGTCTTGTCTTTTGGGACTTCTTCGACGGCAATGGCGCCGACGCCGGTAGTCTCATAGACCTTGATGAGTTGTTTGGTGGCGGGATTCGGACCGGGGATTAAGACGTCGCCAAGCAAGACCGCGAAGGGTTCGTCGCCTACAAGGTCGCGCGCGACGAGCACGGCGTGGCCCAGGCCCAGCGGTACCTTCTGACGCGTGTAGCTCACCTGCACCATATTGCTGATCTTGCGTACCATTTCCAGTTGGTCTTTCCTGCCTCTTTCTTCCAGGAAACGTTCGAGCGCAGGGGCCGAATCGAAGTGGTCTTCGATGGAATTCTTGCCTTTGCCGGTGACGATAATGATGTGTTCGATCCCGGAAGCGACGCACTCTTCGGCCACGTATTGAATCTGCGGCTTGTCGACGACGGTGAGCATTTCTTTCGGCTGCGCCTTGGTGGCGGGCAGGAAGCGCGTGCCGAGTCCTGCGGCAGGGAGCACCGCCTTGCGAACTCTGTTGCGGCCTCTCGTGGGACAGTCAGGTTGCGCAGCGTGGGGTGTGGCGGACGGGTTGTTGGTCATGGTCTCAGTTTTTCACACAATCTAAGAGGATGAACACCATTCTTCGATGCGGTTGGATGCATTCAACCGAATGGCACAATAGCGGTGGCTCTTGGATTAGTCAAGCAGCGCCTGCCTGCCCTGCGGCCGCATAATGAAGGTGCCCAACGCGTAGCCTGAAGCCCGGAGCAGGCGTGTGCTAGCATAATGAAAGTTGAACGGATTTCCCGGCGGACTAGAGGAGGAGCGTGAGAATCCTGGGAATTGAATCTTCGTGCGATGAAACCGCGGCTGCCGTGGTGGCCGACGGGCGAGAGCTTTTGTCCAGCGTTGTCGCTTCTCAAGTCGATGTGCACCAAAAGTACGGTGGCGTGGTGCCAGAGCTGGCTTCACGCGAGCATTTGCGGCAGATCGTACCAGTGGTGCGCGAGGCGATTGCGCAAGCGCGAATGAAGCTTGCGGATGCGGACGCGATCGGTGTGACGCAGGGTCCCGGGCTGGTGGGGGCGCTGCTGGTTGGAATTACATATGGAAAAACGCTCGCACAAGCACTGGGAAAGCCGCTTGTGCCCGTGAATCATCTTGAGGGACACGTTCACGCGGTTTTTCTGGAAGCGCACAAGACGGGGCGAGCAGCGAAATTGCCAGCGGTGTGCTTGATTGTTTCAGGTGGGCACACTGTTTTGTATGAAGTGAAGACGGAGGATTCGGACGTGCAGGATGCGAGTGTACTCTTGCGTTATCGCAAGATCGGGCAGACGCGGGACGATGCCGCCGGGGAAGCGTACGACAAAGTCGCGAAGCTGCTTGGGCTGGGCTATCCCGGAGGACCGATTTTGGATCGGCTGGCCGCGGCTTCGAATGGTGCGGCTGCTCCGGTGAAATTCGGTCCGACGAAAATGAAAGGAAATGCGCTGGACTTCAGCTTTAGTGGACTGAAGACGGCGGTGCTCTACCACGTGCGGGAGCATCAGGAATATTCAGAGGAGATCCGCATGCGGGAACAGACGCTGCAGCGTGGCGAGAGAAAGTTCGAGCAGTTGCTGCCACTCTGCTCGCCAAGAACGCTGGCGCTGGTGCGCGAGTTTCAGAATGCCGTGGTGCGTGATCTGGTCGAACGGACGATGACCGCGGCGGAAGGGCTGGCAGTGGGAAGCATCCTGGTGTCAGGGGGTGTGGCGGCCAACAGCCAGTTGCGCGTGACATTTGAAGAACGGGCCAAAGCTGCCGGTGTTAACGTTTTTTTCCCCAGCCGCGCACTCTCCACTGACAACGCCGCGATGATCGCCGCCGCTGCGTATTCACGGTTTCGAAACGGCATCCTCGCGGATGTTACTTTGAACGCCGACCCCAGCCTTCGACTGGCCTAGGAATTCAAGAACCTGCTGAAGACGGAAGAGGATGTCTGCCTACTCCGTGGGAGGAATGGCGCGAGCGCGGTTTCGCCTTCTGAGCAATTTCATTCAGTGCATTCTTCACGGCGCGCCTGGCCGCGCCGGTGGAGCTTGGTTGGCGGGCTTGTCGTACGATTCCTCCAGCGTTAAGGAGGCATGCGGTCCGCGGAAAGAGCCCGGCAATCGATCTTCACCAACCTTCTTTCAGCCCGATGTGCGGATGACGGGCGCTTTGTTGAAAGGAGGTCGCTGTGCCGACCCATTCTCAGGACACACCTCCGCTTCCTGACCGTCCCGATCTCCGGCATTTGAAAAATCAGGCCAAGGATCTGCTCAAGGCGGGTGACGCTAGGTCGCTCACTGATGCGCAATTCAAGATTGCTGGTCTCTATGGATTTGCCAGCTGGCCGAAGTTCCCGATCCTCTTTGCACCTTGCGAGACGGTGGAGCCAACGCCAATCGAGTGGCTCCTGGAGCGCGGTGCCAATCCGAACTGCGGCAAACCGCAGCGAAAGTATCCGGGCACGGCGCTGGATTACGTCATCACCACTTAGTTAAGGACGTTCTCTGCACCTCGGTATTTGCATCCAACTCCTTCTTGATGCCGGTGGCGTTGCCAAACACGACGTGCCTCCGGTGCTGGACTTGCTCCGCGGCCGGCTCGATTATCTGGCGGAACTGATTGATGCCGACGCTGCGAATGCGCGCGCGACGGTGGATGAGTCCGGTATCGGTGGGCAGACGGCACTGTTCCACGCCGTGACACAATTCGGCGACTGCGGTTTACTGGCGGCGCAGTTGTTAATGGACCACGGTGCGTACCTATCGGTTCGGGTGAGACTACCGAGACACTATGAGCGGCCGGGTGAAATTGTTGAGTGCACGCCCCTGGGACAAGACGGTGGCAAAGTTGCGCGAGCGCGGGGCTGCGGAGTGACCAGGATCGTTTCTGAGGGATGCGTTGAAGACGGGCGGCCGAACTAGACCGCAGGAATTCCTGTCCTACTGGAGCTACTGCCGCGTGCGGTATACTTTCGCGAGCATGGACATGGAGGCGGGCGAAGGCGCGCGATTCGAACTGGCGAGCGATCAATCGCTGCTGGTTTATTTCGAGCGACAGAATAGAAAAGGCCGAACTGAAGCTCGGCCTGTACAGCCTCAGATCACGCTCCAAGCGAATGAAAGGGTCAGGAAGCTGCTGCGGCTGTTGCAGTTGGAACCCATTGAAGGCTTTCGGAATCTTCATCCGGCGTATTGCTCTTTGCTGGTCAAGTTTGATGCACTTCGGTTGCGGCACGAGGAAGTGGAAGCGATTCTGCGGCGATGCCTCGAGCGGCTTGATGAGGTGATCCTCCCAGAGCCGCATCAAGTGGAAATTCCAGTGTGCTATGGCGGAGAGTATGGTCCGGACCTGGCTGAGGTGTGCGCGATGCACGGAATGACGGCCGCGAAGGCCATCGAGATGCATGCCACACCCGAGTACCTTGTCTATTTTCTAGGGTTCGTACCTGGATTCGCTTATCTGGGTGGGTTGCCTGAAGCGCTGGTGACGCCGCGGCTGGCGAAGCCGCGTCGGAGGGTGCTAGCGGGCAGCGTGGGGATCGCGGGCCATCAGACCGGTGTGTATCCGTTCGCCACGCCCGGTGGATGGAGATTGCTTGGACGCACTCCTATGGCGATGTTTCGAACGGACCGGGACGGGTTGAGCCTTTTGAGCATTGGAGACCGCGTGCGATTTACGCCGATCTCCGCCGAACGATTTTCGGCGCTGGAGAAGGAATGGGCGTAATTCGGGTGCGCGAGTCTGGCCTTTTCACCACCGTGCAAGATCTCGGGCGAGAAGGGTTCGCTTTTCTTGGCGTTTCAGCTTCCGGGGCGGCGGACGCGATTTCACTTCGGCTGGGAAATCGATTGCTTGGCAATGCTGAGGGCGCGGCTGGTTTGGAGATGACGCTGCTCGGCGGCACGTTTATTTTTCCGGAGGCCGCCACCGGCGCCCTGACTGGTTCCGATTTCGGCGCGACATTGGACGGAGAGCGGGTCGATTTGTGGACGACGTTTGCAGTAAAACCGGGGCAGACGCTGCGTCTGGGGCCGACGTGTTCAGGGGCGCGGTGTTATTTGTGCGTGCGGGGTGGCATCGCGGTGGAGCCTTTTCTTGGAAGCGCATCAACGCATATTTTGAGTGGGCTTGGCGGGTTTGAAGGGCGCGCGTTGCGAAAAGGAGATGTGCTAAACATCGGGGCCGCGAACGGGTTAGCTCGCGAGCGAAGCCTGTCGACGCGAGCGGTGAAGATGGCGGAGCCTCGCAGGGTCTTGCGGGTTACGCCGGGCCCGCAGAGTGATTGGTTTGACGAGGCCTCGGAGCCCTTGTTCTACGGGAGCACTTATCGCGTTGCGGAGGATGCCAATCGCATGGGGCTGCGCTTGGAAGGTGCGGCCATTCCGATGCTCCCCGATGATACGTGGCCGGAGGAGACCGGTCCCACTCGGGGCACAGGAGGGATGATTTCCGAGGGTGTTACACTCGGCGCCGTTCAGGTGCCCGAGGGTGGTATGCCCATTATCCTCTTTGTGGAGCAGCAAACCACGGGCGGATATCCGAAGATCGCCAATCTGATTTCCGCGGATTTCCACAGCCTCGGCCAGCTTCGGCCGCGCGATGAGATTCGATTCGAACGGGTGGCGTGGGAAACGGCGCGTTCCCTGTTGAGTGAGCAGGAGGAGCTGATGGCCTCGGAGGAGCTGATTTTCGAATGAGGCACGTTCACCGAAATATTGATCTGAATTGCGATATGGGTGAGCTCGCCGAGGCGATTGCGGATGGCACGCAAGAATCGCTGATGCCTTCGCTTACCTCGGTCAACGTGGCCTGCGGGGGGCATGCGGGCGATGTACAAACCATGAAGACAACGGTCGAACAGGCGATGCGCTGGAAGCTGGCGGTCGGCGCGCATCCTGGGTACCCGGATCGTGAGAATTTTGGGCGGCGGGAGTTGAAACTGCCGCCGAACGAGATTGCAGCTTCTGTATTCGATCAGGTCCGGGCACTTGCCGGGATTGCCGGCGGTTACGGCGTGCACTTGACGCACGTCAAGCCTCATGGCGCGCTTTACAATCAGGCGGTGCGAGATCGCGGCATTGCTGGGGCGATTGCGGAGGGCGTCGCACGATGGAACCGCGACGTCGTGCTTGTGGGTCTGGCGGAGTCGCCGATGTTGGATATCTTCCGAAAAGCGGGGTTCCGAGTGGCTGCTGAAGCCTTCGCCGACCGGCGGTACGAGCCGGATGGAACGTTGCGCTCACGCAAGTTTGAGGACGCGCTGATCCGTGATCCCGCGCAAGCAGGCGTGCAGGCGTTGCGTATAGTTGAACGAGGGATGGTAATTGCATGCGATGGGACAGAAGTCTCTGTTGATGCGCAGACCATTTGCATTCATGGCGACACCCCAGGAGCGCCGCAGATCGCGGCAACGGTGACACGGATCTTGCACCAAGCAGGGGTGGTGGTCAGTGCTCTTCCGCGGCCCTGAGATGCTCAGTGATGTCAAAGTAGGTCATCCACTGTATCTATTTTTCTTTTCTGAATCCGGCGATTCTACGTAAACCAGTAGGAGTACACTGCCGCGTCCATTCGGCCGGATCGCGACCAGGCCGTGTGATTGGAAGAAAAGTGGCGGGCAATGCGAGGTTGCCCGCCAGAAGGAGAACGGCAAAGGCAGCGCCAGAAACTATTCGAATTTCTCGGTCATGATGGGAAACTGTAGTTTGGCCTTGGCGAGAGACTTTACGACAGTGGCTTCGGCGTTTTCCGCCGTGGTGTTGCGGGAAGTGGCCATTTCGCTGACGAGGAGGTACTTTGCGCGTTCCAGCATTTTCTTTTCGCGAAAGGAGAGAGGCTTGCTGCGGCTGAGGGAAACGAGACTCTTGAGGACCACGGCGACTTCGAGAAGGGCCCCGGTGCGCATGCGCTCGGAGTTCTCTTTGAAGCGGTGCTTCCAGTCGTGATGAGAGTTGAGTTTGCCCTTTTCGAGGAAACCAAGGACTTTGGTGGATTCCGTGGAACGAATAACGGAACGAAGGCCAACGGTCATAGCGTTGGACTGCGGGACCATGACGCGCAAGCCGCTGGAAACAATGCGGATCATGAAGTAACGTTCGGTTCTGCCGTTCAAGACTCCGTAGCTGATCTGCTCCACAACGCCCACGCCGTGATTCGGGTAAACGACCTTGTCGCCGATCTTATAGTCCATAGATTTGCTCGCCCCCCCTGGCGATGCATAAGAAATATATAACATTGTGTTGCAAGAGTCAAGATATATCCTGTGGAATCAGGAGGTTAGGGAAAATTAAGTGCAAATTTGGCAGTCGAATTGCTTGGGGCGGTGGGAATTCGTCGTGCCTATGGATGAGAATTAGGATCAGTCGGAAGCCAAACACTCCCATGGTGCTGGCGCGACTTTTGTTCTGTTGATGCTGCCGCGCTTTGCTATCGGCGGAGCTTGGCAGTTAAGAGCGGGAGTACGGTAGAATGCGGATGTGATTGTACTGGCAATAGATACGTGTGATTCAAGGGGCAGTGTCGCGGCGCTAGAAGAAGATTTCCTCTTGAAGGTTGTTGCCCACGATTCACAGGAAGATTATTCCTCGTGGCTGCTCCCGGCGGTTGGTGCGTGCTTGCAGGGTAGCCAGCTTCAAATGGAGGACGTGGCGGCATACGCCGTGGCCACCGGGCCGGGTTCATTTACGGGGGGACGGGTGGGTTTGACAACCGTGAAAGCTTGGGCGGAGGTTTATGGAAAACGAATTGTGGCCGTCTCGCGGTTACGAGCATTGGCAATGGAGTCCTCAGGGGGAACAGCCCTAGTGGCGGCGTTTGCGAATGCACAACGAGGTCAGGTGTTCGGGGCTATCTATCAACGGGAGGGGACGGGCCTAGCGCGGTTGGGTGCCGAGATGGTGATGGCACCGGGAAAATTTGTTGAAGCTGCGGCAGAGTTTGGAAATGATGGAAACATTGGGTGGGTTTCGGCGGATGCGGAGTGCATTGTTTCCGAAGAGGCGTGGAAAGCGCGGGAGAGACGGCAGGAGAAAGTAGAGTGCGTTTCGAGCGTGCGAGCACCGATGATTGGGCGCATTGGATTGGCGGAATTGGCGGTGGGCCGTTTCACGGAAGCACTGGCCCTGGATGCAAATTACGTGCGGCGGTCGGACGCAGAAATTTTCTGGAAGGGAAGGACGACGCATGGCGGCTGAAACCAGGCGCGAGTGCGTTGAAGTAACGATTCGTGTGTTTCGCCCTGGGGACGCAGCTGCGGTGACCATGATTTTACGCCAGGCTCCGGAAGCGGCCAACTGGCCGGAACAGGCGTATCGGGAAGCGCTGCATTGGCCGGGGGTGCTGGCACTGGTGAGTGAGGACGATGGGCAGGTTACGGGTTTCATTCTCGGGCGCCAGGCGGGGGACGAGTCGGAGATCCTGAATCTCGCGGTCGCCGCCGTTCGCCGACGCCGAGGACATGGCTCGGCACTGCTGAAGGCGGCGCTCGATGGGTTTCGATCGCGCGGCGTAAACCGAGTGTTTTTAGAGGTTCGCGAGTCGAATCAAACGGGAATTGCGTTTTACGAAGAGCATGACTTTTCCAAAACCGGGCGTCGCGCGCGCTATTACCGCGATCCGGATGAGGCGGCGATGGTGATGGAAAGGAAGCTCCCCTGAAATTTCGTAAATACCCTCTTGACGCGGCAAGCCAGAGTGCTATCTTGCGTTCATGTAGCACTCACATCCCATTTACGGAATCGTCGGGAGGAACGCATGGCCACTGTGCAGCGGACACCTCGGGACACACCCTTTGAGACAGACGCCGAGTATCAGCGTCTGGCAGAGCAGCACCGGCAATACGAAGCAGAACTGCAGAGAATCTCCAAGTCGCCCTACCTGAATTCGGAAGACCTCCTGGAAGAAATCAAACTGAAGAAGATGAAGCTCCACTGCAAGGATGAGATGGAGCGGATTGCCGCACGTATCATACGCACGCGTTCCAATTACACCCAATAACGACTTTATCGTCTGTGATTCTGTCGTAGAATGACCATGCGCGCTCGCCGCGCGCTGCGCAGAGAAATGCGGGGGTCTGCACAGGGGAGCATGGTCAAAGAAGGCTACTACTTCGGATTGCCGCCGCTGGTGCTGGGCGGTGTCAGTTTTTTGCTGCATTGGTATGTGGCGGCTGTCGTGCTGGTGTTGCTCGCCGCGTTCGTCTTCTCCTTCTTTCGCGATCCGGAGCGCGTGATTCCCACGGAACTCGGGGCGGTGGTGTCTCCCGGTGACGGCCGCGTGGTGGTCGTCACGGATGAGGAGAGCGAGGGAAAGCCGGGAAAGCGAGTGAGTATTTTTCTGGCCGTCTGGAACGTGCATGTCAACCGTTCGCCGGCTGCGGGAACAATTACCAAGATGGAATACCGCCCAGGGAAATTTCTGGCAGCCATGCGAGAACGGGCGTCGGCGGAGAACGAACAAAATGTGTTCACGCTCTCGACGGATGCCGGGGAAATGGTGTTCAAGCAGATTGCCGGACTGATCGCACGAAGGGTTGTCTCCTGGAAGAAGGCCGGCGAAAAGGTGGCTCGCGGAGAGCGCATTGGACTGGTACGATTCGGGTCGCGGGTGGACGTGTGGGTCCCGCAACAGGCGCAGATCCTGGTGAAGCTGGGGCAGAACGTAAAGGGCGGATCCAGCGTGCTCGCCCGGTGGCCTGCGCAACCTGTGGCGAGTAAATTGAGTACCGCAGAGACGGAAGCAAATCTAACCGCGGCGGGGAAGCAATCCTAACCATGCCCGATCGCGAACAGCACGAAATGTCGTTTCAAGAGCGGCGCATAAAGAATCACCGGCTGCGTCGGGGAGTCTTTCTGATCCCCTCGGTGTTTACTTCGGCGAATCTCTTGTGCGGGTATTACGCCGTGGTTGCCGCGTTGTTGGGGACGCCGGAGGATTTTAATCATGCAGCCAAGGCTATCGGGTTCGCGATCCTGTTTGATTCACTGGACGGACGGCTAGCGCGTCTATTCGGGGCGAACACGGACTTCGGCATACAGTTCGACTCACTGGCGGACGTCGTGAGTTTCGGGATTGCGCCTGCCATCCTGGCGTATGCCTGGGGCGTGCGAAGTGTCGTGGGCTTGGGAGGAGAAGCGTTTCACCAACTTGGGAGATTTGGCTGGCTATGCTGCTTGGCGTTCTTGATCTGCTGCGCGTGGCGCCTAGCGCGGTTCAATGTCAAAGGAATGGCGCCCGGCGGCTCAAAGTATTTTGTTGGAATGCCTACGCCTGCGGCGGCCGGAGTGATCGCTGCGCTGGTGCACGGGTTTCATAGATTTGGGCCGGTGCAGGATTGGCGGTGGTCGGTGGCATGGTTCTTGCTAGCTGCGGGTCTCGGTGCGCTGATGACCAGCACCATCCGCTACTACAGCTTCAAAGACATTCCGTGGACCAGAAAGCAGCCAGCTTTTCTGATCGTTATCCTTATCTTGCTGGCGGGGATGATCTGGGTGTATTCGGAGTACGTGCTGGTAATGCTGGCGTGCGGGTACGCGGCACTAGGCGTCGCGCTGCACCTGGCGCGCTTCGTGCGCCATCGTTTGGTTTCGCGGACCGCGTGATTCATGCCTTCCTTGCAGCGGGATTCCAGACGCATCGTGATTGCGGGTGCGTCTTCGCTGCTGGGCGTGGAACTGAAGTCGTTGCTGGAGGAAAGCCGGTTCGCGGGATGGGATTTACGGCTGGTCGATGAGGAAATAGCCGCAGGAACGTTGACTGAAGCGGGCGGAGAGCCGGCGGTGATTCAGCCCGTGGAAGAAAGCAGCTTCGACCGCGCGCGATATGTGTTTTTCACCGGTTCGTTCGAATTCACACTCGCGAATCTCGAACTGGCGCACCGCAGCGGGGCTGTGACCATCGACCTGTCAGGTCACTCGGCGGCAGGCGCCAACTCCTTGGCATGGTTTCCGGGCCTGGAGAAACTTCGCGGCGAAGTCCTTCCGGAGAAGCCCACACGCACATTCATTCCCTCCGCTGTCGCCGAAGCTATGGTGCGCCTGTCTTTATCCTTGCAAGACCTCGGTTTAAGCCGACTTACTTCCATCGTGTTCCAACCCGTTTCCGCGGCAGGAAAACGAGGCATCGAAGAATTGGAAACTCAGACGGGTCAGTTGCTTTCGTTTCAAAGTGCGGGGAAGCAAGTATTTGATGCGCAACTAGCCTTCAATACCCTGGATCGGTTTGGGCCTGCCAGCCGAATCGATCTACGCCAAGTGTTGGCAATTCTTAGAACGGAGGTGCGCTCCTGCCTTCGCGGCACGGCCGTGGTTCCCGCGATTCAGTTGGTGCATGTGCCGGTATTTTACGGCGTCACGTTTTCTGCATGTGGGGAGCTGGACCCTTCCGTGGATACAGCGAGGGTCGTCAGCACATGCAAGGCGGCAGGCTTTTCCGTTCTTCAACCGCCAGAAACTCCGAGCAATGTGACCGCCGCGGAAGCGGTGGCCATCCAGCTGGCCGAAGCGCAGGTTGAGCCGGCCAAGCCCGGGACTTGGTGGTTTTGGGGTGCCGCTGATAATGTTCGATTGCCAGCGGCGAATGCGGTAAAGCTGGCGGAGAAACTCGCGGAATGAATTGGGGAAACACGGCGTGTCTGGGAATGTCGGTGTTGCTGTATCTGGCAGCGGCGGGCTGCGGATATCACGTGGCGGGGCGGAGCAACTCGCTGACGAAAAGCATCCATGTAATTGCGGTGCCTGCGCTGGAAAACAAAACGACCAGTTACCGCATCGAACAGAGATTAACGACTGCCACGGTGCATGAATTCCTAGCGAAGACTTCCTATCGCGTGGTACCGGATCCGGCGAACGGGGATGCGGTGCTGCGGGGCAAGGTCCTGAGTGTGGAAGCGGTACCGCTGCTGTTTGATACGGCGACGGGGCGCGCGACCACCATGCTGGTTACCTTGAAGTGCGAGATCTCGTTCGAAGAACGCGAGACGGGGAAGATTCTCTATCACACGGACAATTTTATTTTCCGCAATCAGTATGAGATTTCCACGGACGTGAACAACCCAAGCAGTATTAGGAACTTTTTTGAAGAGCAAGACCCGGCACTGGACCGCATGGCGCAAGAGTTTGCGGCGCGGCTGGTGGCGGCGGTGGTGGAGAATTATTAGAGGAGACCTCCGACGGCTGCGCGAAATGAGTTTGCCTGAGGGAGTCGAGAGATTCGTCCATTAGAACGTGAAGGGGAGCGCATGGCACGGCTATCAGCTGAAGAATTGCTGGTGAGATTGGAGAAGGGCAAGCCCATACCGGCAATTCTGCTGCTGGGGGAAGAGCCGTACCTTCGCGACGCCTGCCGAACTCAATTGATCGAGAGATTTGTGACCGAAGCATCGCGGACCTGGGCGGTGTCGCGGTATTCGGCGGAGCGCGATGAGACGCAGGCGGCGTTCGAACAAGCGCAGACGTTTCCCATGCTTTCGCCGCAACAGGTGGTATTCCTCGAGGATGTGCAAGCGATCGAGAAACTCGGGGAGAAGCACCGGGGCGAGGCCGTGGCCCAGGTCGGCGCGTATCTCGAAGATCCAGCGCCATTTACCGTACTGGTGCTGGAAGCGACGGGGCTGGATCAACGGATGAAATTGGGGAAGCTGCTCGCGGAGAAAACATTGGTGGTGGATTGCGGGCTGGGCGAGAAGGTGGAGGAGAGGCTGTCGTCGGCGACTGCACTCGCTCGAGTGATGGCCAAAGAAGAGGACGTGGAACTCGAAAAGGGCGCCGCGGAGGATTTGGCGGAGTTTGTGGCGGCGGATTTGATGCGATTGAAAACGGAAATCGGGAAGCTGGCAAGCTATGCGGGAGAGAGAAAACTGATCCGGCGGCAGGATGTGCGCGCGATGGTGATTTCGGAGAAGACCACGACGGTTTGGGAATTGGCGGACATGCTGGCATCGCGCCAGCCGAAAAAAGCGCTGGAGTTCCTCGACCGTTTGCTGCGTGATGGGGAAGAGCCGTTGCCGATGCTTGGTGCGATGACCTGGATGTACCGCAAATTGATCGAGGCCAGCGAGCTGAAGGGAGTAGCCAATGGCTGGCAGGCCGCGCGCACCCTTGGCATGAGACCTGAACAGGCCGAACTGGCACTCCAGAACGCTAGGAAGATCTCCAGGCAGCGCTTGCTAGGAGGCCTGCGGGCTTTTCAGAAGGCCGACGACCGACTCAAACGCCGCGGGGAAGATGCGCGCGCCGTGATGGAGTTTCTGGTGACGGAGCTGACAGCCCCAGAGACGCAGGCCGCGCACACGTAGAGAGGGGTTCAGAACAGAGAGTTCAGGAGAGCGTCTAAGGTTCTGAGCGTTGGATTGATCAGGACTCACGCGCAATCGCCTGCCGCCGAAAAATTGCAACATACACATCAGATTAAAAAAGATTTGCGGGGAGTCTCTATCTTCGAGTTGAGCGCATCGCGCCCCCCGACGGAGACCCTCTTCGCGTGGTCGGCTCGTTGAGCGCGGCGGAAGCCGATCGACAGGCGTGCTTCGCTAGACCCAAGAAGGCAGATTGCACGGTCGCAAACCGGGGAGGCTAAACGGGCTGGTTGACCTTGGTTATGCCTACTTCCTTGGGAGTGTTTCTGATGATACTTCCGAAGCTCCCCTTCACGCGATCGGCACGTCAATGAGTGATGCCGCGGTTGCCAATGCGGCACAATGGGTAGGTCTCGGAGCTTCGCTGACATTCCTCCTTACCAGGACACGACGTTACCTGCCGCAACATGCCTCGATGGAGATTGATCTTGGCCGCGTGAGGGAAACTGCCGCCGCAGACCGCGAGTGATCCGAAGGGCTGGAGGACCGCGATACGATCTCCTCAGCATGGTGATCGAAACCCGCAGCCCGCGGAGGAAAGTGGGCCGCCCGGGTTATATAGCGATTCTAGCGCTGTACAACATGGGTGACGGGCGTACTCCGGGAGGGTCGCAATCCCGAACCTGGGCGCGTGGCGAGGGAGCTAACGGCGATCGGTGGCCACAATTTCGCAATGGCGGACGCGACGGTCGAAGCTGGTGAGCAAGGCGGCGGCCTCGTCGGCGACGACGGCGGCTTCGAGGTCGGGACCGGTGAAGTTGCGGATCGATTCGAGGGAACGCCAGGTGGTTTCGACCACGACTTCGATTTCGCCATCGAAGCGGCCAACGGAAACTATTGCGCCGAGGTAGCCGGGGACGCGGCGAAGCTCGGGCAGAACATTTTTGGAAAAGTGCTCCAGATATTTCGGCAATTGCGCTTTGGTGGTGCGAGCGGACCATCGACGCAGGATGGTTTCGGTTGTCCGGGCCGGAGAACCAGAGGCGGCGAAAGAAGCGGGCTGCTCGTTGCCGACCACCACATTCCAGGGGCGGACTTCCCATCTCTTTGCGAGGCCGTTCACGACGTAGGGATCTTTGCGGGCGAAGGATTCGGCCTTGCTCTTGTCATCGACGTGGAAAACGAGCAAGGCGCGGTCGACGGGATCGGCGAGCGCGCCGGCAAGAACGAGCTCACCGCGTTCGCTGGCCTCGCGGGCAAGGCGCAGATGTTCTTCGCGGAAAGGGACCCGGCGCGTGACCATGTCGTCGACAAGTTCGTAGAACAAGGCGTAGTAGTTCATTGAGTGCACCTTTTCGGAGTGAGCTTAGACGGGCAAGAGCCAACTGTGGGTGTCCGGCTCACGGCCGGTTTGGATGGCCACGAGACGAAAGCGGAGCCGTGCGGCAACCGAGGAATCGGAAACGGGGGAGAATTGTAGGTCGCGATCACGGTAACGGATGCAGGCGATGGGAGCAACGATGGCGGCGGTTCCCGCGCCGAAGGCTTCGGTGAGTTTTCCGGCGGTGTGCGCGGAGAGAAGTTCGTCGATAGAGATTTGGCGTTCTTCGGCGGAGATGCCCATCTCGCGCAGCAAAGTCAGGGCGGAGTCGCGAGTAACACCGGGAAGGATCGTGCCGGTGAGGGGCGGAGTAATCGCTTTGCCTTCCAGAACAAAGAAGACGTTCATCACGCCGGACTCTTCGACGAAGCGGCGCTCGACTCCGTCGAGCCAGAGGACGTTGTGAAAACCTTTTTCCTGGGCCAGGCGCGCGGCGAGGAGGCCACCGGCATAGTTGCCAGCGGCTTTGCTGTCGCCGGTGCCGCCGGGAAAGGCGCGGACGAAACGCTCTTCGGCGAGCAGGCGAATCGGTTGCGCGAAATAGGGGCCCACGGGAGACGTCATGACGATGAGACGGAAACGATTGGCGGGGCGAACCAGAAGGGTGTCACCGACACCGAGGTACGTTGGGCGGACGTAGAGAGAACCTCCTTCGCGATGTGGGACCCAATCACGATCGAGCCGAACCAATTCAGCGACGCCTTCGAGGAACAGCAACTCTGGAATTTCGGGCATGGCCAGGCGCGTGGCGGAGCGATTCAAGCGAGTGAAATTCTCACGCGGGCGAAAGAGTGCTACACCCCCGCCGGCGGTACGATGCGCTTTGAAGCCCTCGAAAATGGCCTGACCATAGTGGAAAGGAGTGAGTGCGGGAGAAAACGAAATCGGGCCGAAAGGAACGATTTGAGGTTGCTTCCAGCAGCCCGATTCCCAATCGACGACCAACATGTGGTCGCTGAAGGTGGCGCCGAATTCGGAATTCTCGCGCAGCGCTTCCGTGAGACGGGACTGTGAAACGCGGGTGATGGGGATGGAGTGTGACATCAGGCCTCGCAGGAAAACAGAACGGGCGCGCCGAGGCCCGCTCTACAGAAACCAATAAGATCGAAAAGTGAGAGTACCGTTGCTACTTGGCAGGCTTGGCTTTGACGCCGTTGTAGGCCAGCGTGAGGCGCGACTTGTAGCGGTTGGCGGTGTTCTCGTGCAGCACGCCCTTGGCAATGGCCTGGTCGATTGCTGACATCGTGGGTTGAAGAAGATTGCCTGCGGCGGTGGCGTCGGCGGCGGTGATGGCGGTGCGCAGACGCCGCATCAGCGTGCGGACCCGGGTGCGGTTGGCACGGTTGACCACGGCGCGTTGACGAGCTTGCGCCGCCCGCTTCAAAACCGACTTTTTCTTCTTCTTAACTTTGGTAGCCTGTCCCTGGGCCATCTATTGCTCCTTTTGCGTACACTCAAACT
>MNIJ01000067.1 GCA_001919715.1 Acidobacteria bacterium 13_1_20CM_58_21
ATTAGGTATTTTCCCGGTTTGAGAATTTGTCGCGTAAGTAAATAAATCCAAACAGAGGCCACAGGTCCCACCCTCGCCCTGAGCTTCGCGTTCTATATATGTCCGACTACAGCCAACGGGCGGCCGCAGACTCTGGGCGGGGCGACTCCTCCATCCGCTTATTGGCGAAACCCTTCAGCCGGCGGGCCCTTTTTCGCGCCGTTCACGCGATTCTGAATCCATCCTGAAGTTGGCGGCATTTCCTCAGCCAATGTAAGTCGCCGGGCGAATTCTAATGAATCTTTGGATGCCGCTTATGCCAGTCGGTGTGCAGTTGGAAGGTCCGCCCTGCTTGGATAACCGCAAAATCGTCGCCCGCTCGACCCACAAATTGCAGCCCGACCGGGAGATTTTTCTCGGTGAGGCCACAGGGAACGGACATCGCTGGAAGCCCGCAAATATTTCCAATGGCGCCGAGAGGATCGGGAAAAGTCAGATCGGTCTCGAGATTTAAGGTCAGAGGCGTCGCTGGAACAGGCTGCGCCGCCGCGGCGATAACGTCGAATGTGTCAAACAATGAATCCATTTTCTTCTGGACGATTTCTCTCACCTTCAAGGCCTGCAGATAGTCTGCGGCGGTGTACTGCTCGTTCACATAGCCCGCGATTTGCCCCAACGGATCGGTCAATTCGCTGACTCGCCCGGAGCGAATCAGCGACCGGAAAGAAGCGGCGCACTCCACGGCAACGATAATACTGCCCGCCTCCTCCCAGGGACCAACAGGTAAAGCGACATCTTTCACGCCCGAAAAATGCTTCTTGAGGATCCTGGTGGCGGCTTCGATGGGCTTGGCAATGCCTGGCGCAAGGGATTTCCATGCGTTCGTGATCCAGCCAACCTTTAGTGGCCGCGAATGTAATTCCATGGACGGCGAAT
Organism: Acidobacteria bacterium 13_1_20CM_58_21; assembly: GCA_001919715.1. Taxonomy (GTDB): domain Bacteria; phylum Acidobacteriota; class Terriglobia; order Acidiferrales; family UBA7541; genus Acidiferrum. Next base: position 916 of record MNIJ01000067.1, read on the forward strand.
AGGTAAAGGCACCCTTATCAATGGGCACCGTTCCGCGATCCTTCGGGTCATGCCCTGCGATTGCCGCAAAGATGCGGGCGCAGTCTTCCGCACTTCTCGCCATCGGGCCGATCTTGTCCATCGAAGGCGCGAGTGCCATGGCACCGTAACGACTCACGCGTCCGTAGGTAGGCCGCAGACCGCTCACGCCGCAGAAGGCTGAGGGGCAGATGATGGAACCCCACGTTTCGGTGCCGATCGCAAATGCAGCCAGACCTGCGGCTACGATCGCCCCTGAGCCGGAGGACGATCCGCAAGTCCAGCACGTAGTGTCCCAGGGATTCTTGGCTCCGCCCTGCAAGGATGCGGACGCGAAGCGGTAGCCCATTCCCCCAGCGAGTTCAATCATGGCTGCTTTGCCGATCATCACCGCTCCCACGCGGTTCAGATGTTCGATGACTGTCGCGTTGTAATCGAAGACCTGGTCTGCATAGGGCTTTGCGCCCCAAGTGGTCGGCAGCCCTTTCACCGCCAGTAAGTCTTTCGCGGCGTAAGGAATCCCGTGTAGCGGCCCACGGTAGTGGCCGCCCTGGATTTCTTTTTCTGCTGCCTTGGCTTGTTCGATGGCAGTCTCAGGCATCAAGTGGGCGTAGGCGTTAAGACGCGCTCCGAGCCTTTGGCTGCGGTCGAGATATGCGTGCGTCAGATCGAGGGGCGAGAGCTTCTTCGATTCGAGACGTTTCGCCAGCTCAGTTACAGACAGATGATAAATCTCTTCGCCAGGCATTCGCGACGCTCCTCAGGACCTCTTCGGCGCATTGGCCGGTTTTTGCGGCGTCGGCGAGGGCTTCTTTTCCCGCTCCATCAATGGTTTCAGGTAAAGCCCCGGCCCGTCTCCGTTGTCCGTCGCAAATGCTCGCAGACGATCGAGCGGTGGCTGTGCTTCGGTTGCCAGTCGCCGGATATCGGCTTTCTGGGAGTCAGTAAGCCGGTTGCCGTACTGGGCGAAGATAGCCTGAATCCGCGATTCGACCTCGGCTTGGCCTTGGGGTGATAGCTTCGGCGCGTTCGCGGCCTGCGGCGTCGGCCGTGTGGCGGCTGTAGACTCAGACCTGAGAAGATCTGACGGTGACAATGATGCAGCCGCGGAAACCAAGGCCGCGCGCCGCGCAAATTCACGGCGAGAAATTGCCGAATCGCTCTGGTTGCCCATCGAGGGTCTCCGTTGATCAGAACAAGTAGTGTGAGTGAAAGGCTCAGAGTGAGGCTACTGAATCCGTGTTCGAGCGTCAACTGCCTGCGGGGGTAGGCCAGAAGGCAGGAAAGGTGATACACCCCGGGGAACGCGCTTCTTAGGAATGCAACGCCATTGAGAAATTGGGCGCATTTCCATGCATCGCGCGGATCAAGATTTGCATTGAAATAGATTTGAAACGCGCGAAGCCTGCTGTGGGTGTCCACTTACGCGGGGAAATTACTGAAACTAAGCTTGTTGCAGATGCCTCTTTATGCGTTACAAACCCGTTCCTCCAAAGAGCGGAAATTGTGAACGGGAATGGTCTCCCCAGTAACCGCTGCGGGCTGACGGTATCGGGCGAAGGTTTCCCGGGGTTATAATCCCAACCACCTATGCCTCTCCCTCCGGGCACACATTTTGGCCCTTATGAAATTACCGGGCTGCTTGGTTCTGGCGGAATGGGCGAAGTGTACCGCGCCCGCGACACACGGCTGGAGCGCACGGTCGCCATCAAGATTCTTCCCGCACACCTATCCCCGGATCCGGTTCGCAAGCAGCGATTCGAGCGTGAAGCGAAGACCATTTCCAGCTTGAATCATCCGCACATCTGCACTTTGCACGACGTGGGCTCGCAGGACGGCGTCGACTATCTGGTGATGGAGTGCGTAGAAGGAGAGACGCTGGCGAGGCGTCTGGAGAAAGGAGCGCTGCCGCTGGAGCAAGGGCTGAAGTGCGGGGCGGAGATTGCGGACGGGCTGGACGAAGCCCATCGCAGCGGCGTCGTCCATCGCGATTTGAAGCCCGGCAACATCATGCTGACAGCGACAGGAGCGAAGCTACTAGATTTTGGGCTGGCGAAGGAGGTCGTGCCGCTTGCCAACGGAGCCACGATTACCGCGGCAGCGCAAAGTTCGCCGGTTACAGAGGAGGGAACAATTATTGGAACGTTCCAGTACATGTCGCCGGAGCAGGTGGAAGGGAAAGAACTGGATGGACGCAGCGATATATTCTCGCTGGGCGCAGTTTTGTACGAGATGGTGACGGGGAAGCGAGCGTTTGACGGCAAGACGCAGTTAAGCGTGGCTTCTGCAATCCTGGAAAGAGAGCCATCCCCGATCACTTCTATCAAGCCGCTTACTCCGCTGGCGCTGGATCATGCGGTGAAGAAGTGCCTAGCAAAAATACCAGATGAGCGCTGGCAGAGCGCGAGTGACTTGGCCAGCGAGTTGAGGTGGATCACCGAGAGCGTCGGGCAAGCGACGGGTCCGGCATTCGAGGAAGCACCAGGAAAGACGAGGAAAAGAGCAGCTTGGCTCATCGCCGGTGTGCTGGCGGGGGCCGCCATCGCCGGGTCCGTTCGGTGGCCAAGCTCCAAACCGCCTGAAGAAACAATGTATTTTCCCGCGCCGATGCCGTTTTCCGCCCGTGACCTTGCAATGGCGCCCAACGGGCACGCTATTGCGGTAATCGCCTATCTGGAATCCGCGCAGAGGAATGCGCTGTGGATTTACGAGCTGGGATCACGGAGCGCAAGAAACCTCGCCGATACCCAGGGCGCCAGCTATCCGTTTTGGTCGGCTGACGGACGATCTCTGGCGTTCTTTGCCGATGGAAAGCTGAAGAGGGTGGAAGTATCAGGCGGCCCGGTGCAAACGGTGTGTGATGCGCCGTCGGGGCGAGGAGGCACGTGGAACAAGGACGGTGTAATCGTCTTCACACCAGATGCGCGGTCGGGCGTGGGGCTGTATCGCGTCTCAGCTTTGGGCGGAACAGTCACCCCAGTCAGCAAGCTGGATACGAGTCGTGGAGAATTGAGTCATCGGTGGCCCATGTTTCTGCCCGACGGAACGCACTACCAGTATATGGCAACCAATTTCGCGGGGCAGAAGGGCGTTGATGCCATCTTCGTGGGCTCACTGGACTCCATTGAGAAACGATTCGTCGTGGAAGCCACAGCAAACGCGGCCTATGCCGCGCCAGGCTATTTACTGTTTTACCGGGACAAGGCTCTACTGGCCCAACGATTCGATCTGAAGCGCTTCGCTTTGACAGGAGAGCCAACAACTATTCTGAACGATATTCAATACCAGCCGCAGGTCAAAAGGGCGGTATTTGGGGTCTCCGACAAAAGCCTACTTGCCGCTCAGAGCGGGAGTGGGGTTGCCCTTTCGCAACTCGTGTGGTTTGACCGCAAAGGGAAAGGGCTGGGAGCGGTTGGAAAACCCGATGTGTATGGCAACGTATTCATAGCTCCTAGTGGAAAATCGGTGGCCGTAAGTATGACGGACATCGCGAGCCAGAATACTGACATCTGGACTTATGATTTGCAACGCGCTAGCGCCAAGCGGCTTACCTTCGATCCCTCCGCTGACTCCGTGCCCATCTGGAGCCCGGATGCCGGGCGGTTGGTCTTTGCCTCTAACAGGACGTCCTTTAACGACCTGCAATTGAAGAACTCCGACGGCGCGCAAGAAGAGATAAGTATCTTGCATTCGGGCATTGATAAATTTCCGAATGACTGGTCCAGGGACGGGAAATACATTCTATACACTCAAGACACGGACTTAAGGTTCCTAACTCTCCCGGAGCTGAAGAGCAGCCTGTTCCTGAAAGCGCCTTCCGTTCTCAGGAACGGCCAATTCTCGCCCAATGGGAAATGGGTGGCCTACGCATCGAATGAAACCGGAAAATGGGAAATTTACGTAACCTCCTTTCCGGAACCAAGGGGCAAGTGGCAAGTCTCGACGGGAGGAGGCGAACAGCCGCGGTGGAGAGGGGACGGGAAAGAGCTATTCTACCTTTCGTCGGACGACAAGATGATGGCCGCGCCAGTAACGACCGGGGCCAATTTTGATGCCAGCACGCCGGTGGCACTTTTCCAAGCGACTCCCCGACAGCCAGTCCCCATCTATGACCTCTTTGTTTATGACGTGAGCCGGGACGGGCAGCGATTTCTGATCATTACGGAAGTGAAGCAGGCAGAGAGCGCGCCGATATCCATCGTTCTGAACTGGACAGCAAAGCTGAACAAATGATGCTTGGAAACAAACTGGGGCGGTATGAGTTTGTGGACCGCGGAGAGCATCAAATCACGCCGAGTTTGTGAAGAATTGAAGCCAGCAGTGGGCGATTTCTGCGATGTGGCTTGTTTCGAGTATCTAAATCGTCTATCTATTTGTGACGCATGTCCACGGGAGCCCGGGTCCGGTCCAGAGGAAACACGTGGAGGTCCCATTTGACCGGGACCGACGTTGGCAGGTAGCAGATGGTTTTGTCGCACGCCTGATACTCAAGCTTTCCCGTAATCGTGAAGATTTTCCCATCTTTCCCAAGCGAGCCCCAGAACTCTGACCCCGAGCTCACTTTCACATCCTGATTGATGCGCAACGTCCCCTCGAAGACGGGTACGCGTTCCTTGATCGCAGGCAAATAGAGGGTCTTGGACGGCGGGTAAACTGCCGATTTGAGCTCCAGTTGTGGGATAGGATCAATCACCAGCTGAATAGCCTTATAACCCTGTGTCCCGGGGGCATACACATGCACGTCCGGGGGCAGCCGCACTTCGGCAACGAGAGTGACGCGAGTACCGGGAACGCCTACGGGATCGGATTGTTCGAGGGCCAGTTGCAGATGCGGGGCTTCGACCGTGTCCGTTATTTCCTGGCCCAATTCAGGGAACAGCTTGGCAATAATACTATTTCCGGTAAGCCGCTCTCGGTATTTCGCTTCGAAGAACTTTTCTCGAATGAAGCCGCTGGTGTCAATGAAAAAAAATCCAGGGCGGGCAAAGCCCTTCTGCATACCAGTAGCTTCAGTATTGAGGACTCCATAGGCCCGGATGGTCTTCGAGTCAGGATCCGCGAGCATGGGGTATTCGAGTTTGTGTCGGTCAGCAAAATACTTCAGGATTTCTTCCGAGTCGTAGCTGATGGCCGCCAGCCTGACCCCTTGCTTTTCGAATCGCGGGATTGCGCTTTGCAGCTGGACCAGCTGCCCTTTGCAGAACGGTCACCAGTCCGCTGAGCGGAAGAAGAGCAGAACCGTTCCGTTCGTTCCTTTCAAGCTATCGAGAGTCTGTACCCGGCCAAACTGGTCGCGAGCCGAAAAAGCCGGGGCCTTCTGGCCGACCGCGAGTCCAATCGACATCAACTCGATGGAAGCGATCCTAATCGTATCGTCATCGAGAGTTCCCCGGACGGTCACCGTGTCTCCCAGTTGAGCGCTTACCGATGCCTGCGGCTCAATGCCGTATATGACCCTGTTCGTATCGTCATACAGAGACAGCTTCGCACCCGGTACATTTTTGGTGCACTCGGGTGCTTCGGCAAAGGCTTCGTCAGCGTTGCAGCTGCTGGACACAAGGACGCCGGACCACGATCCGGGCTTTGTTGTCTTCTGTCCAGCCACTGCGAGTGGAGTTATAGAAAAAAGCGGCACCAGATAGAGGAAGAAGAGCTTACGCAAAGAATCAGTTCTGGCCGTCAGCATCAATTCGAGACCTTCGCTTCCTTCTTGGATCGGCGGGCCTGGTACGCCTGACCGTCTCTGCGCACTGCATCTCCCTGCCAAACCTGCCCAGACATATTAGTGGGTCTTCGTGTTATACGGAAGATAGGAAGTAACCGGCCGTCCCTCGCGCAGCTAGCTCACTTCCGTGAGGGTGCGAATCTGCGTTTCAAGAGCTTGATTATATTGCCGCTCGATCTGCAGTTCCGTTTGGAGTTTCTTCACCAGAAGGTCCAAATGAGCAATTTCCACACGAAGTTTCTGGACGTCGGCTGCTGTCGGAGCAGACCGAACCGAGGCAGCCATCGATTGTTGGGGGTCGTAGTGTGGCTGCAAAGGTTGCCGTGGAGTGAAGGCCTCGGCAAGTGCTCGTGGCCAGGCAGATTCCAGCGTGGCCGCAGCAGGTGGTGGAGGCGCCACGGGGCGGGGCGCTACCGGAACTGGAGGCGGAAAAAAAAGAGTGCTCAAAGCGTTTGAAGGTGTTGAGCGTTCAGCCGCGGGCGCGGGCGTTCCACGTTTCGGCTCTAGGAGGCTCTTCACGCGCGCAATCAATTCCTGCGGCTGAAAGGGTTTGCGAATTAGTTCATCAGCTTTTACCGCAACCGCTTTGTCGGCGACGCTCTTATTGACCACGCCGGACATCAGCACGACCGGCGTTTGACTGAATTCCGGATGCTGCTTGATTTGGGTGCACACGGAGTAGCCGTCCTGATCGGGCATGATCACGTCAGTGATCACCACGTCGGGGCGGTTTTGCTCGAATTGTGCCATCGCCGAGGCCGCGTCGGCACAAGTAATCACGGTAATATTCTCGCGGCGAAACGCGATCTTGATGACTTCGCGCATCGTGGCGCTGTCGTCGATGAAGTAGACGGTAGGTGTCCGTTTGGCAGGAGCTTCTCCCAGCGGCGGAATGGTCATCGCTTCGCTCATTGCGCTTCCTTGTCCGCCATGTCACGCGTTCCTTCGTCAAATTCGCGCATGGCATCCATCATAAGGTCGGTGGCCGAGCGCAGCACGGTGCGCTGTGACGACCTGGTTCCGTAAGTAAATTTGTAGACGCCTTCATTGGTGTTTCCACAGCTCTTCAAAATGTGAATCACGGCTTCATCACCAAACAGATGGCCGCACTCCGCGTGCGCGATCTCTCCCGCGTCGTAGAACAGCACACCGTCGGTCTCGCTTGCGTTGATGTGCAACGCGCCCGTCTGGTGCGCGTGCCCCAGCATCTGCATGACGCCCGTGAGGTCGTGGTGCGTCAAATTGCCGCTGAGGCTTGTGTCTGACTGGCAAAGCATCTGCGTGGGTTGAAACCCTTCTGCTTTGCTGACGATGATCTGTTTCACATGCGCGGCAATGACCGCGGGTTGCCCGTTGCGGTCGATGTAATCGTCGCAGCCGGCCTGGAATGCTTCCATCAACGCGCGCTGGCTTCCGTCGCCGAGTGCGATAACAGGCAGATTGGCATTTTTTGAGTCCGCGTGAATGATTCTGGCAATCTCCAGAGCGCCCATCTCCCGCATATTCGTCGCGCAGAGAATGGCGGATGGCGCATCGTATTCAAGCGTAGTAAGCGCGAAAGCCGCTTGCGTACTGGACACGACCTCAAACCCTTCGCGTTTCAATGCATCGCCTAGGCGCTTTGCAAAATAGACGTTGCTGTCGATGAGAAGAACCTTGACGGCACGTCCGGCGGGAATCATGACTGCGCCTCTGGTCGTTGCCGCCCCGCGGCTTCCGCGAGTGCTCGCTCGGGGCCAGGCGTGAGCGTGTCGATATTCAAGACTTCGATTACGTCACCGTCATGCGACAGCCACCCGGCGACGTGAGGCGCATCGGATTCAACTGCCGCGGTCATCTCCGCATTGATCAATTCGCATTCACCAGTAACCGGGATGGCCACCCATTCCTTGTGTGCTCCGTAGTTGCGAACGACGATGAGGTAGAAACGGAGAGACGTCATGCGCTTGCCCAGCAGCATTTCCGAAACGTCGCATACCGGAACGATCCGGCCACGTCGCAGGATCACGCCTTCCAATTTCGGTGTTCGGTGTGGAAAACGAAAAACGCGGCTGGGGGCCACGAGCTCGGCAATCTCCTTCGCCGAAATGGCAAACCGCCGTTCGCCCAGCCGCAGCAGGACGAACGATTGCAGTTCGAGTTCGGTCGATACCGTCATTGCGCGCAGCCTGTCCCCTCTGGATCCTCGCTTGCAGGTTTATCCATTTGCAAAAGAGCCGCATCGAGCAAAGCCAATTCTTCGAGTGACAAAAACCCTTCCGGATGCACTACCGGTAGGACCGTATGATCGAGTGCCGTCAGTCCGCGGTACCACTGCCGTTCTTCGTGGCAGAAGGAGAGTGGAAGCGCCTGGAGCCGCGACATACTCGTCATCTTCTCGATGCCATCGATCAACAGGGCCGTGCGCGTCTTGCGCAGCACGAATAGCTGTGCTCCCTCCGCCGCATGCAATCCAAAGTGCATGGCTCCGTTGACAATGAAAAGCGACCTGTCCCCACGCCGCAGGACGTGGCGAACTTTTCGAAGTCCGGGGGCACTGATTTCGGTCGCAGCGCCTGACAGGCTGTCCGCGCTGCGCACTTCTTGCACGGAAGCTGAAGAGATGGCGAACAATTGTCCGCTGACACGGAAGAGAACGATCTGTTCCGTCTTTACCGGGGTCGTCTTTGCTGGGGCGGCCAAGCGCATTAGCGAACTCCCGCTGGCGTTGTGCGGCAGATTCCGAGGACGCGCTTTTCGATGGCGGGGTAAATATCGTCGATTGAGAGCACCTGATCGACGGCACCGGCTTTGATGGCCTCGGCAGGCATGCCGAAAATCACGGACGTTGCCTCGTCCTGTGCCAGCACCAGCCCGCCCGCTGCCTTGATGGCCGTCGCTCCCTGGGCTCCATCGTTGCCCATGCCGGTTAGAATGCCGGCAATACTCAGTGGGCCGGCGAAGGCCGCAACCGATTCCATGGTAGCGTCAATACTCGGCAAATAGCCGTTGATACGGCCGGTGGTCCCGTCAAGCTGGATTCGACCCGTCGGTGTGATGCGTAGATGCTGGCCGCCCGGGCAGATGTAGAGTGTTCCCGGCTGAAGCGACTCATTGGCTTCCGCCTCTTTCACGCGGATTCCAGTGAATTCCGCGAGCTGCGTGGCGTACTGCGTCGTGAATGCCGCCGGCATGTGCTGCACCAGAATTACCGCGGCAGGGAAGTCTCCGGTGAAACCAGGTGCGATGCGCATGACGGTGGCTGGCCCGCCTGTCGACGCTGCCAGCACGACTACCGGGAAGCGTTGGTCGAGCCCGGACATAGGCGAGGGACGGACGCGCACCGAGGCTGGCGCCGGAGTCTTGGATCCATTGGCATTCTGAATTGTTAAGGCCAGGCGTGAGGCCGTGCGCACCACGCGCACTTTGGCAGCCATTCGCACTTTGCGCAGGAGCTCTTCTTTCACGCTCTGCATGTCGAGGTCGATGGCGCTGGAGGGCTTGGCGACAAATTCAATCGCACCGAGTTCCAGAGCGCGAAGAGTGCTGGCTGCACCTTCGCGCGATTCAGAGCTGACGATGACGATCGGCCGCGGATTCGTAGTCATGATTTCCGCGGTGGCTTGGAGTCCGTCCACGTGAGGCATATTGATGTCCATGGTGATGACATCGGGCTTGAGCGATTCCGCCAGCGCAACGGCCTCGCGGCCGTCTTTGGCGTTGCCCACAACCTGGAGTTGTTCGTCAGCGTTGAAAATCTCTTCGAGGACCTTCCGCATAAACATGGAATCTTCCACGACCAGCACGCGAATCTTTTTGTTGGGGGTCGCCATTGTTTGTTTACGCCACCGGCGCGACGGGGCGCGGCGCCTCCGTTCCTATGAGTTGTTCGACCGCCGCGATCAGTTGATCCTCCTGGACCGGCTTGGTCAGGAATGCCACGGCGCCTTCCTTCATCGCACGATCGCGATGCTTTGCCCCCGCGCGCGACGTAACGACCATCACGGGAATTCGCCGCGTCGAAGGGCTCTGGCGCAATTGCACCATCAATTCGTAGCCGGTCATGCGCGGCATTTCGAGATCGGTTATGACCAGATGGCAGCCGTGCTGCGTCACCAGTTCGGCGGCTTGGAGTCCATCCGCCGCCAGTTCCACCCGGTATCCGTTCTTCTCCAGCATCCGGCCGACAAATTTGCGCACGCTGATGGAATCGTCCGCCACCACGATCACGCGCTCTTGCTCGACGCGGTCGATGGCCTCGGAAGGAATGCTTCCGCGCGCAATGGCTGTCGAGCCCGGCGCAAAGATTCGCGCGGCACTGGCGCTTGCCTGTATCGGCCGGTGCTCGCTTGGTTCGGTCGCTACCATGCGGTTCAGGTCGATCAAAAGAATAAGGCTGCCATCCGGCGCGATGGTCGTGCCAGGAAAGAGTTTCACGCGGCGCAGGTATTCGCCCAGGTTCTTGATGACGATCTCGTCCTTGCCGAGGACTTCTTCCACGACCAGGCCGATCTTCCGGTTTCCGGCATTTGCCACCACCATCCGGAAGTATCCATTGATCGGTTCAAGCGGCGGCAAACCAAGGTAGGTATCCAGTCGCACTACCTCGGTGACGACGTCGCGCACCTTGGTCAGCAGTTTTCCGCCGATGTCCTCGATTTCATCGGCGCGCAGGCGGCGGATTTCCTCAACGACAGCCAATGGCAGCGCGAAATTTGTCGTGCCGCAACGCACGAACAGAGCCGGAGAGATAATCAGGGTGAGGGGAACCTTGAGCGTAAACTTCGTGCCCTTGCCGCTCGTGCTCTGGATATCGATTTCACCGTTCAGCGTGTTCAGGTTTGCCCGCACCACATCGAGCCCGACTCCACGCCCGGCGAGTTCCGTTTTGACGGGTGCAGTCGAGAACCCCGGATGGAAGAGTATCTCTCGAAGATCGCGTTCCGTCAGCCGATCGGCGGTCTCCTCGGAAAGAAGCCCGCGTTCGGTCGCGCTTTGCTTCACGCGCTGGTAATTGATTCCACCGCCGTCATCTTCGACCTCGATGTAAATGTGGTTCCCGCGGTGGTAGGCGCGCAGCATGATCTTCCCGCTGGACGATTTGCCAGCGGCGATGCGGTCGCTGCTGTGCTCGATGCCGTGCGCCACGGAGTTGCGCACCAGGTGTACGAGCGGATCGGAAATCTGCTGAATGATATTGTTATCCAGCTCGGTTTCGCTTCCGCAAAAATCCAGCTCGACATGCTTGCCGGTTGAGTTTGCCGCATCGCGAACGGCACGCGACAAGCGCGAATACAGCGTGCCGATCGGGACCATTCGCGCCGCGGTAATCTCGTCTTGTAGATGATGCGCCAGCTTCGTGAATTCGTCGATATCGCCTTCGACGCGCCCGATAAACCCCTCCAGTTGCGAGAGTACCTCGTTGACGTCGGCCGAAATCTCGGCCATCGACCGCGACAAAATATTGAAGTCGTCGTAGCGATCCATTTCCAATTCGCTGAATTCGGACCAGAACGACGTGTCGCCTGCCGCGGCACTGGTAAGCATCTTTGGAGTGGGCTCGGGGTTCCAGGGCCCCTGGGCGGTGCGGTTGTTGCTGATGCGGTTAAATTCGTACTTTTCCTGAAACTCAGCGACTTTGCCCTGCAGCCGCTGTTTTGAAAAGCTCAGCGTATCGACGAGCTTTTCGAGTTCCGCCACGCGGCCGACCATGCGCGTACGATTAATGACCAATTCACCGACCGTATTCATCATGCGGTCGAGTCGGGCCAGCGCAATGCGAACCGATTTGACGGTCGAAGGGCCGCCTGGTTGTTTCGCGGCCTTCTTTGCCGGTGCCTCGATTTGTGATGTGGATTCTGTTTCCTTGCTACGGCGAGGTTCCACTGCCCCAGCTGATTCGGCAGAGGCCTCGGTTTCTTCAGGTTCAAGCGGAGCAAACTCTCTAATGCGGCCCAGCAGGGAATCGACGCCGGTCCGCATTTCAACTTCGTCGGCCCACTGCCGGTGGAGCGTCTTCTTCAGAGCGTCCACGGACTCAAGACACAAATCCACCACGGCAGGCGATGGTTCAATCTCTCCATCGCGCAAACGACCGATCAAATCTTCGACGCAATGGGCAATCGCTCCCAGTCTCTTGAGCCCGACTTGCGCCGCCGAACCCTTGACCGTGTGAATGGCGCGAAACAGCTTGTTTATTTCTTCCGGATTGTTATTGCCTTCCAAAGAAATAAGGCAATCACTGACAACCTGTAGATGCTCCTCCGCTTCCGGCTGGAAGAATTCAAGGATTTCGTCCGGCACCTCATCGTCCAGTGGCAGCGCGTCAAAGTAAGAGCCCGTTGGTGCTGAAGCAACGGGCGCATTGGCCTCCTCGGCAGCAAACCGTTCAGGCGCTTCCGGCTGGGAAAGGTTCAGCGGGGGCGGTTCCGTGGGGAATGCGAAGCGATAGCGCTCTTTGAAAGCGGCAATATCATCGAGAGTCTCTTTGCCGGTGTCGCTAATTTCCAGGAGATCGGTTTCCAGCAGCGAAATTCCATCCGAAAGAAATTCCGTCAACGGTCCATGTAGATCGCCGCCGAGCGGCGCATTGAGCGCGTACTGAAAGACGTGTGCCAGTTTTCCGGCAATTTCGGAGAAGCGCGGAAATCCATAGCTCGCCGACGTGCCGCTCAGCGTGTGGGCCGAGATGTAAAGCCGTTCCAGGTCTTCTCGTCGCGGCGCCACGTCCTGAAGCACGCTCACGTATTCCCGCAAATATTGCAGGTTCTCCGAGGCTTCTTGGAGGAACACCTCGATGGCGTCGCGGTCCAGCGTGCTCACGCTCGTCCCTCCGCCACGAGTTCCGGCTTGTGCGATTCGTCCGCTGTCGGCTTCCGGTAGAGAATGCAATCGTTCAAAACGATGGCCTGGAACTTCACCGGCATCTTGGAGATCGACTCCGAGTGACCGAGGAACAGATATCCGCCCGGTTCCAGCGTGTCGTAAAACCGTTGCACCAGCGAACGCCGGCGCTCTTCCGAAAAATAGATCAGCACGTTCATGCAGAAAATCATGTCCATGCGGCCAACGTACACCGTCGCAGCGAGGTTCATCTGTGCAAAGGAAACCATCTTGCGCAGCCGTGGCTTTACCTGATGTCCGCCGCTTACCTCCGTAAAGTGGTTGGCCAGCTGTCTTTCGTTCACGCTGGCAATACTGCGTCCTTTGTAAGTTCCCCGTTCGGCGTGCTTCAGGGCGTGCCTTCCGACATCGGTTGCAAGTATTTCCACGTTCCAGGCATCCGCGAACGACAGCGAATCCGCGATGGTGATGCCGATCGAATAGGGCTCTTCACCCGTTGAGCAACCGGCGCTCCAGATCCTGAGCGTCCGGGGATTGTTCCAGAACTTCTTGGTATGCAACTCGGGCAGCACGCGCTTCTCGAATGCTTGGTACACGCCCGGATACCGGAAGAAGCTGGTTTCCTGCGTCAGCAGCCGCTCCAGTAGGCCCTCGTATTCGACGTTGGATTTGCGCATAGCCCGCAGGAGTTCCGTGCCGCGCTCGATTCCTTTTGCGCGCAGATGTTCCCGCACGCGTGTAGAGAAGAACCGCTCGCGCGATTCATCGAAGCAAATTCCCGTCCGCTCTTCGATCAACATGCGAATTTCGCTCAGCTCGTGTTCGCTCAGCCCTTCCACATGTCCCTGGCGTTCGTTCATCGTGCTCCCGTTGTACGGGCCTCGCTTTTACTTTCGCCGCCTGGCGATGCAGGGCGTCACTGCCTAACGGAGTGCGCCTGCCGGGACGGACCGCTCGGAATCTTCATGTGCCCCCGCCGCTTTGGAGGATGCGCGGAATTGCGCCAGGCCTTCGTTCAATTGATCCGACAGCTTGACGAGCTGGCTTACCGTTGCTACCGTGCCACGCGTTCCTTGCGAAGTCTGCCGCGTAATGCTGGAAATAATTTGCATGGCGTGCGCAACTCCTTCTGTTCCGCGCA
>MNIJ01000128.1 GCA_001919715.1 Acidobacteria bacterium 13_1_20CM_58_21
CCGGCCGAGAGTTGAAGCGCATCGGTTTCAGCCGCCAGAAAGCGCTGTACACGCGGCTGCTGGCAGAGGAAATCGCCAAGCGCCGGCTGGACTTGGAGAACCTCGGCTCCCTCCCAGATCAAGAGGCGCATAACCAACTTACCGCCCTCACAGGTATCGGGAACTGGACAGCCGACATCTATCTATTGAGTGCGCTCCGCCGCCCGGATATTTGGCCGGTGGGCGATCTGGCCTTGGCCACGGCAGTGCAGGAAGTAAAACACCTTCGCCAGCGTCCTTCGCCCGAACACCTTGAAAAGATATCCGTGCCTTGGCGTCCCTGGCGCGCCGTTGCCGCTCGTCTGTTCTGGCATCATTACTTGAGCAAGCGCGGCCAGTGCACTTCGGAGATTTCGCTCTAGCCGAACGAGGATACGTTGCCGACCGGAGGTCACCAATGTCACAACCGCTCTCACGGCGCGTCTTTCTCGCGCTAACCGGCGGCGCGCTTGCTGGGCCGTCTGTTTCCTCTGCGACGGACGCGGAAGAGGACGAGGAGGTGCCCGCCTTGCTCGATCACCTCATTGTCGGTTGCCGCGATCTCGATCGCGGAATCGATTTCGTGGAAGAGAACACTGGTGTGCGCCCCGCCATTGGGGGAGTGCATCCGGGCCGCGGCACGCGCAACGCCCTGCTTTCGCTCGGCGAGCGCCGCTACCTGGAAATCATGGCCCCCGATCCAGCCCAGAGCCGGATCGTGCATTACCCTCAAATCCGTGAAATGAACGATCCGCGCCTGATCGGCTGGGCCGTCCATCCTCCGGACATGGCGGCCATCGCCAAGCAGCTCCACGAAAGTCAAATCGCATTCCAGGGCCCGGACGACGGCTCCAGAAAACGCCCGGATGGCCACGTGCTCACCTGGAGAACCGTCAACCTTGCCGATGACCGCCACGGTCTCCTGCCCTTTTTCATCGAATGGAGCGCGGACTCGATGCACCCCTCCAAGGACGCTCCCGCGCGTTGCCGCCTGGAGTATTTTGAAATCATGAGCGCGGATCCGGAGGAACTTTCCTCGACCTTCAAACGCATGGGACTCGACCTCCCCGTCGAGCGAAGTGACAAAGCACGGCTCCGTGCGCTCATCAGCGGACCCAAGGGCGACCTGAGGCTGAGCACGTGAGCTTCGGCCTCGATTCTTTCTCCATGTGCTCCCATTCATAATCGCCGGCCGACTCCCGTGGTCGCGCGTTCTGGTAATGGGACGATTCCCGAGTTGGTGTCACTATTTGATGGGAGCAGGAGTTGAGGAGTGGGCGCGTGACAGTGTATTGGTCTGGTTCGATGAACCTCAGCACGACGCCGATGGAGACGGCCCGTATCGCGGAGTGTCAAATTTGGGAGAGTGCTCTTACGTTACTGTCAGCGAAACCGAACTGACCCACTACTCACCTTTTTGCCCCTTGCCGTGCAGCCGCTGGCACGTGCTATACTTTGAGCCCGTCCCCAGTCGTTTTTGAGCTGTGTGGGGTGGGTTCATCGCTTCGCGGTGATCAGTGGGGTCTCGAGTGGGGCCAGGCTCCCGGATGTCGCGGGAAAGCAGGTTGTTGTCGGCCGCTTCGTGCCCACCAATAGGACGTGCTTGGAGGGGGGCTTATCGCAGAACGGAACTTCCGGCAAAGCGACCGTATTCGCGTTAATGAACGGATAAGGGCGCGCGAGATCCGGGTGATTGATGAAGAGGGCGGCCAGCTCGGCGTCATGCAGCCGTTTGAAGCCATCAAGCTAGCGAAGGAAAAGGGACTCGACCTCGTGGAAATTTCGCCCACAGCCGATCCGCCGGTTTGCAAGATCACCGACTACGGCAAATATCTTTACCAGGCAAACAAAAAGGCCCACGAGCAGCGCAAGAGCAGCCGCGGCTCGCAGTTGAAGGAAGTAAAGTTCCGGCCGGCCACCGCCGAACACGACTATCAGGTCCGCAAGAACCAGATCATCCGGTTCCTCGGCGAAGGCCACAAAGTGCGAGCCATGATTTTTCATCGCGGGCGCGAAATGGCGCACCAGGAAGTAGGCCGCGCCAAGATGAACCGTTTGCTGATGGAGATCGGCGACCAGGGCCAGATCGAAACCATGCCGCGCATGGAAGGCAACGTCCTGGTGGCGTTGCTTGCGCCGAAAAAAGGCGTGAGCATCGCCAAGCCCGCGGGACAGCCGTCGTCGAGCGCCCTGCAGTCGCAGTAATCGGGCGGAAAAGAAGACCTCCGCAAGATTTATTTTATGTGGGCATTAGGTAGGGGCGCCCGCGCGGCGGGGCCCTTCTTCGATCGCACCCAGCGAATCTAGAGGCGAGGGAATTAGGCCATGCCAAGGAACGCGTCAAAACCGAAATTGAAATTGAAGACCCACCGCGGCGCCAGGAAGCGCTTCAAGATCACCGCCAACGGCAAGATCAAGCGCATGCACTCCGGCAAGCGCCACTTGATGGGCACCAAAGCGCCCGGGCGCATGCGCAAGCTGAAGAAGCTGACACTAGTGAATCGAGCGGATGTGGCCAGCGTGCGGCAGATGCTGCCCTACGGCTAAATGGAGTTTTACCTACGGGCTCAGCCCGCCGTTGAGGGCGCCCTTTTCGGGTTGGTCATGGTGTGGTCCGGCGGCTTTTGGCGGACCGCAGGATCTCAACAGAAGTTTCAATCGAATCTGCTGAGCTTAAGGAACGACAGGTTCGAAGTTGTCTCGCGCGAGGCGCAAGCTTCGCAACATCGTGCCAGGCAGCGCTTCACGGGTGCCTGCCGGCCGATCCGCCGCGAACAGCAATGTTTGGTTCGCGCTTTGTAGCGGCGCGCTTTAGTTCGTCCTCCTTGGCGGCACGATAATCGTTCCGCGAGGAGTTCGCTCGAGCGCTTGAAACGCACCATCCTGGAGACAAACCCGTTGCGGTTCGCGCCTTCTGGCGTGTTCACGCACCCTGTTTGTCTCCGCAAGCGCATGGCCCCGCAGTTTTGGCCAGACTGAGTTTCTTTCTTGGTCGTGGCGGGTCTTGGACCCGTCAGAAGGAAACTCCGCAATGGTTGGCTTGGACAAAAGGAGAATCCCATGGCTCGCGTAAAACGCGGCACCAAACGCCGTGCACGGCGCAAGAAGTACCTCAGGAGGACAAAAGGCTTTTTCCTCACCAAGAGCAAGCTGTACCAATCCGCGCAGGAAGCCGCGAATCGCGCCGACCGTTACGCCAAGCGCGACCGCCGCGTCAAAAAGCGCCAGTACCGCCGCCTGTGGATTCAGCGCGTGGGCGCCGCCGCGCGCCAGAACGGCTTGACCTACGGCCAGTTGATTCACGGCCTTAAGGCTGCCGGCGTGGCGCTGGACCGTAAGGTCCTCGCAGATATCGCGGTGAAGGATGCCGCGGCATTCACTTCACTGGTGGCGACCGCGAAAGCCGCCGCCCCGCCGCAAGCCAAGAAGAAGGCATCCTAATTTGCCTCCTAGCGCCGGCGTCCTGGCCGGCGATTTTCTAGCACCCGCCGCGGCGGTCGCTAGGGTGTAATCTATCTCGCGATCATGCCAACTTCAGACCCCGGTCTCGACAAGACTCTCTCGGCTCTGGGCCTCACCCAGGCCTCCGAGGTGGCCGCCCGCTTCGCCGAACTTCGCGCGCATTTCGATGCTCAACTCCTGGAAGTTCACGACGAAGCGGGCTGGAAACGGTTTCGTGACACCTGGTTGGGCCGCAAATCCGGCGTCCTTACCCAAATTACGGGCAACTGGCTCAAGCCTGCGGCGCCCGAATCAAAGCCCGCCGTCGGCGCCGCGCTAAACGCACTGCGTGCGCACGTGGAGTCTCAAGTCGAAGAGCGCCGCGCGGCCATCGAGTGCGGCGCCGAAGAATCCGCGCTCGCGCGTGAACGCACCGACCTCTCTCTCCCCGGGGTCATCCGCCCGGTCGGTTCGCACCACTTGATCCGCCAGGTCTTCCAGGCCATCGAAGACATTTTCTTCTCCATCGGGTTCTCCGTGGTCGAAGGCCCGGAAATCGAAACGCCCTACTACAATTTCGAGGCCCTCAACATTCCCGAATTTCATCCCGTCCGCGACGACATGGACACCTTTTATCTCGACTTGCCGAAGGGCGCCCCCGGCCCGCTGCTTCTTCGCACCCACACTTCGCCCATGCAGATCCGCACTATGGAAAGGCAAAAGCCACCTGTTCGCGTCATCGTTCCCGGCAAAGTTTATCGCCGCGACAATCCCGACGCGACTCACTCCTTCATCTTTCATCAAGTCGAAGGCCTGGCCGTGGACACGGACATCACCTTCTGCGACTTCACCGGCACCATCGAATATTTCGTCAAACAGTTTTTTGGTCCCCAGGTGACAACGCGCTTCCGACCCAGCTATTTCCCGTTTACCGAACCCTCCGTCGAATTCGACGTTTCCTGCCCTTTCTGCGGCGGAACGGGAACCGCCGCCGGCGGCGGAACCTGTTCAAAGTGCAAGGGCGCGGCCTGGATCGAACTCTTTGGCGCGGGCATGGTCGATCCCGCGGTCTACGGCTTTGTGAACTACGACGCGAAGAAAGTCAGCGGCTTCGCCTTCGGCGTCGGCATCGACCGCCTGGCCATGTTGAAATACGGAATCGATGATATTCAGGTTTTTTTCCAGAACGACGTGCGCTTCCTCGGCCAGTTCCCGTAGGAAGCGGACGGAATTTACGATCGGGAGCCCGTCGGTGCGGCCCCCGAGGAATTGGTTTTGAACACCATGACGTTGGCCGACGCCAAACAACGCTTTTCGAATCGCGTCGCGGACTACCTCCGCTACCGTCCCGGCTATCCCCCGGCGGTGCTTGATCTCTTGCGCCTCGAGTGCGGGCTGCGCGCCGACCATGTCATCGCGGACATGGGCTCCGGGACGGGCCTGCTTAGCCAACTCTTCCTCAAAAACGGCCATCGCGTTTTCGGCGTCGAGCCGAATCGGCAAATGCGTGAAGCCGGCGAAGAATTCCTGCACCGCTTCGAGAAATTCACGAGCGTTCCCGGCTCCGCCGAAGCCACCACGCTCGGCGACGCCAGCGTCGATTTCGTCACCGCCGGCCAGGCTTTTCACTGGTTCGAACGGCAAGCCGCGCGCCGCGAATTTCGACGCATCCTTAAGCCCGGCGGGTGGGTGGTGGTCCTCTGGAATGACCGCCGCATGGAAGAAGCGCCGCTCACCCGCGAGTACGAAGGCGTGCTTGAGCGGTTCGGCATTGACTACCAGAGGGTCAAGGATTCCTATCCGGAGGGCGTTGCTATTCGCAGTTTCTTTGATGGCCGTGTTTCGACCGCGCGCGATTTGCCGAACCACCAGATTCTGGATTGGGAGGGATTCCGCGGGCGTCTCGGCAGCAGCTCCTTCGCTCCTACCGAAGATCATCCGCACTACGCGCCCATGATGGCCGAGCTCGAACGGGTTTTTCGCCAGCATCAACAAGACGGCAGGGTACGCATGGAATACTTCACGCGCATCTATTGCGGACAGCTGCGGGCGGAAGGGGACTGAGGCATGAAGGTCGTCTACAACTGGCTGAAAGATTTTGTCGACGTGACTGCCACGCCCCAGGAGCTGGCCTCGCGCCTGGCCCTTTCCGGCACTAACATCGGCGGGGTGGAGAACGGCGCGCACGGCGCAGTGATCGAAGCCGAAGTCAGTTCGAATCGCCCCGACTGCCTTGGACACTTGGGAATCGCCCGCGAAGTCGCCGCCATCTACCGGCTGTCCCTGAAGCACGTTGCGCCCAAGCCGGCCGAGGGTGCGGCGAAAGCCAGCGACGCCATAAGAGTCGAAATTCAATCTCCGGAACTCTGCGGCCGCTTCACCGCCCGCGTCATTCGAAACGTGAAGATCCAGCCATCCCCAAAATGGCTGAGAGACCGCCTGGAAGCCTCCGGCGTCGCCAGCATCAGCAATGTCGTGGATATTTCCAACTTCGTGATGCTCGAACTCGGCCACGCGCTGCATACTTTCGATTACGACAAAGTTCGCGATCACAAAATTGTTGTGCGCCGCGCCAAGCACGGCGAGCACATGAGAACGCTGGACGGCATCGAGCGGCAGTTCGATTCCGACATCTGCCTGATCAGCGATGGAGACGGCTCCCACGCCATCGGCATCGGCGGAATTATGGGTGGAGCAGAAACGGAAATTTCGTTTTCCACCAAAAATGTTTTGATTGAGTGCGCGTGGTTTGAACCGGTCGCGATTCGCCGCGCTGCGCGTTTTCTGAAATTGCACACCGAAGCTTCCACGCGGTTTGGCCGCGGTGCCGATCCGGAAATGGCCGAGCTGGCCTCTCGACGCGCTGCTGAATTGATTCTGCAGCTTGCCGGCGGCGAGTTGCTCGCTGGTGTTGTTGACATTTACCCCGGAAAGCGCGCGCCGCAAAAAATCCGTGTGACGCGCTCGGAAATTCTTCGGGTCATGGGGGCGGACGTTCCCGACAAGGAAATTGAAGCCAGTCTCGGGGCGCTGGGTTTCGCGCCCGTTCGCGTCGACCAAAACCGCGGCGCGGAAGGCTCGCTCCTCGCGGCGTGGGAATCGACGCCGCCATCCTGGCGCGCCGAAGTCGAGCGTGAAATTGATCTGATCGAAGAAATCGCGCGCATTTACGGCCTGGATAAATTCCCGCCGCGTTTGCCCCCGGCACGGCAAGGCGCGGCGCGGCTTCCGCACTACGAAGCGGAAACACGCCTGCGCGAATGCCTGATCGGTCTCGGCTACCGCGAAATTCTGACCATTCCGCATGTCCGGGAAGAACGCGACGCGCTCTTCAGGCCCGCAGGAATAACCCCCGCGCATCTGTCGAATCCGCTCTCGGAGGAAGCCAGCGTGCTGCGCTCCACGGGCGCGGTGACCATGGCGGCGGCGCTCGAATGGAATCTAAATCACGGTCAGCGCAATGCCCGGTTCTTCGAAATCGGCCGCCACTACCGTTTACACGGAAGCAATCCGGTGGAGACACGCGTGCTGACGATCGGCGCGACCGGTGCAGCCCGCGAAAAAGGTCTTTACGATACCGCCTGCGATTTTTCCTTTGCCGACCTCAAAGGAGACCTCGACACCATCGGCGCTCTGGCTGCGCGGTTTACCTGGAGTGACGGCGGGCCGAGCTGGCTGCATGCCGGCCGCTCGGGAAACATTGGCGCAATTGCCGATGATCCAATTTCTAGGACATCTTTCGGAGTTGCGGGCCAACTTGCGCGACGCATCGCGGACAAATTGAAGCTTCGTCAGGATGTTTTTCTGGCTGAATTGGAGCTCGACCCGGTTTATGCGGCCATGCAAGCGGCAAAGGAAGCGCGCCGCTATGAGCCGGTGCCGCGGTTTCCCGCTGTCGAGCGCGATTTCTCATTGCTGCTGGCCGACGGCACGAAGTTTTCCGATGTGACCGAAACCATTCAATCGCTGGGGATCGGCGAAATCCATGGGATCGAGGCGACGGATCTTTTCCGCGGCAAAAATGTCCCTGCCGGAAAATACTCGCTGCTGGTGCGCGTCATTCTTCAGAGCCGCGAAGCGACTCTGACCGACGCGCAGATCAGTGATTTCAGCGGCAGAATTCGCGCCGCTCTCGAAACGCACCTCGGCGCGCAACTCCGCGCGAGTTGAGTCTCGACTTATCGGCATAGGTAGGCTTCCTTGAAGACCGGGGCGCTAGGCGACATGCTGGATGCGCGCTGTTTATGTTATCGTCAGGCATAGAAGAACCATGAGCGCGCCAGTAAAAGTGCAGATTTTCGGGCAATCGTACTCCATCCAAGGGGAACTGGATGGCAAGTATGTCCAGAAGCTCGCCAAGTACGTTGACGATAAGATGCATGAGATTGCCGATGTGACTAAGACCGTAGACACCCTGAAGGTTGCGGTGCTGGCGGCGCTGGCGATTGCCGACGAGCTCCACAATATGCAGCGGGATCGCGGCGATCATGAAGAGTTGCTGCGCGAACAAGCCGAGCGCTGCCTGACGCTCGTCGAACGGGCTTTGAAACAAACTGCGTAGAACTTAATCTTCGGATGAAGACTTCCGCCTAACTCTTCGAAGTGGTGGTACGCGGCCATGCTTACTGGCTCCAGCTGGTGGGGTTGCGGTCCCAGCGGTGGGTACGGAGCTGTTTGTGGAGAGCGGCCGGAAGCGGGCCCTGGGTGCTGGCGGCGATGTTGGCTTCGACGTTCGATCGCTTGCGCATCCCCGGAATGACGGTGCTGACGTCGGGATTGTTGAGGATGAAGCGCAGCGCCATCTGCGCCATGGAGTTACCCGCGGGAACGAGCGGCTTGAGCGCTTCAGCGTGGGCCAAGCTGCTTTTCAGATTTTCCGGGACGAAATACGTGTTGCGCCAATCGCCCTTTGGCCAGGTGCTATTGATGGTGAGCGTGCCGGTGAGTGTGCCCTCGTCGAACGGTACGCGAGCGATCACGGCGACATCTTTCATACGGCAGATGGGGAAAAGCGCGTCTTCGGGATTCTGGTCGAAGATGTTGTAGATGACTTGGACGGCGTCGGCGACGCCTTCCAGCACAGCGCGAATGCCGTTAGCCGGCTCCCAGCGATTGACGCTGACTCCCACGGCTTCGGCTTTGCCGCTGACGCGCAACTTTTCCACGGCGCGCGGAAGGCGTTCATCGTTGAGCCAGCGGTCTTCCCAGGTGTGAAACTGGATGAGGTCGAGTTTATCGACGCCGAGATTGGCAAGGCTCTTGTTGACGTATGCTTCGATGTGCTCCGGCGGATAGCAATCGTCGAGGGTAAAATCGCGGCGGCTGGGCCATTTGAGGTTTTTGGGCGGAATTTTTGTGGCCACGTAAAGTTTCTGGCCGCCGTTGCTCTGGAGGACTTTTCCGAGGATTTGTTCGCTGCGGCCGTCGCCGTAGGCCCAGGCAGTATCAAAGAAATTGCAGCCGAGATCGACGGCACGTTCGAGGGAGTCGAGCGATTCGGCGTCGTTGGAGCCGGTCCAGCCGGCGAGTCCCCACATTCCGTATCCGATTTCACTGACGTTCCATCCCGTGCGGCCGAAGCGGCGATAGTTCATGGGGTGCTCTCCTAAAGCGGAGCGCACATTATACGCGGCTGGGCTGGAATGAGGCGCGCTTGAGCTTGGGGAGGCCCAGCCCCGGACACCAAGATCCCTACCCAAGGAGACATATTCAATAGAGACGGGATTATCACATGAGTGCCAGTGTCTTTGCGGGGTGATCCGCGGGAGTTATAAACAGACACACCAACAGTTTTTGTCGTCCCCAAAAAGAAGTGGGACAAATTGCGGCCCCGAGTCTGCTAGACTGGCGCCGTTTTGAGGAGACTACACCAAGGCCATTCTTCGAGCCGGACGCTGGTCGAGCGGCTGGGTCTCGTGTGCGCCTTGAGCGCGATATTTGTTGCGTGCGTTCACGGAAACGCGGCAGATGAGGTCAAGCGGCTGGCGGCTTTGATGGAATGGAAGCCGGGGACGATTGCGGCGGATATTGGCGCCGGAGACGGGAAGTACACTTTGGCGGCCGTGGAACGTGTGGGCGCATCGGGAAAAGTGTATGCCACGGAAATTGATCGAAAGAAGCTTGAGGAGTTAGAGGGCGAGGTTGCCAAGCGCAAGCTGGAGAACGTGACCGTGGTCGAGAGCAAAGAAGCGGATACAAATCTGCCTAGCGGATGTTGTGACGCGATTTTTCTGAGGCGTGTGTACCATCACCTGACCAAGCCGGTGGAGTTCGATCGAAACCTGGCGCGGTCGCTGAAGCCCGGAGGGCGGCTGGCGATTATCGATTTCGCTCCACGCTCGGGGCTGGAACCTGTCGAAGGAGTTCCGAGCAACCGGGGCGGGCACGGCATAGCGCAGAAGTTGGTGATCGAGGAGCTGCGTGCAGCGGGGTTCGAGGTCGAGAAAATAGTGAATGACTGGCCGGATGATAGTTACTGCGTTTTGTTGGTAAAGAGATGAGCGCAGGTCGAAGGCCAGCAAGAGCGGACGGATATGCTTTTGCTTCTGGGTGGGCGGTCCAGTCTGCTAGACTGGCGCGGTTTTGACGCACACCACGCGAAGACGATTTCTGGCGCAGGCGGCTGGTTCAGCGGCAGTTGTTTCGGCGGGGGAGTGGCCCGGGCTATTTGCGGGGGTAGAAACGGCACGGGCGGTGGATGCCGGACCCAGCATGCGCTTTCCGGCGGCGGCGCGGGAGCGCATTGCCGTGGCCTCGTATCCGTTCCGAGATTTCATCGCCGGGCGCGAGGATAAACCCGGCGGCGGGAAGATGGAGTTGAAGGAGTTCGCGGCCGACGTCAGCGCCAAATTCAACATCAAGAAGATCGAGCCCTGGAGCGCGCATTTTCGCTCGCTGGACCAGGGCTACCTGGAGGAGCTGCGTGTGGCCGTGGCACAGGTGGGCGGAGCGATCGTGAACATTGCCGTGGACGGCGAGCACAGCCCCTATGCGGCGGACGGCGCGGAGCGGGAGCGCGCCATGGCGTTCAGCAAGCGATGGCTCGATGCGGCGACGGCCATCGGTTCACCGAGCGTGCGGACAAACATTCCGCAGGCCAAGGATTCCAAGCCGAACATGGAACGAACCGCGGAGAGTCTGAAGCGCGTGGCGGAGTATGGCGCCGCGCGGAATGTAGTTGTAAATCTGGAGAACGACAATGCGGTCAGCGAAGATCCGTTCTTCCTAGTCAGCGTCATCGAAAAAGTGAACAGCCCATGGCTGCATGCGCTGCCAGACTTCGCGAATACGCTGGCAGCCTACCAGGAGGAGTACGCCTACAAGGGCATCGAAGAAATGTTCGGACACGCGTACAACATCTCGCATGTGAAGGAAACGGAAGTAGGCGCGAGGAAGGACAAAATCGCGCACGTGGATCTTCCCAAAACGTTTGGGATCGCGAAACAGCACGGGTACAAAGGTTACTTTTCGATGGAATGGGACAGCCCGGGCGACGCTTACCAGGGGACGGTGGGGCTGATTGAAAAAACGCTGTTGAATCTCGCCTAACTAAGGGCGGGCCCTCATGCCGGCGCTAGGCAGGGGAATTGCCACGGCTATTCCTTAGAAAGAAGGCCTACACCCTAGAGTTCAGCAACCCTCTGACACTTCTTTCATGGTTCGAAGAACATCAGTTATTCGTAGCGCAGGGCCACGATGGGATCGACGCGAGTGGCGCGGCGCGCGGGGATGAAGCATGCCATCAGAGCGACCAACGCCAGCACGGCGGCGACTCCGGCGAAAGTAAGCGGGTCCGTGGCGCTTACGCCGAACAGCAGTGTGGATAAGAGCCGCGAGAAGGCCAGGGCGGCGAGAACGCCGACGGCCACGCCCAGTAGCGTGAGCCGCGTTCCCTGACCCAGGACGAGTCGCAAGACATCGCGGCGCTGGGCGCCCAGCGCGATGCGAATGCCGAGTTCTTGGGTGCGCTGCGTGACGCTGTAGGCGATCAAGCCATACAGGCCGACCGACGCAGGCACTACAGCGACAACGGCAAAGATACCGAGAAGAAGCATGGTGAACCGCGAGCGCGACAGGGAGTCCGCCACAAGCTGGTCCATGGTGGCCACGCCGGCCATGGGCAGTTCCGGATCGATGTGCTGAAGTTCGTTGCGCGCTCGAGACACGATTGCTAACGGATCGTTTGATGCGCGCACCAGAATGGTCATTCCGGACATAACCAGTTCGGGGTGCGGCCAATAGACGGTAGGTTCGGGAGCAGTGTCGAGTCCCATCTGGTGGACGTCGCCAACCACGCCGATGATTTCCGACGGCTGGATCTCATTCTCCGCAAGACTCTTCATGTAGATGGCGGCTTTCTGGCCGAGGGGGTTGACCCCGCGGAGATATTTGTCGGCGAAAATCTGATTGATGATGGTGACGTGCTTTTCTTCCGCCAGCTCTTCGGCGTTGAAGAGCCGGCCGGGCGCGCAGGGGAATATTCATGGCGGCGAAATAGTCTGGCCCGACAACGCCGACGTTGGCCACCGGAAGATCGGAGAGCGCGAGCGGCGGCTGGCTGAGAAGATGGACGGCGGTGGCCGCGCCCAGCCCGGTGAGCGGAGGAAAGCTTTCCATGCTGGCGGAGCGGACGCCAGGCACGGTGTTGATTCTGGCGAGAAGCTGCCGGAAGAAAGCCATGCGTAATTGGTCGGTGCCGTACTTGGATAGCGCTCCTATAGATAGCTATAGGTAGAGTCGGGGCGGGGAGAAAAACGTTTCTGAAATAGCTCCAGGACAGGAGAGCGGGGCGACGTTTTGATACTTGTTCCGAGAAGTGCGACGAGGGTATGCTTCCGGGCGAGTCTGGGGGAGGAGGAAGGCGATGAAATCTCGACTGCGTTGGATGGCCCGGGCCGTGTGGGTAACGGCCATGGCGATGGTGATGTGGCCAGGAGTTGGGGCCGCCCGGCAGGCGGCGCCAGCGGCCACTGCGCCGCCGGACATGACGCCGGTAGCGAATCCGGTGAGCGCGTTCGTGAAGGCGGGAGTGGCGCGCTACCAGAAAAATATGGTGGCGGCGGCCGAAGCCATGCCGGCGGAGAAATACGGCTTCAAGCCTTCGCCGGAGATGAATTCGTTCGGGCACCTGGTGATGCACATCGCGCAGTCCAACAATACCTTCTGCGCGAAGATTTCCGGGCAGGCGGCGCCGGACGCGAAGATTGCGGAGTCGGATCCCAAGGACAAGCTGGTGGCGATGATGAAGGATTCGTTTGCGTTTTGCTCGACAGCGCTGGCGAACGTGGACGATTCGAAACTGGGAGAGCAACTCATGCTGTTTGGCAATCGCCCGATCTCGCGGGGAGGGGCGCTGGTAGCTCTGGGTGGAAGCTGGACCGACCACTATGCGACGGAAGCGATTTATTTGCGGTTGAATGGGATTTTGCCGCCCACGGCGCAGCCGCCGAAACAATAGGGAGATGGTCGAGCTGGTCGGGACGGGCCGGCGCGCGCGTGGACGATAGAAACTACACTTCCCGCGTGGAGGACGTGGCAGCTTCGAATTCGCGGTGAGCGGAAGTGCCACCTTTTAGTTCGCGGGCGGCGCGACCGTGATGCAGGACCAGATGCAATAGAAACATGACAATGAGAACGCCGCCGAAGGTCACCACGATGGTGGCGCCGGTTGGCGTGTCGAGCTGGACGCTGAGATACACGCCCAGCGCGGAGACCAGGGTACCCATGGTCCAACCGATGGCCAGGCGCGGACCGATGCGGTCGGCGAAGAGCATGGCGCCGACGCTGGGCACAATCAGATAGCAGAAAACCAGCAGAACACCTGCAATGGCCACCGAGGAAGTGACCACAAATCCGAAAGAGGCATAGAAAAGAAAATCCCAGAAGCGCACGTTATAGCCGAGTTGCTCGGCCTTGTTGTGGTTCATGGAGATGAGCAGGAATTTCTTGCGGAATATGAAGTGAAACAGACCCACACCGCTGTAGAGCAATGCGGTTTTGATCACCTCGGGCCGGGAGACGGCGAGAATATTTCCGACCAGCATATCCTTCAGATGCTCGGTCTCCCCGGTGGCTTTGCTCATCAGCAGAATGGCCATAGCAGAAGCAACGGCATAGGCGATGCCGATAAAGGCTTCCTGGGGGATATGGCCGCGGCGAGTGCGCGCAAAGGCGAAAATGGCAGCGCCGAGAAAGGTGAAGGCCAGACTGATCCAGTAGGAACCGCGGCCGTGCGGATCCATCCCCGCGATAATGGCTACGATGGCGCCTAACGCGGCGATCTGTGCGAGAGCGAGGTCCACGAAGATGACGCCCCGCTCGACGACGTGCACGCCGAGGTAGGAATGGATGCCGGTCAGAATCAGGCTTGCCAAGAAGGGCAAAATCAGAAACGGAAGAATCTCCATCGAATACTCTCCTAGTGCGTCTCGTCAAGGGCCTTCTTGAGCTTCGCGATATCGTAGTCGAACAACTTGAAGTAGTCGGTGATCTCTTTTTCGCCGCCGACCGAAGGCATCAGCACGACCACCACCGCACCGGTATCGCGTGCGATGGAATTAGGCGTCTTCAAGTCAAAGTACGGCTCGACCATGATGACCTTCACAGCGTCGCGCTTCATCTGCCCGATCAATTCTACGGTGTGCTGGGGGCTCGGGGGAATGCCGGGACGCGGCTCGACGTAGCCGACGACGTTGAGGCCGAAATGTTCGGCGAAATTCGGCCAAGAACGGTGATAAGTTACGACCTTGCGGCCGGCGTAGGGTTTCATCTGCGCCTGCCATTGCTGGTCGGATTGCTTGAGCCGCTGGGCGAAAGCATCATAGCGCTCGGCAAAATAGGCGGCATCGTTGGGGCGCATCTCGCTGATCTTGTTCTGGATGCCCTTGGCGATGCGCAAGGCGTTATCCGGGTCCAACCAGTAGTGCGGGTTCCCCAGCGGATGAACGTCGCCTTCGGCGCGGGTCACTTGGCCGGTAGGGAGTTCCAGGATTCTTGCAAACCGGGAAGCGTCGAAATAACCCGGCGCACCGACTTGAATCCTCGGATTACTGGATTGCGTGATGAGCGGCGGCAGCCAGCCAATCTCGAGTTCAAGCCCGACGACAATGAGCAGCTCGGCCTTGGAGAGCTTCAGAAGAAAGCTCGGCTTGGGATCGACAAAGTGAGGGTCCTGATAGCCACGAGCGACGGATTCGACATCCACTTTGTCCCCGCCAATTTCCTGCGCCAGGGAGGCCAAGTCGGTCGTAGCGGTCATGATACGAATCTTGCTGTCCGCGCTGCCCATGAGGGGATCGAGCAGCGCAAACACGAGGGCCACGGACGCGGCGATGGTGATGAAACGAGTTTTTGTCAATAAGCGGGGCATCGAATTCTCCTGGAGCTGCCTAAAACGGGTGAGCACCGTGCGCGCCCATCACAAAAAGAAACTGGAAAAGAAATTCATTGGCATTTGAGAAATCCGTTGGAGTAGTCGCCAAATGCCCGAAGCGGTACTGCCCGCGGATCTGGCTAAACTCGCTCGGCCAATATGTCAGGATACCGGAAACGCCGGAGTCCGTCAGGCGGGCATCGGTGGCGTGGCCGCTGCGGTCGAACCGTCCGCCGACGGTCCAACGGCGATTTACGCGGTATTCCGCCGAGGAGTACATGCCAAAGGCGTGTTCTGTCTGAAGAAGACTCGGGAGCGCAGCAGAAAACTGGTCGCGCGCGCTCCAGACCAGCTCGGTACGGAACAAAAAGGAATTGTAGATAGCGCGGCGCAGCGGTTTCCAGCGGAGCGTCGCGTCTCCGCTGTAGAGATTGGTTAGGAAGTTCGAGCCGTTGTTGTTGTGGCCGCGAGCGTAGGAGAGGCCGAAATCGAGGTTAGTCGATTCGGTCAAATCCCGGTACGCGCGGAGGTGGCCGACCACGCTGACGTCCTGGCGGCGGCTGGCCTGGAACACCTCGGCAGAATCACCGCGTAATACTTCCGCGCTCCCTTCGAGGAACCAGTTCTTAGGCGCGGGCAGAAAACGCGAGAGGAAGAAGCCGGCGTCGTCGATGCCGTCCTCGCCGCCGACTAAATTGTTGGTGACCAGCGGCCGGTCAATGAACGGCAGCGCGTGATTGTGAATGGTGTTGACCTTCCCAAAGTCAGCACGCTTCTTACCGACCTTGAGCAGCAGTCCCGCGGGGAGCGACGTGAAGGTGACGTAAGCCTCTTCGACGTTTACGCCCGTCTCGCCGAAAGAGACGAAGGCATCGGCGCGGGCGTAAGGATCGATGATGGCTTGCAAACCTACTTCCGATTCGTGCATCTCGAGCGAAGGTGACGGAGAAACGTTGTTGCGTCCGGCCGTGCCGATGAAATCGCCGATCAGGCTGATATCCGGATTGAGGAGTTTGGCGTTGCCGGAGGCGCCCCCGAAAGTCTGCGTTTGCACCACCTGGGCCGCTGCCGGCTGAGGAGAGGGGGACAGCATACCCGGCTCGGGGCGCGCGGAGGCTAGCAGAACTTGCGGGCCGGAAGAACGTTCCGGTGATTTCGTTTCGCGAAGTTCTGCTAGCTCGCTGCGCAGGATGGCAACTTCTCCGGCGAGTGTGCGCACTTGTTGTTCGAGTATTTTCATGCGGGCGTCTTCCGTGTTTGCGGGGGAGACGTCGCGCTTAACCACTACCGCCGGCGCGTCCTGCGCATGCGCAAATGAGTAGAAAAGCAGCAAGGCGGATAAAGCAGCGAATCGTTTCATGACATTGCTCCTATAGTTCTGCGAAATTGAGCCCTAGTTGCAAGAAAAGTGGAGACGGGCAAGGGAGAAACGCAGAAAACTACAGGGCGGGAGGCGCGCGCGGAGAGGCGGCGGGCGGAACCTCTGAGGAAGCCGAGATGACCAAAGGAACGAGTTCGAGCCGGTTGGTGACCGGCACCATGGCAAGCGCCGGCGACTGCGTGGCGACCACGGAACCCGCCGTCGAGCACAGCGGACAAAGGTGCGATGCCGATGGCGTTACTGTGAGCTCACAACAATAATGAAGCTGCGACGCCAGAAAAACAGCGCCGAAGAGTAAGATCAGGAGGCACCTTTGCCGCGAAGCAACTTGCATGTAACTGGTGAGACGGAGCTTAGGCAAGAAAAGTTGCTGGGTCAAGCGTGTAAAGTTGGATTTTTGTTGGATTATATACTATACTGGGATATAGTATATGGAGCGGCTCATGGCGCACACGGCGACGGACAAAGAAAAGCTCTTGATCCGGGTTCGTCGAATCCGCGGACAAGTCGAGGCCGTGGAACGATCGCTGAAGGAAGACCACGAATGCACCGATGTGCTTCAACTGGTGGCGGCTTGCCGAGGAGCGCTGAATGGCTTGATGGCCGAACTGCTAGAGGGCCATATCTGGTTCCATGTCCTGGACGCGGATCGCGCCAAAGATTCCCCTCAGGCCGTGGCCGCCGAGGAACTGATCGATATCGTGAGAGCCTATTTGAAATAACTAAAGAATCCGGCGCTCGTGGAGGACGCCATTGGTGTGCGTCCAGGGTTCTCCGCAGCGAAAACCGCTTGAAGTATCTGTGGGCGGGCCTAGGACGGGATGCCAGTCCATGCCGGTAACATGGAAATAATTCATTGCAACCAGGCGCTAAGAAGTCCGTCTAAGTGCTAAGCTAAGATGTCGCCTATGCACTGGGGGATATCCATTTTCCGGGGAACGATTGGGCGCCGCGCGGTGGCGTTGCTGGCTTCGGTGGCGCTGCTGTATTTTGCGGCGGGCGGCTCTCTCGTCCACCAGCATACCAACGGGCCTGATGCTGCCTGCCATCTCTGCCAGGTGCTGCACATGCCGGCGCTGGCGGCTACCCGGGTGGACCTCGACAGCACGCCTCAGACGGTCACCTTGTTTTCTTCGCGGCCGCAGCATGTGGCGCCAAGCGATTCCTTTTCACTGCATCGTGCAGGTCGCGCTCCTCCTGCGGTTTAATCTCTCCTCTGATTCGAACTGTATTCCCGTGCGCTGGGCCCTCTGCAGGCTAGCGCCGCCGCCATTTTTCCGGCGGCCTCTATCCACACAAAACACAAGTAACCCTCGAAAGGGATGGAGAAATAATGTTCAAGCGTTTGAGTATCAGCGTGGTGTTTGGATTGGCGTTGTTTTTTGCGGCCGCTTCAACTAAGGCCCAGTCGGGTAACTCCGGCTCGATTGAAGGCGTGGTGAAAGACGCGTCTGGCGGTGTGGTAGCCGGGGCGACGGTTGAAATCTCCTATGCCGTGAGCGGTCTTCACCGGGAGATTACCACGGAAAGCGACGGGAGCTTCAAGTTCACGAACGTCCCCTTCAATACTTATCACCTGGTGGTGTCCGCGGGAGGATTTGCCAGCCACACGCAGGACGTGGAGGTGCGCTCCGGTGTGCCGGTGACCATGCAAATCGCTTTGAAGGTTGGGACGGCGGTACAGACCGTGACCGTCGAAGCGAGGGATCTGGTGGAAAACGAATCCACCTTTCACACCGACATCGACCGGGGCTTGTTCGACCGGCTCCCACTGGAGAGTTCGTCATCTTCGGTCAGCTCGCTTGTGACCCTGGCGGCACCGGGGGCGGTGGCGGACTCGAACGGCCTGGTTCACGCCATCGGCGACCATGCGGAGAGCTCGTTTTCGGTCGATGGCCAACCGATTACGGATCAGACCAGCAAGGTCTTTTCCAATCAAATCCCGGTCGATTCGATTCAATCGCTGGAAGTCATCTCCGGCGCTCCGCCCGCCGAATTTGGTGACAAGACGAGTTTGGTCATCAAGGTGACGACGCGTTCCGGCCTGGGCCAGACAAAACCGGTGGGCAGCGTGAAAGCCTCTTACGGCAGCTTTGGCTCGGCGAACGGTGGCTTTGACGTAGCGTTTGGCGGTCCGAAGTGGGGCAATTTCATCGCCGCGAATGCGTTGAATGCCGGCCGTTTCCTCGATCCCCCCGAATTCCAAGTGATGCATGCCAAGGGCAACGAGCAGAACCTATTCGACCGCGTGGACTTGCAGCTTACCGACGCAGACTCTGTGCATCTAAATGCCGCCTATACGCGGTCTTGGTTCCAAAATCCGAATTCTTTCGACGCGGCGCTAACTGGCCAGGATCAGCGCGCACAGATCAAGACCTACAACATTGCGCCGACTTGGACCCACTTGTTCAGCACCAGCACCTTGCTCAATGTCGCCTTTTTCGCACGGCACGACCAGTTCAACTATTACCCCAGCGCAAATCCCATGGCGGACCTTTCCGAGACTGCCACTCAACAGCGCAAGCTGACCAACCTGGGTCTGCGCAGCGATCTTTCCCATGTGCAAGGCATGCATAACGTGAAAATAGGCGTGACCTTCGAGCACACACTTTTGACCGAGGGCTTCAGCCTGGGCCTTACGGACCCGACCATCAATTCGCCGTGTCTGGTGGCCAACGCCGCCGGGGACTTGCTCGGATCCGGAGATACCAGCCTCACCGACCCGGCACAGTGCGGGGGGGCCGGACTTCAGCCGAACGATGGCACCGTTGCCAATGCCGTCGCGGCGCCGTTCATCCCCATCCTGGGCTGCATTGACCTGACCAGGCCCACGCCGGCTGCCACGGACGGCTGCGCCACTCCACAAAGCGCGCTATTCGGTTTCCACGGCCGAGGGGACGTTCGGGAGATCGCGCTCTATCTGCAAGACACGATTACCAAGGGCAATTGGTCCTTCAATGTGGGTGTGCGCGGCGACTTATATCGGGGTCTCACCAAAGAGTCACAAATCGAGCCGCGTGCCGGGATTTCCTACAACATCAAGCGGAGCAATACGGTTATGCGCGTTTCCTACGCGCGCATCCTTGAGACTCCCTTCAACGAAAACCTGGTGGTTGCCAGCGTCACGGGTGATCCTTTCCTGGATGCTATCTTTGGCGGGTCATCGGGGCCGATTCGCGCCGGGCAGCGCAACGAATTCCATGCGGGACTTCAGCAGGCGTTCGGGAGATACCTGGTCGTCGACGGTGATTACCTCTGGAAGTATACCCACAACGCTTACGACTTCAGCGACCTGCTGAACACGCCGATTTTCTTTCCGATTGGGTGGCACAACTCGAAGATCAGTGGGTTCAACGCGCGCGTCAGCGTGCCCAATTTCCATGGCGTCACGGTATTGACCGTCATGGGCCATGCTTCCGCTCGCTACTTTCAACCCCAGGTCGGCGGGTTAGGTACCAGCGATGGACCTGTTTTCCGCATCGATCACGACCAAAGCTTTCAACAGACCACGCACGTGCAATACCAGCCGCGGAAACGCGCCCCCTGGGTGGCGTTCAACTGGCGCTATGACAGCGGCCTGGTGGCTGGTGCCGTTCCCTTTGCGGGGGACAGCACTACGCCAGTGGATCTCACCGGGCTTTCCGCAGACCAGCAGATCCAGGCTGGTCTCTTCTGCGGGAGCGTTTTCCCCACACTGAGCACTCCACTGGTGACGTGCGACCCCTCTCTGTACGGCTCGACGCGGCTCAAGATACCTGCTCCGGGAACGGAGAATGACGATCACAACCCTCCGCGAGTCGCTCCACGCCACCTGTTCGATGCCAGCGTGGGAGATGACGACCTTTTCCATGGCGACCACTACAAGTGGAGCCTGCGCCTCACGGTCATCAACCTGACGAATAAGACCGCGCTTTATAACTTCCTGTCGACGTTCAGTGGAACGCACTTCGTGACGCCGCGCAGCTACACGGCGGAACTCGGCTTTCATTTCTAGATACAGCAGGAGCCGAGCGGTGGACGGGCCGGCCATGACCAGCGCAATGGCCGGCTTGTCTGCGGCTCCCATTCTCTCTGCAAGAATTTCGATCCAGGTCGTTCTACCTCCAAGCGCGACTGCTGATGATAAGCGCGTTGCGCCTTTGGAGGTTCCCATGTCTTCCCCAAGTGCCTGGCTTTCGGCCGGCGTTGGCTTGCTTCTGGCTGTTTCGGCACTGCTTACCCCGGATTCGCGGCCGGAGGTAAAGACCGCTCGGACAGCCCCAGACAGGGCTAGCGACGGGCCTGTCAAGACGAGCGCGCTGCGAATCGATTTGAGCAAGGCCATGAACGTGAATCTCCCGGCGACAAGCCGCGATTTCGAAGCCGCTTCCTTCGGCACCCCCGACGGTAAGAGCGGCTGGGTGCTGCGGCTCCCCGGCGGGCGGCCCATCGCCACGCCGGCCTACGCCGATGGGATGCTCTTTGTCGGCGGCGGCTACGGCTCGCACGAGTTTTACGCGCTGGACTCCGAGACGGGAAGAGTCATTTGGAAGATCCAAACAGGCGACGACGGACCGACTGCTGCGGTGGTAGCAGACGGAATGGTGGCCTTTAACACCGAGAGCTGCACGCTGGTGGTGGTAGAGGAGAGAAGGGGACGTGTGATTTGGCAGGAGTGGCTGGGCGATCCGCTGATGAGCCAGCCGGCGATTGATAAGGGCGTGCTGTTCATGGCCCATCCGGCGGCCACTGGGCGGCCCGAGAAGCCCTTGGAATTTCATCCCCGGCCAGCGTCGCCGCGCGGCAGCCACCGGCTGCTCGCCGCTGAACTCAGCACCGGCCGGCATATCTGGGAACAGGAGATTTCCGGCGATGTGATTACCGCGCCTGTCGTCTCGGGCGGGACGGTCTATTTCACGACGTTCAATGGGACTTCCTACGCCCTCGATGCCGGGGACGGCTCGGTGGTGTGGGTAAAGGCAAACGCGGCCACCAGCGCGCCGGTGATTGCCAACGGGCAGCTCTATGAAACGCGCAAGACGTTAGCGGGGAAAGAAACGGTAGAGGGGCTTGCGCGGGTGGACACGAAAGATGGAAACGCTCGCGACCGGGAGTTGATCGCCAAGAGCAAAGCCGAATACCTCAACCAGGGAAGCGGAGGCGGTGTGGCGCTTTCGTCCGTGGCGGTGCATGCTCTGGATTCCTCGGTGGGCTTCAGCGCGGCTCCGTCCTCGGCAAAGCTGGCCGAAGCCAACGACGCTGTCGGTGTGAATTCCGTGGTTGGGGCCTGGGCGTTTCAGGGCTCGCGCGCGGCGGTGAGCAAGGGACAAATCCTGAATGCCCAGGGGAACTACATCAATTCCGTGCGCGCGGCGGATGGGCGTCAGACCTGGCAGGCGGAAGTTGTGGGGTTGCCTGGTACGGCGGGCGGGCAGGTTTTTTCGCCGCCAGCCGTGGGCCGCGATTATCTTTATCTCGCGAGCGCGGATGGCCATCTGGTGTCTGTGCGGCAAAGCAACGGCGGTATCGGATTTTCTTATGCGCTGAAGGCCCCCATGGCCTTTCAACCAGTTTTGGCCAAAGGAAACGTCTATGCTGGGACTTCCGACGGGCGGCTGATTTGCCTGAAGACGGGAAACCAAGACGCCGACGGCTGGTACGCCTGGGGCGGCAACGCGCAACACAACAAGATTCAGTGAGCCGGGTGTCTCCGCACAAAACAGTGGTGTTCTATTTCTCGGCGAGATAGGTTTTTGCCTCGGCGAGTTCCACTCGATCGGCACTTGGGTCACAGACCTGGGTGAGTTTGGCGTAGAAGGATTGCGCGCTCCCGGCGTCACCGCTTGCCTGGGCGGAGCGCGCGGCGCCCAAAAGACCGTCAAAGCGGTTCGGTGAATTTTTCAGCACCGTCCGGTATTGAGCGAGGGCTTCGGCGGGACGCCTGACTTCCATGAGCATGTCCGCGAGCATTTCGCGCGCGGGAATGCCGACGGATTCGCCGCCGTTTTTGTCCTGACGGTCGGCGGCGGCGCGCAGCTCCTCGAGAGCGTCCTCGGTCTTGCCCTTGGCGAAGGCCAGCCAGGCTTCGGCTTCGCGTAAATCGGTGGCTTTTTCTGTAGACACCGTGTAGCCGCTCTTTTTCGAGCGCTTCTCGCGGTCGGCCACCAGCTCGGTAAGTTCCTTGAGGTCCGATTCCGCGCCGGCCACGTCGCCGCTGCGCGCCGCGCCAATCGCGCGGGCCCAATACGTGGTGTCCTCCCAGTTCTTGCGTATCGCCGGAATCGCCAAAGCAGCTGCTTCTGTCCAGCGGTGCAATTCGAGCGCCGTGCGCGCGGCAAGATAGGCGCGATGATCGGCCTTGACTTCATCACTTGCCCCAACGACGTGGTTGGTGTGTTCGATGACTTCGCGCGCTTTGGCTTCCTGGCCGCTCTGGAGGTAGGAGTAGCTCAGGAAGTCCATGGCATGGGTCTGATAGTGAGATTCCGCCTGGTGCATTTCCGCGGCATGCGCGCCAGCGGCATTGGCGGCAATATTCGAGGTGATGGAATCCTGCCACAGGCCGAGGCGCACAAAGATATGCGCAGGCATGTGCAGGGCGTGAGCAGAGTCCGGCGCGATGGCCGCATAACGGCGGGCGGCGTCAAGGCCTTGGGCTGCGAATTCGGGACGATCGGTGGCGTGGATGAGGTAGTGCGCAACACCGGGGTGGTCCGGATGCTGCCGAAGCAGCCCTTCGAGAAGGGAGATAGCCTTCTCTAGGTTTTCCGTGGTGTCGCTGTCTTCCTCGGCCAGGGAGACCAGCGAAAGAGCATAGAACGAGCCGATTTCGGCGTCACCGGGATTGCCGCGGTAGAAATGCGCCAGAGCGGCGGAGTAGG